>JARFPZ010000323.1 GCA_029288035.1 Desulfosarcina sp.
ACTGTGTGCGTATCCTGAGGAAAGATAGCCGTTCTGTTTTTAGCAAGAGAAGCCGAATAAAAAGGGCAAAATTATGGACCGCCATCAAACTCGATTATCCGATGCCGGTTTCTTTATTTTCGGCTCAAAATCAAAATTCAGCTTAAAATTCTAGGATTACCAAATACCTTTGAAAAGTGCTTTGTGTTGAACTGCCGGAGCTTTAATGGCATTGTAAAGCGAATATGGATAAAAAGCCTGATAGACCCCCGCTTCGGGTTGTAATTAAATATTTCCTTCTGCAATTGCCGGGGCAGGTAGCCTTTATTTTGATTCTCGCCTTGGGTCGACAGTGGTTGGAGGCCCCGGCATATCTCACCTGGGGACTACTCGGCTTGTGGGTGGGCAAGGATATTTTTTTATTCCCCTTTCTCTGGCGATTTCATGACCCGAACCAGTATCCCGACAGATTTCGGATGGTCGGCCGCAAGGGTTTCGCTCTGACCCGTCTTAACCCTGTTGGCTATGTTCAAGTGCAGGGAGAACGCTGGCAGGCTGGTATTCATGAAGAGCAGGCCTCCGTTGAACAGGGCGAAGCGATTTGTATAGAAGCTATAGACGGCCTCAAATTGACGGTGAGGTCATGCACTGAAGATTAGCTGAGACGATTAATAAACCAAACTTGTTCTAATTTTTATAATAATGTCAGCAAATGCGCAGGAGGTGAATAAAGCTATGAAAATAGCGTCGCAAAGTTTTGAGAACCAGAAGGATATGGCGAAGAAGATTACATGCGATGGAGAGGATATTTCCCCTGCATTGGAATGATCTGATGTTCCAGCGGAAACCAAGAGTTTTGATTGGATTATATCAGCGAAAATAATTGCAAAGACTAAAATTAGACAGCGGAATGAAACTCTGAGCGTATCGGTTTCTGCGAGCATCTGAGAATTATATTTAATACAGTAATATGTCGGCAATGAAAATGTGTTCTAATATTGTAGATTTATCCACGGATCTCGATTTTGCCTTTATTTGTGATATTTTGCAGTTTTTGTATAGTAGAGATTTAGACCGGAGAGCATAAAGTAGGCATTATTTTTGAAAGAGGACGTCGCATGGACCATTATGACCCTGAAAGATCTCCCGAGCCTTCCGTCTGGCTAGAGTGCGATGAGGCTACGCGAATTAACCTCGTTCTCAAGTACCACGAAGATATTGAGGTAGAGCTGCCAAATGAAAACCTGCATGCGGTGGTTCACGTAGTAGTAGAGAACCAAGCAGCCCTCGGTGAAGATCCTGTGCCGTAAACCTTGGAGCGTCTAACCCGTCAGGGGTTAGATCGACATGAAGCTGTTCACGCTGTTGGTGCGATTTTGTCTGATGATATCTACCACCTTCTGAACACCAAAGATGCAACATGGGATTCACGGAAATATCGTAGGCGTCTGGCCAAACTCACTGCGAAGCGATGGCGCAGGGGAAAATGGTGAACCTAGAGCTCAACTAACACGGCAAGCTGGCGACGCTTTACTCTGAGCTTATGTATGTCTTGTCTGACATCAGAAAGCTCTCATTGGTTGATTGGAGTATCTGAATTCAAGAATTTATAAAAGGTCCTCTCGGGAAGGATTGGAACGGAACCTATTTGTATGATATTTTAGTATTAATTAGAAATGGCTGGCTTGGCCTGTCCCCGTTCTGCTTGGTAAAAGATTCGTCCTGATTGAAGACTGTTCACAAAAGCCTGCGATTACCCTGCCCCGAGTAGCCGTGTAATTTTTTCTTCACGAGCCTTCTTATCAGCCTGACTGACCTCAATATATGACAGCGCTTTTCCCGGACAAGTATCGACACAAGGGGGATCGGCATTGCCTAATTGCTGGTCGCAACACAAGTCACACTTTTGCATGAACCCGTTCTCTCCAAATTGAGGCACCTCAAAAGCACAGCTATCGGCGCAAATGCCGCAACCGTTGCAAAGCGTCTCGTCGACGACTACCAAACCGTCCTTTTTTCTCTTGGAAATGGCATCTTCCGGGCAGGCAGCCGCACACGCTGGTTCAACACAATGCAGGCAGGCTAGTGAAAGGGAAGCGTTTTTTACGCGGGGATACTCACCCTGCCATAAATTCAGAACACGACGATATTGAATCCCATAGCTCAGCTCCCGCCACGCTTTGCAGGCTATTTCACAGCCGTGACACTGGGTGCATTTCTCAGAATCAAAGTCTATCAGATATTCTTTTTCGCTCGCTGGCATTATGACGCCTCCCACTTCTCTACCTGAACCAGGGTCTGGCTGGTCATGGCCGTAACCAACGGATCGTATGCTTTCTTCGGGTCAACGCTGTACATATTGTTCACGTTAGGGCCCCCGTCAGCAAGGGGAAAATCTTCAAGGCCCAGCTCCCGGCAGCCCTGCCACCACCCGTGCAGGATCATGACCGTATCAGGCCGGATGCCAGGATATATTTCCGTTTTGACTTTCATCCACCCATGCGGAGATTTTACAATCACCCAGTCGTTTTCGTCAATCTGGCGCACCGAGGCGGCCTCCGGGTGGATATGCAGAACCGGATCAGGTTGAATTTCTCTCAAATGGGGCACATTGCGCTGCCATGACGCACTGAAGTTTTTCGAAGTATGATAGTCGGAAAGAATCAATGGATATTTGTCTGTCAATTCGGGCGTGGCACTAAGGCTTTCCGGCGGCTCCCTCCATTCCGGCAAGGGGGTGAATCCGGCTTTCTCGAAGGTGGTGTTATATAGAGCCACCTTTCCTTGAGGAAGGTAGGGCCCTCGGTCTAAGCTCGCACTTCGACGATTGAAAACCGCATCGAATTTTTCATAGACCGGCGGCACCGGCGGATACATGACACCGGTCTGCTTTTGCTTTAGTTCCGCCATATCCATCCCCAACGGCTCGAGCTGGTCATCCATGGCCGCATCGATGTTGCCGTTCCAGAAATCTTCGCCATAGCCTATGGCATTGGCCAGGTCTAGAAAAAATTCGAAAATAGATTTGAACGGCCCTATGGACTCGATGACCCGGTTGGTCGCCATCAGCCAGCCGGGCACCATTTGGAAAGGATGATCGACTTCATAGCTGGTGGCCACCGGCATGACGATATCAGCATAGGGCATATCGGCGGTGCGGGCCACATCGACGACAACGTAGAAGTCTAGTTTTTGTAAAGCTGCTAAAACGTTTTTTGTTCCCCGAGTGCTGACCGAAGCCTGTGTTCCCGGAGCGATAACCGCTCGTACAGGGTAAGGCTTTCCAGTGAGCACACTTTCCAGAATGCGGTAGTAGGCCGATGTGGGACCATCCACAAAAGGCTGAAACGCAAAGGGGAATTCCGGGCCAACTAGCTTGTTTATCAGCTCCGGCGTATAGCGTTCCGGCAACAGGATATCTTTTGGAGCAGCTTTCGGAGGCATGGCAAAAATATTTCCCCCCGGCCGGTCCAAGTGGCCGGTGATGGCCATCAGTATGGCAATGGCACGAATCGCGTCGCTAGCAGAGGGGGTATGTTCAACACCATTGCCCAGGTCTATGGCGGCGCGAGGCGTTGTAGCGTAGAGCCGGGCCACTTCTACAATCTGTGAAGCTGGTACACCGCTGATATTTTCAGCCCATCTGGGGTCAAACTGTTGGACGTGGCCCTGGAGACGTTTGAATCCATAACACCACTTTTCTACAAAGGCATGATCAATCAGGTTTTCTCCGGTCACCACATTCAACATGGCCAGAGCTAAAGCGGCATCAGTGCCGGGACGTACGGGCACCCAAATATCGGCCAAGCCGACATCAGGCTCCACCGAGGGTTTTATGGCAATAATTTTCGCAGAGCGCTGTTTGGCGGCCATAAAGGCCTGTGCCGGCCGGGCAACCGGGCCCGAATAAATGGGTTGACGTCCCCAGTAGATTATCAGATCGCTTTGGCCATAGTCTGGCCGAGGGAAATCACCCACGGTGTAGCAATAGGCGAACTCACGCTGCATGTAGCAGATCCCGCTGTGGCCGTAATTGGGACTACCGTGGGCTGTCAGAAAACGGTGGAGATATTCACTATAGGAACGTTTGGCAGGAGACAGAATAGCCAGGGATTCGGCGCCGAAGGTTTTCTTTTGCTGTGTCAGCACTTCAGCGATGTGATCGATGGCTGCGTCCCAGCTGATCTTTTCAAATTTGCCAACCCCCTTCTTGCCGATACGCTTCAGGGGATGGGTCAGCCGATCCTGTGAGTAAACCCACTGGGGGGCGGCATGGCCCTTGGCGCAGAGGGCTCCATTGTTGACCGGGGATTCGTCCATCCCGGCAACTTTTGTAAATCGACCGTCTTTGACAAAAGCATAAATACCGCAGCCGCCTCCGGGGCCACCTGGGCCGCACATTCCACAAACAGTGGGGATGCATTCCTCGCCGTTGGTCCGTGCATATTGGAGAGCCTGCTTAAAATCCATATCGACCTCGCTTGTTAAATATTGAATAAGCGGTATATACAACAAAGCAAATTGAATGGCAAACAGAGCGTTTGTCAGAATAACGTTTTAATTTAGTCAGAATGGCATGTGTTTCTAGATCTATTAGAAACCTTGATAAACTGGAATCTGTTTATCCACTCACAAGTGTTTTGGATCCTTCACGATGTTTACTTGGGCACGCTATGTTTACAATTTCAATTTTTACAAAAAGTTGAAGACTTGGCAAACTATAGCTATGAGCTCTAAAATTGGGTACCATCATCTTCTTATTTTTGTCTTAAATATGCTTAACATATACTTGTTTGTTAATCCCTTCGTGCTCCCAAATATATATAGCCCGCTCGCAACAATTAAAATCATGCCGGCAACGGATTGAAATTCAAGAATGTCCTTAAAAAAAAGATAACCCCAGATGACGCTCAAAGGAACGGCAATATATTCAAAGGAGGCAATTGATGATGGCTGCGCCAATCGGTAAGCCTGTGAAAGGAAATAAAACCCCGCTGCGGCGATTAGACCTATGATCGTGAAGAGAAATAGATCACCTTGTGAAGGCAGTCGCCATTCTCGAAGGAGAAAATTTAAACTGGGATGAATTGTTTGGGTAACAGCGATGTTGTTTAAGGCTATGGTAAATATGGTAGAGAAAATAATGTACGTGACTGTAAGGTAAAACGCCATTGATACGCCGTTTTCAGTTCTTCCTAATCTTCTGGTAATGATTGATGCAATGGCGTATAAAAATGCAGTTAATATCGCTAAAAGGGCTGCCGGATCTATCATTTTAAAACCAGGCCGCAACATTATAATAACGCCGAGAAACCCAACCAAAACCGCTATCCAGCTTCGAATCTCAACTTTTTCTCCCAAGAATATAGCAGATAAAATCGTTATAAAAATTGGGGCTGAAAAAAACAAGCTTACCGTTTCAGCCAACGGAAGCGCCGCCAAAGATAAATAAAAGCAAATATAGGCGCAAAACATGAAAAAGGAACGAATGATATGACCCCATAAATTGGTCGTGCGCAGTAACTGCACTCCGCCCTCTAAATGGGCAATAAATAGAATTGGAATAATAGCGAAGCAGCTTCTTATCAATACGATCTCATTTACTGGATATTTGCCACTTATCCATTTGATGATGACGTCTTGCAGTGAGAAAACGGTTACCCCGGCGATCAGGTAATATATGCTTTTGATGGGGCTGTCATAGCTTTGGGCATGGTTGGACATTGTCGCTTTTTCGCTTACAGGTTGTCGATGCCTATTAGGCTACCCAATATATTCCTTGTAACTGCTTATCCTTCTTATAAAGTGCCGAGGATATTTATCATAGGTTTTATCCGATAAGCAAAAAGAAACTGGTCTGGAAGTATATTTTTTCATTTTGCCTCTCTCCATAATCGAACTGCAAACGATTAAACAGCCATAATAATCGCATTTCAAAATCCGGCTCTTGACTGCGTATAAATTCAAGCAGGCAATAAACATGAAGATTCTATTTCAACCAGTATTGCAGCATTGATGAGTTTCGTTCTTTATCAAGTGTCCTTTCTTTCCATGGCAGAATTAACAGCCTGCGCCTGACCGCCTCCGCTTTGCTCCGGGTTAATTATCGATTCTTTTGAATTTTCAGCCTTTGACACCATTTAGCACCGTGTGATATTCAATTCACAAATCAGCGATCACCAGCAAGGCAAGGCTCCGGCCCCTTCGAGGGGCCTGCCTCATACACCCGCTCTGCTGGTGGTCGCTGATTTGCCCCGATTACGAATCGGGTCATACCCTCTTTTTATAAACCGCTGTGATTATTAAAAGCGTTTTTTGCTCAAAAGGAGATCAAATGAAATATAGAAAGTTTGGACGCCTGGACTGGGAGGTGGCCGTATTAGGTTTCGGTGCCATGAGACTGCCCACTATTGGTAATGATCCGTCCCATGTCAATGAACCGCAAGCCATCGAAATGATCCGCTATGCCATTGACCATGGTGTCAATTACCTGGATACGGCCTATCCCTACCATGAAAAGCAGAGCGAAATTGTCGTGGGAAGGGCGCTTCTGAATGGGTACCGCAAAAAGGTAAAGTTGGCCACCAAACGTCCCTCCTGGCTTGTTGAAAGTCCCGATGATTTTGACCGTTTCCTTGATGAACAGCTTGAAAAGCTGCAGACCGATTATATCGACTTTTATCTATTGCACGCACTGAATTCAACTCGCTGGCCAAGACTGAGAGATAGGGAAGTTCTAAACTGGGCCGAGCGCGTTCTATCTGACGGAAGAATTCACTATCTGGGCTTTTCGTTCCATGATGATTTTGCGGTATTCAAAGATATCGTAAATGCCACCGACCGATGGACGTTTTGTCAGATTCAATACAACTTTATGGACATTGAATATCAGGCGGGTATCAAAGGGCTTCAATATGCCGCCGATAAGGGGCTTGCCGTCGTTGTCATGGAGCCTTTGCGCGGCGGTCAATTGACGACAAAAATACCCAAATCTGTTGCCGAGTTGTGGGAAAGTGCCGATATACGCCGTACACCTGCAGATTGGGCCTTACAGTGGATTTGGAATCACTCCGAAGTTTCCGTCACTCTCAGCGGTATGTCGACCATGCAGCATGTCATTGAAAAT
>JARFPZ010000393.1 GCA_029288035.1 Desulfosarcina sp.
CGTGCCTTGCGAAGGGAGATGGGGATCGTATTTCAGAATCCCTATTCATCGCTTAACCCTCGCATGAAGGTTCTCCAGATCGTGGGCGAGCCGCTGAAAACCCATGCCAAAATCAATGGTGCCCGGCTGCGCCGGAAAGTACTTGAATTGTTGGCTCAGGTGGGGCTCAAGCCCGAGCAATTGAATCGGTTTCCCCATCAATTCAGCGGCGCACAGCGCCAGCGTATTGCCATTGCGAGGTCGCTGGCATTGGATCCCAAGTTTCTAATTTTTGATGAGCCGACATCTGCCCTGGATGTCTCCGTCCAGGCTCAGGTTTTAAATCTGATCAGAAAACTCCAGCGCAGCAAAAACCTGACGTATCTATTCATTACCCATGACTTGCTCGTGGTCAAATATATTGCGGATCGGATTCTTGTGATGTACTTGGGAAAACTGGTCGAGGCCGGACCGGTGGAGGCCGTGTTCGAACAACCGCTGCACCCTTATACCCAGGCGTTGCTGGCAGCGATCCCAAAGGCGGACCCGAGTGTCAGGCAAAAACGTCTTTTGTTGGAGGGGGAGATACCGTCACCGATTAATCCACCCAGCGGCTGCCGGTTCCATACACGGTGTCCGAAAGTCGTGTCGATGTGCCGTGAGAAGGAGCCGGAGTTGCGACGGTTGGGTCAGCGGCAGGTGGCATGCCATTTGGCGTGAAACTACGTGGAATAACGAATGACAAATGACGATTGACGGATGATGGATGTCGCTCTCCGAGGCGTAGGCGCTACAACCTCTACGAGCCAGAGGCTTCGCTCTGCTTTTTTTAACAATTAAAATAGAAAGAATTCCTTAATTCGACGTTCGATGTTCATTAATTTAGACAGGATTGACAGGGCTAACAGGATATTTCTGGTTTAGTATCGTTTTTTATATCTTGTCCATCCTGTTGATCCTGGTGCGCCAGAAGATAAAACGTTTATGCTTTTAAGTTTTTTATTAGATCAAACTGGTCGCTTTCCTGAGGCAGGTAAACTTTTCAGGCCAAGGCTGTGCTGAACACTGAACACTCAAAACACTTGTTGATTGCAAAACCCAATATTTGTTTGACACACTTAATCAAATAATTGGCAGGTAAAAAGCTATAATGGAAACCAAATCCACCATGAAAATAACAAATTATGCCGGCCCCCAGCTGCTGCGGAGCCAGGTATACGAATTCCTGCGCAATGAGCTCAAGGAAGAAAACCTCAAACCCGGGATGTTTATCAGTATTAATCAACTGATAGAGCAGCTGGGCATCAGCAGGACACCGCTCCGGGACGCTCTTTTGCAGCTTCAAACCGAGGGATTTGTTACGTTTCTGCCACAACGGGGAATCCGAATCAATGAACTGAACCAGCAGGATATTGAAGACTTTTACGAAATGCTTGGAGCCTTGGATTCACGCGCGTTGCTTTCGGCGGTTGAAATTATAGGGATCAAAGACATCGAGCGCATGAAAGAAATCAATCAAGAAATGATGGTAAATATTTCGGGGACAAAATTCAGTCGTTACTGGGATCTTAACACGGCATTTCATAATGTCTACCTCGACCTTTCTTCAAATGTTCCCTTGCTAAACCAGGTCAATATAATTCGCCAGCGTTTATTCGAATTCGGCAAGAAGGATTGGAGCAGAAAAATGCGGCAAATGAATTATGATGAGCATCTGACCCTGATCGAGCTCATTGAGAAACGGCAGGCTGTCAAAGCGGCAGATTTTATGAGAGATGTCCATTGCATCATAAATTATTAGCAATCAAAGGAGGTAATACCGGATATGACGTCACCAAAGCCAAGAGCCCGTGATCTCGGCATTCCTTTTGAAGGATCACCGGGACCCATGAATGCCATCACCGATGTTGATGGTGTCACCGTCGGCCATGTGACCCTCGTTTCCGGAGAGGGAAAATTAATCGTTGGACAGGGCCCGGTTCGAACGGGTCTGACAGCGATATTGCCACGCGGTAATGCCGGCTGCGCCCGTGTTTTTGCCGGGTATTTTTCGCTAAACGGCAATGGCGAAATGACCGGTACGCACTGGGTGGAAGAATCCGGCCTTTTGGAAGGTCCCATTATGTTGACCAATACTCACAGTGTCGGTATCGTGCGGGACGCCGTAATCGAATGGCAAATCGCAAAGGCTAAAATGGATCAACCCTGGGCCCTGCCCGTCGTCGCGGAAACCTTTGACGGTTATTTAAACGATATCAACGGATTTCATGTCCGAAAACCGCATGTGTTTGAAGCTATCGAAAATGCTTGCCCCGGGCCGGTAGCAGAAGGAAATACGGGCGGCGGTACGGGAATGATCTGCCATGAATTCAAGGGCGGCATCGGTACGGCTTCCAGGCGGTTGGATGAAAAAACAGGCGGGTATACGGTGGGCGTACTGGTACAGGCCAATCATGGGCTGAGACATGACCTTCGCATTGTCGGTGTTCCGGCCGGGATGGAAATCAGAGAAAATTTAGTCAAATCCAAGGAGGAGGGCTCAATTATCATCGTGGTTGCTACAAACGCGCCCCTGATGCCTCATCAGTTGAAGCGGCTGGCCCGTCGGGCGGCCCTGGGACTCGGACGTACCGGCAGCATCGGAAGCAATTTTTCGGGAGACATTTTTTTGGCCTTTTCCACGGCCAACGCCACTGCGGCGGTAGCTCAGGATATCGTTCAGTTAACCATGGTCCCCAACGAACAATTGGATCCGATTTTTGACGCGACGGTATCCGCGACAGAGGAAGCCATTATCAATGCCCTGGTGGCGGCTGAGACCATGATCGGCCAGGATGATCACAAGGTGATCGCAATTCCTCATGATCGTCTTTGTGAAGTAATGAAAAAATATGGACGCCTTATGAAGGACGAATGACGAGTGACGAGAGATGGAACTGCAGCAACTTTAATATAGAAGATGAGCTAATAACGATTTACAAATAACAAATAACGTTTAGTTGAGCGTTTTTCGCTCAATCAGGGTATGGAGGAAATATGGCCAGAAATCTTGGTGTGGCCGGGATACAAATGCGCGTGGACAAGGGAGAAGACAACACGGCCGGGATGCTCAAAAAATTGAAATCAGTGGTCGCACAATTCCCCTGGGTGGACGTTATTTTTTTCAGTGAATTATGTCTCAGCGGCATGGATTTGAATTTGGCCATGCCCATTCCGAATTCATCGCTGGACAAATTCATTGATTGGGCCCGAAAAGAAAAAAAATGGCTCATACCTGGATCGTTTTACGAAAAAGAAGGCGCTAAAATTTATAACACCTCGGTGGTTATTTCTCCGGACGGAGAGATGGTCGCCAGATATCGTAAAATTTTTCCCTGGCGTCCCCTGGAAGAAACCGAAGCCGGTGAGGAATTTTGTGTTTTCGACATACCGGGAAAGGGTCGATTCGGTGTGTGCATTTGTTACGACATATGGTTTCCCGAGGTAGCCCGAAGCCTGGCCTGGATGGGTGCTGAAGCGATTTTTTGTCCCACAGCAACCTATACTTCGGATCGACCCCAGGAGTTGATCATGGCTCAGGCCAATGCAATTTCAAACCAGCTCTATTTCTTCAATGTCAATGGCTTGGGCGTCGGTGGTGTCGGCGGCTCGATTTTCGTTGATCCTCAGGGCCGTGTTCTTCAAACTTCGGGGGCAAGCGAGCTGATCATGACGGAAGTAATTGATTTGGATCTCGTTTCGCGCGTGAGGGAATACGGCACCATGGGGACCAGCCAATTGTGGAAGGATCTCGGAAATTTCAAGGGGAAATTTCCCATTTACCAGGATGACATCCGCAGCGGAAAAGTTTATAAGTCATTGGGGCCGCTTGAACTTCATAAGAAAATTCAGAACTAGTGACGTTTCGTAAAATCTGATTTAAAAACCTTTAAAGGAGGCAATCTATGGATCAACATCAACAGGAGTGGAATGAAAAAGTGGCTGCAAAGATCATAAAAAACCTTGAAAAACGCCGCATGGCAGGCAGCTACACAGTTGACGCGGTCCAGGCCAAAGCGGAGATTGTTGACATGATCCCGCATGGTGCCACCGTTTTTCGCTGCGGATCGATGACGGCTGTCGGAATGGGCCTTTGGGAGGCAATTGCCGCCTTGCCGGAAGTAAAGTTGATTGATCCGTACCTATCCGGATTGTCACCGGAGGAGGGTTTGGAACTCCGGCGCCAGGGTATGACCGCCGATGTTATGATTGCCAGCACCAACGCAATTACCCTGGACGGACGGTTGGTTAATCTGGACGGCATGGGCAACCGGGTCGCGGCGATGGCCTTCGGGCCTAAAAAGGTGATCCTAGCGGTGGGCATGAACAAGGTTGCATCTGACCTGGAAACAGCCGTTTCACGGGTCAAGCATTATGCCGCACCGGTTAACAATATCCGCTACGGGCTCAAAAACCCTTGCGTCGAGACCGGCTTGTGTTCGGACTGCCGAGCGCCGCAGCGTATTTGCAATATGTGGAGTACGATCGAAGGCCATATGATCAAGGATCGGATTCACGTCAAGTTGATCGGCGAGAACCTTGGCTATTAGCAGTATCTCAATGTTTTGCTTTATCACCCCAAATTTCTTTCAATCGTTTATCGCGACCACAATTCCAGCGGTAGGCCTTGTAACGAATTGGGTTGTTCTTATAATAATCTTGATGATAACTTTCGTTACCTTTAATGGGGTAAAAGATTGATGTGTTTAATATTGGCGTCACAACGGTTTTGTCGGGAAATTGTTCTTGAACTTTCCTTTTAGATTGTTCAGCAAGTTTTTTTTCTGTTTCGTTAGCTACGAAAATAGCACTTAAATAACTTGGGCCTTTATCACAAAATTGTCCTTTTGCGTCAAAGGGATCAATATTAACCCAGTAGTGCTCCAACAACTCTTTATAACTAACCTCATCCGGATCATAGGTTATTTCAACGGCTTCATAGTGACCTTCATGGTTGCCTTTGTAGGTCGGGTTTTTTAACGTCCCGCCCGTAAACCCTGAAATCACATCGGTTACGCCCTCAAGTTTTTCAAAATCTGACTCCATACACCAGAAACAGCCGCCAGCAAATATGGCTTTATCAGCTCCAGCATTTGAAGCACAGGACAGGAAGATTGCTAATAAAATAAACACCCATTTAGATTTCATGATTTTCCTTAGCTTTAAGTACCTCATTTGACAGCATTATAGATGTCTTTATTTTCATACCACCAAAATATAACCCGTGGTCGGCTCTGTCAATCTCTAATTCTGCGGGTACATCAGGGTCTATGACAACATCTGGATGCCTGGTGAAGTATACCAAACTCATCCATTTTCCTCCTGTTGTTTTATGATTATTTCTTCAAATCTATTCAATTCTATATTCTTTCGGACCTGATGTGGTTTGAAAACGCGACCATTCATTACGATATAGACTCCGGGCCCGAGAAGTTGAGCCGCAGTCACGGCGCCTCCGATGTTAAACACCGCATCGCTATCTCGGAATTGGGCAGGATACATTGATCCCGTCATTACAATCGTTTTACCGGAAATATTTTTGAGCACCTTTGCGGTATCAATCATGGTATCTGTGCCGTGGGTGATGACAACTCTTTCCAGTGGAGTAGACGCCACCTTTTTCCTGATCAGCTCACGGTCTTCTTCAGTAAAGTCAAGGCTGTCTTTTCTAATAATAGATTCCACCTTGTAGTCCAGAACAACATTGGCCCGCTCCAACACACCGCTCGCTTGTGGATCTCCAACCTGATAGTCTGATTTTTGGTCGAAGTAAACCTTGTCGATCGTACCACCTGTTGTGTAAATTTTGATTTTCATATTTTACGGAATCAATCTGGCGGGCTGCTCAACTGCGCAGCCCGGCCAATTTTTTATTGGTTACCAAAAACTTCGAACATTATCATAAGAAAGAATTTTTTCATCTTTTGTCAATATCGTGGCATTTTCTTCCCTTGCCGTTGCCACAATAATTTGGTCAGCCGGGTCATTATGGAAAGGCTGCGGTAGCACAGTTGAGCGGTATGATAAAACAGGAGAGAGGGGCACTAACCTAAGTTTTGGCATATCAAGGGCAGTATTTATCCAATCCTCTGGGTTACACGAAATTCCTACTTTCTTTTTTTCAAGGAGTTTGCTGAATTCCCAGGGAGAAATTGCGGACAATAGCAACTCATCATACATCTCAGCATTGCCAATTAACCCTTTAACCCTTTGTGACAACTTCTGTGGGTTCATGTTCCACCAGATCCAGGTATGCGTATCAAGCAGATATATCATTTGCAGGCATCCCACATTTCCTCGCCCAATGGTGAAATTACATCTTTTTCAAAAACAAGAGCGTCAGAAAGTCTACCCGCCTTGGGGTTTATATCAGAAGTGCGATACGGTGTTATTTGGGCTATTGGCTTACCTCGCTTTGTTATGACAATTATTTCCTGAGTTTTTGCAACTTGGTCCAAAATTTTCAAGGCATGTGATTTAAATTTGCTAATTCCAATGGTTTTCATACGGCCACCTCCGTTATTAAGACATAGTAGTCAATTCAAATGGTCAAGTCAAGGGCAAAAAGGTGTGTTTCATACGTCTGATATCACCGATACTAGGGGCTTTCTGAGAAAACACCGGGGGATTCACTAAATCAGCAAAAAAGTGTTGATTTCAATGTTAATCTATTTAAAAAATATGTATTTTTTATAAAATTTATAACTCTATTTCTAAACTCAAGGACAAATTGTAGGCAATCTGCAGGTAACATAGCCGGACGGAAAGGATGGATTAAAGATGAAAAAAGATTTTTCAGGCCAGGTGGTGATGGTGACGGGGGCATCCCGCGGTATCGGAAGAGAAATTGCTTGCCGGTTTGCCGACAGCGGTGCCCGGGTTGTGGTACATTTTCATAAAAACAGCCAAGCGGCAGAGCAAACCCTGGCCAACCTATCCGGTAAATCTCACATGATAGTATCCGCCGATTTGGCCGACGCCGATGCCGTCGGCAACATGGCCGAAAAAGCCCTTAAGGAAATGGGAAAAATCGATGTTCTGGTCAACAATGCCGGCGTGTATGAATTTCACCCGGTGGCCACCACAGCCTTTGAAGAATGGCAGCAAAGTTGGAAAAAGACGATATTTACCAATCTGCTGGGACCGGCCCATCTGTCTTTCCATGTGGTCCGTCACATGATGAAAAACGGCGGCGGAAAAATCATCAACATCACTTCACGGGGTGCTTTTCGAGGTGAGCCGAACGCCCCGGCCTACGGCGCTAGTAAGGCCGGACTCAACGCCTTCAGTCAATCCATGGCCCAGGCTCTGGCCCCCCATAACATCTTCGTGTATGCCGTTGCCCCCGGATTTGTGGAAACTGATATGGCCGCTTCCGTGCTCTCCGGATCTGAAGGAGATGCCATCCGTGCGCAAAGCCCCCTGAATCGTGTGGCGCGCCCTGAAGAAGTCGCCGGCGTCGTGCTGTTCTTGGCGGACGAAGGTACGGATTATCTCACCGGCAGCATCATCGACGTCAACGGTGCCTCTTATCTGCGGAGTTGAGCAACACGTCAATATCAGAATTTCCGGTCCGGGTCGATTCTTCTTTACCGCGGCAGGGCAAAGTGGTAGAGGAGCGGGACTAAAAATCCTTAACTGAGAACCCCTGTGACCGAAGCCGTCAAAATCAACAAAAAAGCAATATTCGCCCTGTTTCTAATTCATTTTATCGGTGATTTTTTCCAATCTTTTATTCGGCCGATGTTGCCGTTGATGGCCGATAAATTCAGCTTAAGCCTGACCCAAGTAGGGATGATTACCGGGATTGCCACCTTCATGGCCTTTCTGATTCAGCCTGTGTTCGGCTATCTGGCCGACCGTTACCGAACCCGGCTGATCCTTCTCCCTGTATTCTTCTGTTCATTCACGGTTCCGGGTGGAAGCTTTATGCGCTTGCATTTTTGAGCGGATTCCTGCTATTGGCTACCCTGTTTCCTGCAGTGGCCCTGGCCCAGAAGATCGTTCCCAAAGGTCGATCCCTGGTATCCAGCATCGTAATGGGTCTGGCGCTGGGGACAGCCGGAATCCTAATGCCCCTTGCGGGTATGATGGCCGACGCATTCGGTATTCGGGCGATTTTGAGATGTATCGCTTTTATTCCAATGGCGGCACTTGTATTAATCTATTTTCTACCCGAGCCAGTAAAAGTGATTGAATTTTCAGATTTATGAAGGCGATTGATTTTTTGGATCCGCTGTTGTACTGGGTAGGCATACATATCTTGGGTTAAGGGTTCAAGGTTCAGGGTTCAAAGGTTACTACCGTTTCAGACTGCTTGCCATTTTGAACCAGATAATGCTGTAAAATCCCATGCAACTTCAGTTTCATGTTCGATCAAACTGGCCGCTTTTCAGGCCAGAAGCAACGCTGAACGTTGAACCCTGAACCGGGAACCGATTCGTTTAACCTTCAATAAAGGCCTTAAGTTTCCCCAGACCTTCCTTGATTTCCGGCGGATTGATACCCGAATATGCCAGCCGAATATAATAATTGTCTTCCCCTTCCAGCGGTCGGCCGAAATGCAGACGGGTGCAAAAAGACACCCCG
>JARFPZ010000398.1 GCA_029288035.1 Desulfosarcina sp.
ATGGTTGTAAAATCGCCGTGATTCCCGGATTCAGGAGGAAAAGATGCCGCTGGAAAACTTTGGTAGTATACTAAATTTTGCCGAGAACCTGGAATGTCAGGATCTGGAATTTTATGAGCTGGTGGCGGCCAATCCGGCCTGCGCGGCATACAAGTCCGCTTTTAAGGAGCTGGCAGCCGATGTCAGGAAGAACCTCAAAACCGTTCAACGCGCACGTCGTGAGAATGTGACGGAAATGATTTTAGAGCCGATCAAAGATTTTAAACGTGATCGGTTCTGTGAGGCATGCCAGGGGGCGGAATCGATGTCCGCCGCTGAAGTGTTGGAAACAGCCCATCGACTGGAAGTAAGAGGAGAAAACTATTACAGTGAGGCTTCCCAAAAAATCAAAGCCTTGCCGGAAGTGGCGAGAACACTGAAGAGACTGGGCAAAAAGCGCAAGGCTCACATCGAAAAGCTCAAGACGCTTTAACATCCAGGCACTGCTGCCGCCTGCCCGATATTCCAAATTTCAGGGAAAGGATTTGTGTATCTCTTCGGGGTCGAAACTGTCATCCAAACATCGCTTTCGAAACTGGTGATATTTTCCCTCTTCCAGATAACCGGCATTGTACAGTTTTCGCAACAATGTCCGGTTGTCTGATGTGTCGCACGCATAGCATGATAGGTAGGTGAAAATATTATGAATCATATTTCGGATAAATTTAAATGGCGCCCGAAAAGAAGTAGGTGACGACGCACGTTTTCTCATATCAATGCTCTCCTTTTATTCCTAATAAATTTCGGGAAATTTTACGAATACTTTAGCAGCCATATATGAAATCTCATTTAATTAGACAGGATTAACGGGATTAACAGGATATTATTAGCTTCGTTTAGCTATATCCTGTCCATCCTGTTAATCTTGTCAGAAAATTTAAGAATAATATTATCTAAACTCATTTGTTGGCGGATAGGTGTCCCATGGATTTGTTATATATTTCTCCCGAGTTTCCTCCCAACTATGCTCATTTTATTGAGCAGTTGGATTCGCTGGGCGTTCGCGTCTGGGGATTGGGGGAGGCGGATTTTTATTTCATGCCCGAGAGCTTGCGATCGGCGTTAACCTGGTATGTCCGGGCGGATTTGAATAACGCAGGGTCCGTGCAACGCGGGCTGGATCAGCTGTTGGCGCAGAAGAAGGCTTCCGGGTTTGCAGAAAAATTTGATTTGGTGGAATCCCACAATGAGCAGTGGCTGACTCTGGAAGTTATGATCAATGAAAAATACGGCATTGACGGTATCAAAAAACAGGATCTGCCCAGGCTAAAGAAAAAATCCATCATGAAGCAGATCTTCGAACACTGCGGGATGCCGGTTGCCCGGGGGCAGCGGATTATAGACATCGATCACTCGTTGGATCTGGCGGAGACACTGGGATATCCTCTGATATTAAAACCGGATGAAGGGGTGGGAGCCGGCGGCATTTACAAGGTAGAAAATAAGAACCAGCTCAAATCACATCTGTCCGGCATCTCCGAGGACTATCTGATCGAGGAATTTATTGACGGTCGTATTGTCACCTATGATGGTTTGACGGATTACAACGGCAACGTTGTTTTCGAAAATTCATTGATTTACGGCGATGGCGTTCTCGAATACGTTCTTGGAAAAGACACGTTTTTTTATGTCAACCGTTACATTCCGGATGAGCTGCGCGCCGCCGGTCAAAAACTTGTGCCGCTTTTTAATATTCGCCGTAAATTTTTTCATTTTGAATTTTTTAACATCAATGACACCTATATGCCCATCGAGATCAACTGCCGGCCACCGGGCGGGTCGATATTGGACATGATGAACTACAGCATCGATGATGATTTGTATCGTGCCTACGCCCAATTGATTGTGAAGGGTAGAACGTCCGTTGAGTCGCAAAAGAAATACTATTGCTGCTATATCGGACGTAAGGATAAGCGATACGTACATGGTCATGATGAGATCCTGTCGACCTTCGGAAATTGTTTGGTAGAACATGACGTCAACCCGCCGGTTTTTCGCCAGGCGATGGGAACTGAAAGATACATTTTTCGGTCGCCAAACGAGGCGGAAATATATGATATGGCGGATTTTGTGTTAAAGAAACCTTAAACCTGGGTTGACTGCTTCAGCGTTCAAGCCCGCCCTGGTGCGACGGCCGTTATCAAAGAGATCAACCCTCGACAAATAAAAACATACGCTGTGGTTAAAACTTCTTCAAATCAGGTCTGGGCCAGGGGATCCCGGTTAAAGAGCCCTAACCACCGCATTTTAAGAAGTTTCGTATTCGCGAAGGTGACAAGGCTTTTCCACCCAATGGGTGAAAGCGGTCGGACCGCGTAGCGTTCTGGAACATATCCAATATCAGATTGCCTTAACCTTTGAATCCAGAACCCTGAACTCGGAACCGATAGATATAAGCTACCATTCGTGTTATTCAATGCCGAATTTGTAAAACTGAAATTCTGCCCTGATGGAGTGGTTTTTTATGAACATTGTATTTCTGTCTCCCCATTTCCCGCCCCATTACTTCCGGTTTTGCCAAAATATGAAAGAGACCGGGGCCAATGTTTTGGGTATCGGTAATGAACCATACGACACCTTATCCCAGAATGTTCGCGCCGCTCTGACCGAATATTATCAGGTCGATGATATGCACAACTATGATGCCCTGGTACGAGCCTGCGGCTTTTTCACCCACCGCTATGGGAAGATCGACCGTCTTGACTCTCTCAATGAATATTGGCTGAGTACCGAGGCCCGGTTGCGGGATGATTTTAACATCGTCGGTGTCCGTGGCGATGAAATTGATTTCATTCGCCGCAAATCCTGCATGAAGGCCAAATTCCGCGAAGCCGGTGTACCGGTGGCCCGGGGAAAGGTCGTCCATACCATTGATGATGCCCGCACCCTGATTCGTGAAACCGGCTATCCGGTAATTGCCAAACCCGATGACGGCGTCGGCGCTATCGCCACCTATCGGCTCAACGGCAAGCAGGATCTCGATGCCTTTTTTGAGACCAAGCCCGACACCGACTATATCATGGAAGAATTCATTGCCGGTACCATTTATTCCTTTGACGGACTGGCGGACCGCAGCGGCAAACCTTTATTTTATACGGCCCACATCTTCAGCCAGGGCATCATGGAGACTGTCAACGAAGCTCGCCACATCCACTACTATTCGTTGCGGGATATTCCGGCTACCCTGGAGAAGATCGGCCGTGCTTGCCTCAAGGCTTTCAACGTGAGGGAACGGTTTTTTCACATCGAATTTTTTCAGACGGCGGCGGATCAATACGTGGCCCTGGAGGTCAACATGCGACCGCCGGGCGGGTTTACCACGGATATGTTTAACTACGCTTGTGATATTGACATTTACCGGGTCTGGTCTGATTTGCTGACCCATCATCGGACGGAATTGAAATATCGACGGGATTATCATTGCTGTTATGCCAGCCGCAAGAATGACCTACGCTATGCCCACAGCCATGAGGATATCTTATCGAGCTATGGGGCTTTTATGGTCCAGATCGAAAGCGTACCCGGTGTATTCAGCAGCGCTCTGGGCGATATCGGTTATATTTTCAGATCTAAAAATCTGGCTGAAATGTTGGAAATCGTAAATTATATCCACCAAACAAAGGACGTTTAGATGCACATTGAAGAACATCGATGGTGGAGCAACCACCTGAATCGTGATATGGCCCTGAAGATCTATGGACATTGGGGCAAGCCATTTATCGTTTTTCCCAGCTCACGGGGCCGCTATTTCGATTATGAGGGCATGGGAATGATCGATGCCGTTGGCGGGTTTATCAACAGCGGTAAAATCAAGCTGTATTGCGTGGACAGTGTCGATGAGGAGTCCTGGTACAATTTCGCGGTTTCCCCGGCTGATCGCAATGCCCGGCATGAAGCCTACGATCGTTACATTGTGGAAGAGGTGATTGGGTTTATTCGCCACCACTGTCAATCACCCCAGGAGCGGGTGATGGCCAACGGCTGCAGCATGGGGGCCTACCATGCGGTAAACTTTTTTTTAAAGCATCCGGATGTCTTTGAAGGTACCATCGCCTTGAGCGGTCTCTACCGGCTGGACCGGCCCGAATTTCAATTGTCGGCAGCCGAATTGCCCGACGTCTATTTCAACTCGCCGGTGAGCTATTTGGCCGGACTGGACGATCCGTGGTATCTGGATTGGTACCGTCGCAGTAAAATTATTGTGTGTGTGGGGCAGGGCCCCTGGGAGGATCAAGCCATCGACGATACCCGCCACCTGGACTTTCTGTTCCGGCAAAAATCCATCCCGGCTTGGATTGACTACTGGGGTTATGATGTCAACCATGACTGGCCCTGGTGGTATAAACAGATGAATTATTTTCTGGGATCCCTTTATCATTAATCTTCTTGTTGAAGATCGGCCCGGAGATTTCTCATCCGGCGGCTGGAACGGGCAAGGTCGATGAGAAGAGGTTCTAATTGCTGCCAATAGTCCGCTTCGGGCATTACCGTTTTCTGATGCTTCAGCAATATGATAGATCTTTCAAGCGCCCGTACCTGAGCTGCCAGCTTGCGCAGCGTTTCAAATGCTGGACCTTCGGCGACGGCTTCCGGTAATAAGGTCGCGAGGCTGTCGACATCGGCAATCTGCGCCAGTCTGCCGTCATCCCGGGTAGGGTCCGGGTCGCTACGAAGGCGGCCGTCACCGTTGTCGTCCAGGGTTGGATGTTCCGAAGCCAGCCGGTCCTGTTCTGTGTACCAGGAATTAACTTTTTGCTTCACAAACAAAAAGATTTCGAACAGGGACACCCGACCATTCTTGTCGCGATCGGCAGCATGGTTTTCCAAGGCCGCCAGTAAAAATAGGGGGAAAATGGTGTCGTATCTTTCAGCCGCCGACCGTGTGGCACAGACAATCACCCGCCCGGGAGCAGACAGGGCGGAACAAAATGGATAGCTGGAACTGGTTGTGTTCACCACCGCCAGATCCTGGGCTGAAAAGCCTTCCAGGATCTCCGCAAATTTCGTACCGGTGATGTCCGGCCCGGGAATGACGAATTTGGCGTCCTGATCGTCGCTGGTGCCGTGGCCGACGAAAAAGATGGTGATCTGATCCCCGGCCTGGACTTTCTTCTGCAGCCGTTCCATGGTTGCCAGAATGGTCTCCGGCCGGCAGGGTTCTGCAATGGGTGGCGTCTCGGAATCGCCGCGATCCAAGAGCAGGGTGACGTGATCGGGCGGATAGCGGTAGTCCCGCACCAGGATTTCCTGAAGTTTGAGCGTCCACTGCCGAAATTTGGCGTGATAGGTCTCGTCGACAGCAGCGCCGCCGAAGATGACGGCGTATTTCTGCATGTCCGGCCTGGGTAGAAAATACGCTCGGCTTTGCGATTCTGCATTCGACAAGAACACTAAAACCATCGCTGCAATCAAACACAGTATCCCAATGGCCGACACCCTCATGACAATCCCTTTCTGCGTCGAATCAACCACTCCAGGGCAAAAAGCCCCACGAGCAGAAAAAGAATGATGGGCATATGCCAGATATCCTGTTCAACTGACGCCGTAACGACCTTCTCGCGGCGCTTTAAATTTTTCATCAATTCCTCGACATCGATTTCCGTGTAAAATTTTCCGCCGCTGACGTCGGCCATCGTCTTCAGCAGATCGGCGTCCAAGCCGGCATCGATAAACTCCGCGATGGGTTCCGCAACCAAAAAACGGGTGGATGCTTTTTGGGCTTCTCCGGACGGCGGTGTCGCTGTGACTTCGATGGTATGTACCCCAACGGCGCGCACCTTGAAGGTCCCGGTATATATTCCTTGATCGTCGATCGACCCCTCCAGCTGAATATCCTGGATAGTGCCGGCAGAATCCGTTAGCTTCAGCCAAACCGTGGCATCATTGACAGGTGCGTATGCGCGGTTGGATACGCGAACGCGAAGGTTGACCTGCTCCCCCACACCGTATGAATCCTTGTCCAGGCTTAATTCAACCGGCGAAGGTGCCGGAGCCGCCAGCCAGCGCAGCACCTGTCGCCAGAATCGCTCATGAGATATGTCTTCGTAGGGCAGGAGCATCTGCCAGCGCCAGGTGGAGGCTGTCGTGATCACCATGCTGCGACCGCGTCCATATCGTTCATAGGCGATCACCGGCAGGGGCTCATTGTCGAGGCTGAGGGTTGGATGGACGGCGAGCACCGTGGCGCCCGGCTTGGCCGGGCCGGTCACATTGATTCCCTGCAACTGGGGCATCTTTTGCCACAGCTGCCGGTTGTCAGTGCCACCGGGACCCAGGCGCAGGATCGCCGTGTGTTCG
>JARFPZ010000410.1 GCA_029288035.1 Desulfosarcina sp.
CATTCCGTAGGGTCTAATATAGTGAATTTATGTTAAAAGTAAAAACCTAACAAATTGGCATGACTTGTGCTCTTATTAAGTTAACAAGATAAAAAATTCTGTCATGTACTCACAATAAATCGGAGGATTAAAGAATGCTAGTAAATAATTGGATGAGTAAAGACGTTATCACCGTCGATGTAAAGGATTCGATGCACGATGCGATGAAGCATTTAAAGGAGCATGACATTCGAATGCTGCCGGTGATGAAAAAAGGTAAACTTGTTGGAATTATAACGGATCGTGATTTGAAAAGAGCTTCGGCATCTGACGCCACCACGCTGGAAATTCATGAACTTCTGTATCTGCTGACAAGGGTCAAAGTAAAGGACATCATGACCAAAGATGTGATCACGGTGCCTCCGGATTTTACAGTGGAAGAAACTGCTCAAGTGCTTCAGAAAAATAGAATATCCGGTACACCTGTTGTCGATGCCGACGGAAAGCTCGTTGGTACCATAACCCAAACCGATTTGTTCAGAGTTCTCATCTCCCTTACAGGGGTTGGTAATGGGGGAATTCAATTCGGCTTTCAGGTGGAAGACAAACCGGGATCGATTACGGAAATTGCTGATATAATCCGTGCCTATGGGGGGCGTATGGTCAGTATCTTATCTTCCTATGATGAAGTACCGGAAGGCTACCGCAAGGTGTACATTCGCATGCGTAGCATCGAACGTTCTAAATTAAAGAATCTGATTCAAGCACTCGAATCAAAAGCTGGATTGCTCTATATGGTGGATCATACAGAAAATAGAAGAGAAATCTATGCAGAGAAAATCAATTAGTGTCTATGCGAGAAAGGGATTTTAAAATGAAAAAAAAGAAAAGGTCGAAAATCTTGGTGCCTTTGGACGGTTCGGATCGGGCCTTGAACACGGTTAGATATGTCGCGAGATTCGATCCATTTCGCCATATGGATATCGTTTTATTCCATGTCTTCAGCTCCGTGCCTGAAGGATATTGGGACCTGGAGAAGGACCCCAGTAGCACCTCGACGGTTAGACAGGTCAAGGCGTGGGAAGTTCAACAACGCAAGATCATTGAACAATATATGGAGCAAGCCAACAAACTTCTTCTGAAGGCAGGTTACTCGGCGGAATCCATAGCTACTAAAATTCAAAATAGAAAAAAAGGGATTGCCAGGGATATTATCCGAGAGGCCCGGAATGGATATGGTGCTGTTGTGACCAGACGACGTGGGATGACAGGGTTGAGGCGAATTGTTCTTGGAAGTGTCGCCACTAAATTAATGGCGAAACTTGCTTTTGTACCCCTTATTCTGGTCGGGAAACGGACGCCCAACAATAAAATTTTAGTGGCTTTTGACGGATCGGAAAATGCCAAGGGTGCTGTAGAATTTGTCGGTTCTCTATTAGGAGGCCTTGATTATGAAGTGAGTTTGTTTCACGTATTCCGGAGCAATGAGGAAGGACTACCAGAACATCAACACATATTATCTCCAAAAGAGTATTATAAATTCGCACGCAAAGAGATGGCTGCATCATTAAATGCAGCTCGAACATTATTGATAAACGCAGGTTTTAAAGCCAATAGGGTTTCAACCCAAATGGCCACAAAAGCAATCTCTCGTGCTGGAGAGATCGCTGACAAGGCCAAGCTGGAAAAATTTGGAACCATTGTGATGGGAAGAAGAGGACACTCTAGCGTCCGCGATTTTTTTATCGGTCGGGTAACCAACAAAGTTATCCATCTGGCCAGAGATAGGACGGTGTGGGTGGTAAGGTAAACGAGTTGCGGGATGCGAGTTACGGATTGCGTGTTACGAGTTGCAGGCAAGGGGCATAGAGCAAAGGGCCTAGCGCATAGAGTAGAACATTGCTCGAGGGAAGGGGGGGTGAAATGAAAGAATTTAAAAAAATTTTGTTCCCGGTTGATCTTTCGGAATCATCCACAAAAATGATTCCGTATGTACAAGCGGTCGCAGAAAAATTTGAATCAAAAATCTATATTTTGTTTGCTGCCAGGGTATTTGAACATTTTACCAGTATTTATGTGCCCCATCCTTCAATCAACAAGTTTGAAAAAGAGATTATTGAGGGAGCTGAAAAACGATTGTATGAGTTCATGGATGAGCACTTCAGCAAGTTTCCAAACACCAAAACGGCCGTGGTGGCCGGGGACGCTTCGGAAGAAATTCTCAACTATATTGAAGACCGGCACATTGATCTGGTTATCATGGGCACTCATGGCCGTAAGGGCATGGATAAAATAATCTTCGGTTCGGTGGCGGAACGGGTGGTCAAAACATCGCCGGTGCCGGTTATGGTAGTGAATCCATATAGAACTGGTTAAGAATCAACAATAGTTGGCCAGAGACGCACACAGACTCACACGGAAAATTTGTTTGAGGAAAAAACGTCTGTGTATTTCTGTGTGAGTCTGGAGCTAATTGAAATCAAAGGAGTTGCGGGCCATGAGTGTCGAAAATTTGGATAAAATATTTCAGCCCAAATCAATCGCCATCGTCGGCGCCAGCGAAAGAAAAGGCAGTGTCGGCGCTGCTCTAATGCACAACTTGATAGAACGTGGCTTTTCAGGCGAGATTTTCCCTATCAATCCTAATCGTAAAAAAATAGAAAAACTTCCGGCCTATCCCTCGATCAGGGATCTTGAGTCTCCAGTGGATCTGGCGGCCATTTGTACACCCATTACGTCAGTCCCGCAAATTGTCAAGGATTGTGTCGATATCGGCGTCGGCGCTGCCGTCATCATATCGGCCGGCGGCAAAGAAATCGGGGAGCAGGGCAAAAAGCTGGAGGCGGCCATCCAAAAAGAAGTGGGGCATTCGGGTTTAAGAATCATTGGCCCGAATTGTGTGGGAATTATGTCCGGTCGATCGAAGCTGAATGCCAGTTTTGCAAATCAAATGCCGCTTGCCGGGAAAATGGCATTTATCTCCCAAAGCGGTGCCATTTGCACGGCCATCCTGGACCTTTCCATTAAGGAGAATATCGGGTTCAGCTATTTTGTGAGCTTGGGGGATATGCTGGATGTCGATTTCGGGGACATGATCGATTACTTAGGAGGAGAATCGGATGTCAGCAGTATCGTGATGTATATGGAAAGCCTGACGAATTTCAGAAAATTCATGAGTGCGTCACGGGCCGTATCGCGAGTGAAACCGATTATCGTTCTGAAGGCCGGACGAACCCAGGCGGGCGCCCTGGCTGCTGCTTCGCACACGGGTGCGATGGCCGGGGAAGATTCGGTTTATGATGCGGCCTTCCAGCGCGCAGGCGTACTTCGGGTAAAGACCTTTGAGGAATTGTTTGATTGCGCTGAACTTCTGGCGAAACAACCCAAACCTACCGGACCGGGGTTGGCGATCATCACCAACGCAGGTGGTCCGGGGGTTATGGCGGCTGATGCACTGGCCGATTATGGCTATGAACCGGCCACTTTAAGCGCTGAAACCTTCCAAAAATTAGATGAGATTCTTCCGCCATACTGGAGTAAACGCAATCCAATCGACATGTTGGGGGAGGCGAAAGCGGAACTTTATCGTAAAGTTGTTGAAATCTGCTTGAATGCCAAGGAGGTAAAGGGGCTATTAATTATGTCGGCTCCCCAAGCATTGTCGGATACGGCTGAAGTGGCAGCCGCCCTGGTGGAGCTTATCCGGGAAAAGCCGATCCCGATCATTACTTCCTGGGTTGGTGGTGCCGACATTCAGAAAGGTCGGGATATTTTTAATCAAGCCGGGATTCCGACATTCGATACGCCGGAGCGTGCTGTGCGCGCATTCATGAACATCTATCGCTTTTCGAAAAATATAGAGATACTTCAGCAAATACCATCGAGGTTGCCGAAGCGGCTGGAATTTGATCGTGAAACAGCAAGGAGCTTGATTCGGAAAGGAATTGGAACAGAAAATTACCTTCTTTCCGAAATGGAAGCAAAGGCGCTGCTATCGTCTTATGGAATTCTAGTGAATAGGATGGAACCGGCGCTAACAAAAGAAGCGGTTGTTCAAAAAGCACAAAACATTGGTTTTCCCGTTGTGATGAAGATCAATTCCAGAGACATCACTCATAAATCTGACGCCAATGCTGTTTTTCTTAATTTAAAAAATGAAAAAGAAGCTTCAACGGCCTTTGATAAGATCATATGGAATGCACATGCCCATAACCCGAAAGCCAGGATCGAAGGTGTAACGATCCAGCCGATGCTCACGGATTATGATCATGAACTCATTTTAGGGGTAAAAAAGGATCAAGATTTCGGACCGGTGATACTATTTGGGATGGGTGGCGTATATGCCGAAGTGCTCCAAGATCGAGCCATTGCCTTTCCGCCGCTAAATCGTCTTCTGGCGACTCGACTCATGGAAGAGACCAAAGTCTATCGCCTGCTAAAAGGGTATCGTAACATCAAACCTGCCAACCTGCAATTACTGGAAGAAACCCTTATTCGGCTGGCACAGCTTGTAACTGATTTTTCCGAAATTTCCGAGCTTGATATCAATCCACTCATTGTTGGCGGTGATACTGTATGCGCCGTCGATGCCAGGGTCCTATTGAAGTCATCCCAGATACCCGCCCCGCTTCATCTGGTAATTAGTCCTTATCCAGATCAATATGAAGAACATATTCAAACAAGTACGGGTATCGATATATTCGTCCGCCCCATTCGGCCTGAAGACGCGTCCCTTCTGATGGAGCTGTTTGAATCTCTTTCGCCCCAAAGTGTGTATCGACGATTCTTCACTCCCATGAAGCATCTTCCCCACGGCATGCTGGCCCGGTTTACCCAAATTGATTACGACCGTCATATTGCACTGGTGGCGCTTTCGGTATCGCAATCGAAAGAATCCATGTTGGGGGTTGCCCGCGTCATATTGGAGCGCAATCAAAAAGAAGCTGAATTTTCCATTGTTGTCGGAGATCCATGGCAGGGAAAAGGAATAGGGGCTGCGCTATTGCAACGTTGTCTGTCCATTGCAAAAGAGCGTGGCATCGAAAAAGTGATGGGAACGGTTCTGGCCGAGAACACCCAAATGCTGGCTCTCGGTAAGAAATTCGGTTTCAAAATCAAAAAGGTGTTGGGTGCCGGCGAGTATGAGTTGAGCATCGACTTCCAGAAAAATTGATCCGCTGCCATGTTTTTCATAAATATCTTTTTTAAACGCGTAAAACAAGCCTCGAAGAAAGGAGGGCAATATGAATGTTAATGTCATCGTAATAGGTGGCGGACCGGCCGGTGTCATCACAGCACTGACCGCCAAGAGTGTTTATCCTGAAAAATCGGTATGTGTCATCAAGGAAATTGGCGACGGGGTCATCCCTTGCGCCATTCCCTATATGATGCATACCCTCAAGGACCCGAAGCAAAATGCAATGGGCAATGCACCTTTGGAAAAGGCCGGGATAGATATCATTGAGGGCAACGTCGTTTCCTTTGATCCCAAAGCCCATTCAGTGACCTTGGAATCCGGTCAGACTCTAAACTATGAGCGACTTGTTTTGGCAACCGGAACGGAACCCGTTCTGCCGCCACTCCCAGGGATTGAGAAAGAGGGCGTCTTTACCATTCGCAAGAGCATGTCGGCCATGGTCGAGCTTCGGGAAAAAGTGCACAAGGCCAGACGTGTGGCAATAATTGGCGGCGGTTTTATTGGTGCTGAGTTTGCAGATGAATTGTCGCATGAACCGAAGACCGACGTCCATGTGATTGAAGTTATGCCAAAAATCCTGGTTACCGCATTTGACGATGAATTCTGTGATGATGTGACAGAGGTGCTGCGCTCTAAAGGTATCCATACCCATTGTGGAAATCGGGTTGTATCCATAGATGGCAAAAGCCAGGTTGAGTCTGTAACTTTAGATAACGGAGGAAAGATTCAGGCCGACATTGTTTTGGTGAGCATTGGGGCGAAACCGGCAAGCGATTTAGCTCAGAAGGCCGGCCTGCGAATAGCTGAGAAAGGCTCAATCTGGGTTGATGAGTATATGCGAACTGACGCTGAGGATGTATTTGCGGTGGGTGACTGCGCTGTTAAACGGGATTTCTTTACACGCAAAGCCGCCCCGGTGTGGCTGGCTTCCACCGCAACAGCCGAAGCACGCAACGCGGGAACGAATATTTACGGTATTCGTGTGTTGCACCAAATTCAAGGCACCATCTCCGCTTTTTCTACCAAAATAGGTGGTGTTTCCTTTGCCAGCGCCGGGATGACCTGCCGCACCTGTCAAAAAGAAGGCTTTCGATATGTGACGGCCACTGCCGTTGCTCCCGATCGTCATCCGGGTATGCTCCCCGGAGCCAGTGAATTAAAAGTCAAGCTGGTCTTTGCAGACAGGTCGGGTATTATTCTCGGTGGCCAGGTATCCGGTGGGCCTTCGGCAGGTGAGCTCATCAACATGATCGCGCTGGCGATTCAAAAGAAAGTAACTGTCCGAGAGCTTGACATGCTGCAAATTGCCACCCATCCATTGCTGACATCTGCGCCGACCGTGCATCCGTTGATAAATGCGGCCCATCAGGCCTTGGCGAAGTTGCGTGTCACAATCAAAGAATTTCCACAACTTAAAAAGGTGGCATAATTCCAGAGGAATTTTATGGATTTTAATTTAAGGAGGTAATGTTATGAATATATTATTGATACTATGCATTGTCGTGATCTGGCTGCTTTCGATTTTCACTTTTGCAAAATGGCGATCGCATTCCAAAGCACAAAATGGGAGCATTTCGGTCAGCGTCATACATGATAACGCCACAAATTCGTTTGTAATGGTAACAGCGGCAATTGTATTGGTGTCAATTCTCTTCCTAATATAAATTTGGGACATGGTCCCAACATGGGCCATTAAATCTCTGATCCCGTTTATAATGGGACTCACAGAGACCACGGAGAAAAAATCTCTGTGAGCTCTGTCCCGCTTATGGCGAGATGAGAGGAAAAAGACGATAAAACAATATCTTGGATCAATGGCTCACAGGCTCAAAGACTTCGTAAAAGGTTTTTTCTCCGATGATAGAATCTATTTTGCCCTGGATATCCCTTCTTTCTTTGCTGTGCAACCATTTATCCCAGTACTCAGCCGCCTCCCATTCGCTTCTGACCAGGTATTCTCCCGGATTTTCTAGGCTTCTTAATGTCTCGCGAGAAATATAACCCGGTTGTTTTTTTGAATGGGAGCTTAATTCCCCAAGAAGGGAATTCAGTTTTTCTATCTTATCAATTTGGAATTTTCGTATACTCATAACTTGAACAGACATTTTGCCTTCCTTTCATGTTGTTTTACTAAACACGCATGTAACAGCTGACATTTAATTCAGCAATTAGCATGCCATAACCCACAAACAAAATAATGCTCACAATATCAATATGTTATATTAATATTAACTGTTATGTCAGTCTGTAAAACAAAGAAATTCGAAGAATTTAGACTTTTCTTTTGTAAAATTTCGAAACTTTTCTAAATCGGCCATTCCGGAGCACCCACGCTATCATCTTATTGTAGATTTGTCGGAATCTGAAAATCCTATCTGGATGAATCCGGAAGCATTCTGCGAGTGGAAATTCCATGGACCCGCAAAAGTAGCTCTAAAAAAGCGAGACTGGATAAAACGGTCATGGGGCAGCTTGTAATTGACGGATACCGCCTCAAAGTGGAGGTCAATTCCGCCCGTCGTGCGGAAATCATTCGCGCAGAAATTGAAAAGCGGCTTGGTAAACATGCCCGCTATATGACCACAGAAATTCAGGCGCCTGAGTCAATGCTTGAAAAAGTCCAGGACCGTATAGGTGAAACAACCGGCGTGACCATTTTTGACCTTGTTGCGATGAACGCCAAAAATCGAGTTACCAAGATATCGCCCCAGCCCGCCAGCGCGGATGATTTGAAACAGCTGTTTCTGGATTCGATGAAGATTTGGTAAAAATAGAGATCATGTCTACAAAGGACACCAACACGGGATTGGCGAGTGTGTCCATTAGTTTGAATTCATCTGTTCCATGATTGAATAAATGAGGAATACTCGGTTTCGGGGTGAAGATCTTCCCGAACCGGTGAGAAAATTTCGATGACCACCGAATCTTTAACGGCATACGTTCCGTGTTCCGCGTTGCCGGGGATGCACCAACTGTCCCCCGGGCTGCAGTCGTAGACCTGGTCGTCAATGAACAGTCGGGTCCTACCGGTCACCAGATACCCGGTCTGCTCATGAGGGTGTTTGTGAGTTGGAATGCGAGTCCCCTTTAACATTTTTAATTCCGCCATCAACGTGTGTTGGCCGTAAACTAAGGTTTTTTGTTTGATACCTTTTATATTGGATCGGTAACCTTCCCTGCTATTTTTATTGAACATTGGCCTTCTCCTTGCGGCTTCCCAACTTCCCGTTCACTTCAAGCTCCTGGCCACATTATCCAGAAAGACAGGAAGTTATTTTTAACCTACACCAGTATGTCTGTGAGCTGATTGTCTGTCAATAGCCGTTTTGATACAGCATGTACATTTTTCCGCTGCAAAATATAATCTGTTTGGGTCCTTGAGTTTTTTGTTGTGTTTGAATAAAAAGAAAGATACCATTTTTTCTAATTTACCGTTGCCAACCAATCTTTCCATCGATAAACAGCAGTTACATAGGGTTTGGATTTGCCAATGAATTCGAGAGAGAGAGTAATTAAGGCACTAAATTGTGAAGAACCGGATCAGGTACCCTTTTGCGATGTTGCTGTCGACAGGGGGTTGGCCCAGAGATTGTTGAAATGGGAAGGCGCTACAGACATTGGTTCCAGTAGTCGTACAGAAAACCCCTATACGGTTGAGGAGTCAAAAGCGATCTCAGCATGTCTCGGATTGGACAATATCAACTATCTCTTGCGAGCACCGACATATGCCCACATGCTTACGGGTATTGACGGAAGAACTTTCGTGGGACATGGAATGATAAAGACGGAAGATGATCTTTCAATGATTAATCTGCCGGATCCCTATGACGATGCATTGTACCAGGAGGCGGAGGAATACGTCGCTAACAAAGGAGATTATGCAGCCTGCTTCGTGACACGGATTGGTTTCTTCCAGGTGGTGTTAAGTTTAGGGCTGGAGGGTTTTTGCCTGGCCCTTTATGACAAACCCGCCATGGTGGAAAAAATGCTCGATATGTATTTTGACTGGATGGCTGTGGTTGCGGAACGTGTATGTAAAATGGGATTTGATGTTTTTTGGACAACGGATGATTTCGCCCATAAGTCCGGTTTAATGTTTGCCCCTCAGGTATTTGAAGAACTCCTCGTTTCACGGTACAGAAAGGTATTGGAGAACGTTTCTATTCCGTGGATTTTACATAGCGATGGAAGAATCAATGATGTGATGGATTTGTTTATCGATTTGGGTGCGACAGCGTTTCACCCCATCGAGAAGGGGGCGATGGATATTGCAGCGGTAAAGAAAGAATATGGAGATCGCGTGTGTTTATTGGGAAATGTGGATCTTAATATATTGGGAGCCGGGACACCTGAAGAAACGGATGCGGAAGTGAAGTACTTGATCGAGAATGTGGCACCCGGCGGCGGGTATATTGTCACCAGTGGAAACAGCCTGGCGTCGTATCTCAAACCGGAATGTGTCCTGGCGATGTCGAGGGCTGTCAAAAAATATGGTCGTTACCCCATCGAATAGTTACCAGACCTAATAAGTTTTAACAGACACTTCAGCGCCACCTCTTTCGGCAGACAGATAGGCGCTGAATATGGTCGAAATGGCGTCTGCAGCCAATGAACTGTCAGATTCCAGTGGTTCATCGTAAGCCACCGTTCGATAAAAAGCCTCCATTTCGCGCGGATACCCCGTGATAAAATCCTCATCCGGCGCCGGATTCGACCAGCCTTGTTTGGTTCCGATTTTCTCCACGACATAGATGTCCTTGAATTGAGAATCCACCGGGTTATATGTTTGCATGCAGGTATTCGGATTTATATTGCACATTGATCGGTGATTATTGGCTGCCACCTCCAACCAATTATGGATACCACCAAGAATTATATCTGATGCGAAGATATCGGCAATGGTCCCATCCGCGAATTGGATGTGCATGGTGGAAAAATCGTCAATGTCATGATAATCACATCGAATATGCCCCAGATCCTTATAACTTTCCAATCGGGTGATCGCATGAACCCGAGCTGAAACAGATTGCGGTTGAATGGGGTCCATACCTCTGGCCAATCCTTCTTTCCGTTTGAGATACAAGGCCGCTGTCAATGGATGACAGCCTTTCCCAAGCATCACGCCACCACCAGAAAACTTCCAGTATGCATAGGTGGACGCATGCGAGCCGGAGTGCGCCTCCTCCCCATGAATCCAAAGAATTTGAGCACCGGTTTTTTCTATGATTTCCCGCTCTTTTTGAATGGCAGGCGCATACACCCAATTTTCCGCATAAAGGAGTTTGGCCTTACTCTTCTGCTCCGCTGCCAGAATACGCTCTATACTACCCGACACACTTTGAAGGGCTTTTTCTTTAGGGTAACGATCACCGCGGAATTCCTCGGATCCATTCCCGCAAAAGCCGGTCAGCGGTTTTTCAACAATAGGATATATATCCCTCTCCAATGCCATTACAGCGATAGGCTCATGCACCGATACCGGAACGCAGACATGAATAACATCAGATTGGTCGCATAGCGCTTCCAAGCTGGAAAACGCCTGTATTCCTCTTTTTTCAGCAAATTTTTCCCTGTTTTGCTGGTTGCGCGAGTAGACGCCAGCCACCTTCACAGCGACGCTGTACACTTTTTTAATTGCTTCAAAATGAAAAGAAGCTGCAAACCCCGACCCGATGATTCCCGCCTTGATTGGTTCCCTATTCATTGATCTTATCCTTTCCAGAGAATGTATCGTTTGAAAGAAATCGAATTGATTTACCTTTCGGGTTTCTTTTAGAATCAAACGAACACATCGACTATTCTTCTGCTTCAACGGTGTTTTTCAATACCCCAATGCCGGAAATTTCAATTTCAATAATATCTCCTGGCTCCACGGCCCCGACACCAGATGGGGTTCCGGTGATGATAACATCGCCCGGCAGCAAGGTGAACGCATCGCTGATGTAGCTTACCAATTCGGCGACCGAAAAAAGCAAATCCGACGTGTTGATCTGCTGACGAATTTTACCGTTAACACGTGTAAGCAAGTTCAAATCCGTGGGATCTATCTCAGTTGCTATCACCGGACCGAGGGGGCAAAATGTATCGAAAGATTTGCCGATGAGAAGACAACCCATATCCATCTCAGCGCGCTGAAGAATCCTTTCACTGACGTCATTGGCACAGGTATATCCAAAAACATAGTCTAAGGCCTCTTTTTCTGGTACCCGTCGAGCCGATTTGCCCATAATTGCCGCCAGTTCGCCCTCAAAATGGACGTTCTTGCCTTGGCGGGGATAAATGATCGGCTGATCCGGGCCGATTACCGCAGAACCATGTTTCATGAAAAGCATCGGAAATGATGGTGCCTTCGCTTGACTTTCCTTGATGTGGG
>JARFPZ010000488.1 GCA_029288035.1 Desulfosarcina sp.
AAACAGCGTCTGAGATGGCATCCGCCACCTTATCCGGATGACCTTCGGTCACCGACTCGGAAGTAAAAAAATAACTTTCTATTCCCATAAGATGTCTCCTTCATCTGGGTCGATTTTAAGTGCAGCTTGTTTCTGCGTTTAGGATTTCCTAATTTTAAACGAAATGACAAGGTTTGTATGAAAACAAGGCAATATTAGAAAAATCCATAAAAATTTTGAATTTTATCCCAGCCGTCGATGTATGTCAATAGTCGCTTTAAATTCAATAAATATGGTAACCATATCCTTATTTTTTCAATGAAGTAGGAAAGGAAATCAGGGAGGATCTGTGTAAAAATACCTATAGACCCTTGACTCTCGCGAAACAGAACGCATGATATGTCCACCCCTGGAACAAATTTCATCACTGGTTCTGGATAAAAACCAAAGAAATGGGCTGTATTGGAGGGATACAGCTACATATGCTTGTATACCCCATCGATGCATCATTGGGGTATTGTCGGTTGCCGGGATTGTGAAACGTTAATATCAAATAGGTTCAGACGAATAAACTTAAAAAAAAATATTATCATTGATTTCACTGCAATGTTGAAAATAAACAAACGTTACTTTTCTTCAGTCGCGCTATTGTTATTCATCACCGCACTCCTCGTCGGAATTTGTTCCGCTTCCCCGGGGTTAAATTCCACGGCAAATGAGGAGGTTGTCTCGGTGGCAACTGCCTGGCCGGTGGATCGCGGGCGTCCTGGTGATGCAATCTTGCTGGCAATTGTCGCCGACATCAAAGAAGGATACCACATCAATGCAGATGCTCGCCAGGTCAAACCGTTTGAAGATTTTAAACCTTATCCCACCAAAGTGACGGTTGTCGATGCCTCTTCACAGCTGACCATTGAGCTTCCCCGCTACCCCCGGGCCGTTCCGGTCAAGGCGCAGTATGCTGCCGGGGAATTGCTGTCCTTTAAAGGAAAAACCGTCATCTACCTGCCGATCAAGCTCGAAGAAACCCTCAAACCGGCGAAAGTCGGCCTCGAACTCGAATTTGAATACCAGGCCTGTGCCGCCGACTACTGCCTGTTTCCCAAAAAAGTCAAGCTTGAAGAATCACTTGCAGTGGCCGAAAGCGGTGCGACCGTATCAGAAATCAACCGGGAATTATTTGCCGGCGATGATGCCTTCCCAACGGCCGAGCACTCCCGAAGTGTTGAATTTGATCTTTTCGGCTGGACTTTTTCAATAGACATTTCATCCGGTCTGGGCATAGCACTTCTGCTTCTTACCGCCGCTCTGGGCGGTATGCTGCTCAACTTCACGCCATGCGTATTGCCGCTCATCCCCATAAAAATTATCGGTCTGTCACATGCGGCAAAAGACCGCCAACAGTTCTTTATGCTGGGACTGGCAATGTTTTTGGGGGTCCTGATATTTTGGATTGCATTGGGAATCATGATTGCTTTGGTCAGCGGTTTCAGCGCCACCAATCAGCTGTTCCAATATCCCGCGATTACCATCATAGTAGGACTCATTATTGGTACGATGGCCACCGGAATGTTCGGTTTTTTTTCCATGCGGCTGCCGAATGTTATCTATATGATCAACCCGGAACAAAATACCCTCCATGGCTCTTTTGGCTTGGGAATACTTGCAGCGATCCTGTCGACACCCTGTACGGCACCCTTTATGGGTGCCGCGGCTGCCTGGGCTGCGACCCAAGCAGCGGCGACCACGTTAGCGACGTTTGCCGCCATCGGCACCGGTATGGCCCTGCCCTACCTGGTGCTTTCAGCCTCACCGGCGTTGGTTGATAAAATGCCGAAAACGGGACCTGCCAGCGTGTTAATTAAGCAAGTCATGGGGCTTTTCATGCTGGCGGCGGCGGCTTATTTTATCGGAGTTGGTCTGGTATCGCTCTTTTCTACCCCCCCCACCCCCCCAAGCAAAATATTCTGGTGGCCGGTCATGTTTTGCAGCATAGCTGCCGGTGGCTGGCTGGCCTATCGAACACTTCAGATCACAACCAGAGTAAAATTGCGAACGCTTTTTACCGGGGCCGGCCTGCTGGTTATCGCCCTGTCGATTTGGGGCGCGGTGCGGCTGACCGATCGGGGGCCGATTGATTGGGAATATTACACCCCTCCACGATTTGAAGCGGCAATCGCCAATCGAAAAATTATCGTGATGGATTTCACTGCCGAATGGTGCCTGAACTGCAAGGCACTTGAACAGGGAGTTTTACATCATCCAAAGATCGTAACACTTCTTGCCCGTGAAGACATCCTGCCGATGAAGGTAGATATCACCGGAAACAGCCCCACCGGAAAAGCAAAGCTCAGGGAAGTCGGCAATTTAACCATCCCACTTCTGATAATTTATTCACCAACCGGCAGGCAGGTATTTAAAAGCGATTTTTATACGGTGGACCAGCTATCCAATGCGATAACCGAGGTCATTAATAGTTCCGGTTCATCATAGAATAGCCAAAAACAAACAAGGTAAAACTGTCTGTAGTCATCACTCAGGTAGCAGTAGTATTTATTATCTTGAAATAGTAAGAAAAATGTGAGAAGCTATAGGGAGTAATATTCACCGGCACAGTAATCCCCAATGTTGCAACGTCAGGATCACCTGTGCAGTCTTAATTTTTATAGATGTTGTTACCATAATTCTCAAATTGAAAAGGAGAAAAGCACAATGACAATTGCTCAGGATCTGAAAGCCTTAAACAAGGACATCCAATCACTTGGGAAAACACTGGACAGACTATTAAAGGCCGTAGAAAAGGATAATAAATCAAAAGCGAAACCGACAAAACAAATCGCTGCAAAAAAAACCCCTGCAAAGATAGCCTCGGCAAAGAAGGCCGCCCCACCGACGGCCACTGACGAAATCTTGAAAATTATAAGGAGATCGAAAAAAGGCGTCGATGCACCAACCCTGATTAAAAAAACCGGTTTCAATCAAAAAAAAGTGCGCAACATCCTTTTTAGAACATACAAGCAGGGGAAGATTAAAAGATTGGAGAAAGGAATTTATATCGGTGTCTGAAGATGACACCCCCAATTGAGTCAAGCTCAATCGAGGAGATATTTGGGACTAGGTATCAGGTACTGGTATAGGATAACTTTTGCCGAATTTTATTTTTCAATCTACGAAGATATATAAAATTTACGCTGATTTTTAAAAAGAATTTTTTTATCTCTGTTTTATCTGATCTGTCGGTTCTGATGACTACCTGACCTATTCATTATTGGCAGTTTCTTGTTTGCTTCAATTGGATTTGGCGCTGGTTGTTCAGCTAGCGTATACCAATTAGCCGTAATTAATAATTAAAAATTCTTTTTTATCTCAATTCATAAGCCGCCGGCATCGATCTATTTTGAACCGTGAAGCATGCCCTTGCGGAACCGGTAGAACCTTTTAAATTCTCACCGGAATAGCCGGTGGCTTATGAATTGAGTTTGGATGATACAATTTGTTAGCGCCTGCCTATCATATCAAGGAAGGTGGAGTGTCAATGTCATGAAACCGGAATTTCTAAAGATCCTGGCGTCTACAGGTTCGTCGGTTTCCGCATATACCCTTTTCATGGAAAATACATTTTCGATGACCTGTCCTCCGATATCGACAATAATATCTCCCGTTTCCAAGCCATCTTTGGCGGCCTGACTTCCTTGGCGTATGCCGGAAACCATAATACCTTGTTTCGTTGAAAATGACAAATATTCTGACAATTCGGGGGTGAGTTCCTGCAAGGATAATCCGTATTGGTCTCCGATCTCTGCTTTATCTTCCATGGGCAGGGCCAATTGTTCAAATAACGTTTTGGCAACGAATACAGGCGCCTTAAACTTTAAGGCCATGATCAGAGAGTCACTCGGTCTGGCATCGATCTCAACAAGGCTGCCATCTTTTTCGAGGAGGATGGTTGCGTAAAATACGTCTTCCTTGACGTGGGTAATAACGACTCGGTGAACCACACTATTGAACTCGTTGATGACGCCGGCGAGCAAATCGTGGGTGAGCGGGCGAAAGTGCTTGGTCCCCTGCAACTCAGCGTAGATAGCACGTGCCTCGGAAGGACCAATCCAAATAAACAGGACACGCTTCTTATCCGGATCTGAGAGCGTAACCACGGGATTTTGAGTGGCCGGGTCAACAATCAGTTTATGGATGTTTACCCGTACCAGGTCTTCTTTGTCCAAAGCAGTCGAGGTCAATTCCTTGGCCGGGATCTCACCACACGACCAGGTCGAAGCCAGGAACCATAGCGCAAACAAGGCCAACATCAATTTTATTTTTTTTGGTATCATTACTTTAAGAATTCCCGGATTTTCCGGTCCAAAAATTCTTCCGGTCTGTTACCGTCCAACCGTTCGATCATCTCGCCTTGTCGGATGAACAACAACATCGGTATGGCATTTAACTTAAATTTATCGATTGCCTTCTCGCCGCACCAGTAGATCGGAAACTCAATTTTCAGTTTGCTCTTTGCCTTTTTTGCCCGCAACCCGTAACTCGCAACTCGGTACTATTTTTTATGCATTTTTTCCAAATTGGCCGCACAATAGGCCAGATCAGGCCGCTTATTTATATCGTTTAGCCGGATATCCCGGATGATGCCTTCTTTATCGATAAAAAAAAGCGCTCTTTCGGAAACGCCATCGGAACGTAAAACCCCGTATTTATCGGCAACCTCACCATGGGGCCAAAAATCCGATAGGACCGCAAACCACAAATCACCCATCTGCTGTGTCCAGGCATACAGCGTCGGGATGTTGTCCACCGTGATACCAAGAAGAACGGCATCGTTTTCGTCAAACATTTCTTTGACAATGTTGTATCCCGGCCACTGATCTGAGCAGACCGGCGTCCAGGCGGCCGGAACAAAGGATATCATCACATTGCTCTTCCCCCTGTACTGGCTCAGTCTGATTTCTTGACCGCCAACGGAGGGCAGTGTAAAATCCGGCGCCAGATCCCCGACTTTTACCTTTAATTTACTGTCAATGGGCTTGAGTTTCCCGGGATCATAGATGTTATCCTTGAATGCGGCAGACCCGCCAAAGGCGGGCACAATTAGAAAAATCGTCAAAATGCTTGCCGCCATAATAATCCCTTTTGCTGTTTTCATATATCGTACCTCCCAACCCGGACAAGCCGGGATTGAGAATTGAAGATTGAAGATTTGTTGAAGTCGCTTCGCTTCGTCCATTTTTAATGGCTTTTATGAAATCGATTCGCTGGAGTCGGACCATAAATATTCAATCCGTACAAGCCTAAAACCCGCAACCCATAATTTGATATCAGAAGGCAGAATATAGACTACGGATATTAGAATTCGGATTTCGCATTCTTTTTTTCCGCATTCTTCTATATGCTCTAAGTTCTATAAATCCAAAATACCATATCCAAAATCCCAAATCGAAAGACCCGCAACCCGTAACTCACAACCCGTAACCCGCAACTCGCAACCCGTCTATTCCAGCCCTGAATTCTCTAAAAGCTTGCGCAATAAGGTTTCAGCATCTCCGGCGCCGCCAAGTTTTGAATAAAAAATGCGGTGGGTACCGTCATTCAGGTTTCTTAACCCGATGAAATAAGGGGTCCTCACTTCACCCAGCATTTTGTGTATGACAAAATCACCGTCGGGGAACAACGGGAACGGGATTTTATAGACTTTTTTAAATTGTGCGACTTCAAAGGCCGAATTGCCCACACCAATGCCAATGAGCTTGACTTTTCCTTTCAACTTATCGTCATTTTCAATTTTTCGGAACATTTCATTTACAGAAGGTGCCTCCTTCTGACAGAACGGTCAGTACATGCTGAAAATTTCGATAAGCACCACCTCGGCTTCAATTTCAGGTATGGTGAAGTTTTTTTTCCCGCTAAGGCCTAAATACTGTTGAAGTTCGGGGGTGTCGGGCACGTGCAAAACGATAGCCGGTAACACACCTCCTTCAGCCGGGGGTTTTACTTCGGCACCAGCAAAATCGACGACGGTAAAAGGACAGAGAATTGCGACAAGGATTAAATATAGAATCAATCTCATTCGGCCCGACCTCCCATATTTTTTGCTAACTCGGTTTAAAAGGAAACGGCAAACGTGAAACGATCACGGTTTAAAACTGCCAAAAAGCGCCAATCTGACAGACGTCAGTGAAATCTCTCCGCGGCAAGCCGCGGAGTATCATGTTTTTAGGATTCAACTCACTTTTATCGCAGCAAGCTGCGGGGAATTAAACCCAGGAGAGATTAAATATAGTGGAATATGTGCTGCGGGTCAAACCATATTCGATCAGAGAGGCATGAAAAAAATTGCTTTTAAAGCGCGTGAAACTCTGGTACTGTGCTAGCCGTTTTGCCGGCATCTTACAAATCCAGCCGCCTGCGGTGGGACTTTTCAGCGTAATTTATCAGATTTCTAAACTGAACGGTCACCCGATTACTTGTTTGATTAACGGAAGTGCCCTCAAGAAATGTCTAGCAATTGCTGTGGTAATGCTTATTGTTACAGTCCTGACACTTTCGGTTTCAGCAGTCGCATCTGATAAGACGAGCTCGATTCAACCGTTGCTGCACATGGCTTCAG
>JARFPZ010000633.1 GCA_029288035.1 Desulfosarcina sp.
AGCGACTTGGTTGATCGGTTTCCGGTGCGACAATATACCAGATATGTTTTGGTTTTATCCAGACGATTTAATTGATCGGCAAAGGTTTGTGAGTAAAAATCGATTGGGATGGATTTGGCAAGATGACCGGATTGAAATTCACCCGGGGTTCGAATGTCGAGAATGGCAAATTCGTTATCCCCGCTGTGTTTATCAATCAAATCGGCCGCTTCTTTGGCAGAGACCGCTAGGATACGGGAGCTGTCCTGGGCACTCAGAGAGGGTATTATAAATCCAATACAAATGACAACTATCAGAATTGCATATGCTATATGTTTGTTTTTCCATGTCATCTTACCTCATGAACGGAATCCGGAGAGTTTCCCCTAAGCCGGCTGTTGCTTGATTGGATTCGGTCGAATCATGCAATACGATTTAATTGCTTAAATCTACTTATAACAATAATCATAACATCTATATTTACAAACTATTGCCTGCATTGTATAAAATCCCCTCCTGATCGTATCCTTTTCTAATCATTTATTTTCATCTATTTTGAAAAGCTTGTCCTTGAACGAGGTCTTGCGATGCAATATTTGCCCGACCATGATCCTGTGGTGGCCCGGATAATTCGACAGGAAGAATCAAGAATTGAAAACACCCTGGATCTTATAGCGGCGGAGAATCACGCTCCCCGGTCTATTTTCGAAGCTCAAGGATCCATTTTCAGCACCAAAGCAGCCGAAGGGTATCCGGGCAGCCGCTTTCATGCAGGTTGCATTTGCGCTGATGAGCTGGAAAGCTTGGCGATTGCGAGAGCAAAGCGTTTATTCGGTGCGGAGCATGCAAATCTTCAACCTCACAGCGGTGTTTCGGCCAATCTGGCGGTTTATTTCTCGGTTCTTAAGATCGGTGACAGAATCCTGACGATGAAGTTGTCCCACGGCGGACACCTCTCCCATGGTGATCCGTCATCAATCACCAGCAAATGTTTCAATTTTAAACACTACGGCTTGAATCTGGAAACCGAACGAATTGATTACGACCAGGTCTGGGAACTTGCCCAATCATTCAAACCCCGTATGATTGTTGCGGGCGCCAGCTCATATCCGCGGTTGATCGACTATGAAAAAATGGCGGAGATTGCCCGCAATGTTTCAGCCTTTTTCATGGTAGACATGGCCCATATTGCCGGATTGGTAGCAGCCGGCGTGATATCCAGTCCGGTCTCCCACGCCGATTTTGTCACTTTCACCACTTACAAAACACTTAACGGGGGCAGGGGCGGGGTGATATTGTGCCGACAAAAGCACGCTAAAAAAATCAGTAAAACCGTTTTCCCCGGAGCCCAAGGCACTCCCTCCCTCAATCTGCTGGCTGCAAAGGCGGTGTGTTTCCAACTGGCCTCGGAACCGGAATTTAAAATACAGCAAAAAAAGACATTGGAAAATGCAGCGGCTTTTGCAGCCGGTTTTGAAAAAAAAGGGTATCGAATTGTATCCGGGGGAACCGATAATCATCTGGTACTGGTGGATTTAAGATCAATAGATCTGAACGGAGCAGTGGCCGAAGAAACGTTGGAGTCGGTCGGTATCATCGTCAACCGCAATGTCATTCCAGGCGATCCCCAGAAACCGGGCATTTCCAGCGGCATCAGGATTGGTAGTCCGGGTATCACAACCCGCGGAATGGGGTTGGACGAAATTGACCAAATTGTCAGGTGGATGGATATTGCCATGAAAAATAGCAAAAATGGCGGCATTTTGGGACAGATTGCGCGGGAGGTCATGAATTTGTGTAAAAAATTTCCAGTTTACAATAAGAGAGATTAAGGGAAGGATCTGTGTCAACATTCATTGATCTCAGCCATGTGATCGAAGACGGTATGGTAACGTACCAGGGACTTCCGGCACCAAAAATACAGGATCACTTGAGCCGAGAGGAGTCGAAATCGCATTATGTCGGGAACACCACGTTTCAGATTGGAAAAATCGAAATGGTGGCCAATACCGGTACCTATATCGATGCGCCGTTTCATCGTTACCAGGATGGTCAAGATTTGTCACAGCTTGATTTAGCTGCGGTGGGCAACCTTGATGGGCTGCTAATTCATGCGCCGCCCAATTCCCGCAAAATTACCCCGGGTGTTTTCGATGGCCGTGATGTGACCGCTAAAGCTGTTCTGATCCATACCGGCTGGGATCGACACTGGGGGACCGAAGCTTATTTCAACGATCACCCGTTTCTAACCCGGGATTCTGCCGAATACCTGAAATCGGAGGGCTCGGTGCTTGTGGGCATAGACTCGCTCAACATCGACGACAATGCGGACGGAACCCGACCAGCGCATACAATTCTGCTCGGTAGCGGAATTCCGATCGTCGAGCATATGCGCAATCTAGATGGTTTGCCGCTTAACGGGTTTAAGTTTTTTGCCATCCCGGCGCCGGTGAAGGGCATGGGGTCATTTCCGGTGAGGGCTTTTGCTATTATTCAACGATAAAGATGACGAGTTTCCCGCCCAGTGTTCGGTATTATTTGAAAAGCGCGCCCAAAAATTTCTGGATATGGAATGTCTGGCCATGGTGGGAACGCATTTTTTTAAAAATTTAAAAGCACTGGCAGATTAGGCTGTTGTTTCGACATAAGGTTTTTTTTCCCATAACGGGCCTATGATATTCCGGATACGGTCCACATTCGAGTTCATGGGGATATTGGAATATTGGGCCCGACGGATCGAGCTCATCTAATAGAAAAATTGCATATTCAGAATTTACAATCAGCTCAAACTCCATTTTTCATACCCAATATTCCATTCGATATTTATTGCTTAATTGGCCGCCTCAGTGGCTTCAAATAGGCGCACATAATCATCGTATCCCTCCTTTTGCAAGTCCTCTTTGGGAATGAACCTCAGGGAGGCGGAGTTAATGCAGTACCTCAGGCCGGTGGGGGCCGGCCCATCGGTGAAAAGATGCCCAAGATGAGAATCGCCATGGGTGCTTCTCACTTCGGTGCGGGTCATAAATAGGCTGCGATCCTCTTTTTCCTTTATATTGTTAGGCTCAAGCGGCCGGGTGAAGCTGGGCCAACCGGTACCGGACTTAAACTTGTCTTTGGAACTGAAAAGAGGCTCACCGGAAACGATGTCCACGTAAATCCCCTCTTTTTTATTGTCCCAGTATTCATTTCTAAAGGGAGGCTCTGTACCTTCCTCCTGGGTGACTTTATACTGCAGTGGCGTTAATTTCGTTTTCAGCACATTGTCTTCGGGTTTTGAATAGGTCGCCTGGTTGCCGCCTGCGGCCGCCGGCTGCGCCTTGTCCGCCCATGCCTTTTCTAAAAATTGATCCCGACCGGAGTTGGACCGGTACATCTTATATCGCAACGGATTTTTTTTATGGTAATCCTGGTGATAATCCTCGGCTTGATAAAATTCAGACACCGGTACGATTTCGGTTGCGATGGATTTATTAAACCGGCCGGAAGTTTCAAGCTTTCTTTTGGATTCCTCGGCCAGGCGCTTTTGTTCATCATCATGATAAAATATCGCCGGGCGGTATTGCGAACCTCTGTCGACAAATTGTCCCCCTGAATCAGTGGGGTCTACATGTCGCCAGAAAATATCGAGCAACTCGTCATAGGTGATCTTTTCTGGATCATATCGGACTCGAATGGCTTCAGCATGCCCGGTGCCGCCTGCCGAGACTTCCTGGTAGGTGGGATTCTGGGTCTGGCCGCCGACATAACCGGATATGACTTCAACAACACCGTCAAACTTTTCAAAATCCGACTCCGTGCACCAAAAACAACCACCGGCAAAGGTGGC
>JARFPZ010000674.1 GCA_029288035.1 Desulfosarcina sp.
CTGGCCAACGTCCGCCTGCGCGATTTGATCGACTTTCAGAAAAATATCTCTGAACGGGTTGTCGCGGCTGAAGTTATCGGCAAAGATCCTTCGGCCTGGTTTAAAACCGTCATCATCGACAAGGGGGAAGCCGACGGATTAACCAGAGGACTGCCGGTGGTGATCGCCCAGGGAATTGCCGGACAGGTGATTGAGGTATCAAATCACTATTCCAAGGTCATGCTGATCGTTGATAGCAACAGTGCCGTGGATTCTTTGGTGCAGAGAAGCAGGGCTCGGGGGGTTATCAAGGGCGAGGCGACCGATCAATGCCGGCTGGACTATGTGCTGCGCAAAAATGACGTTCGCATCGGAGACACGATTGTGTCATCTGGTTTAGACGGGGTATACCCGAAAGGCCTGCGCATCGGGTACGTGTCCCAGGTCATTGAACATGACGCCGACATCTTTCATGAAGTCATTGTTACTCCTTTTGTCGACTTTGAAAAACTTGAAGAGGTTCTTGTGATCCTGGAAATCCAGAAGCAGGATTGGGCGAATCGGCCATGAGTTATTTCTTTAATATCGGCGGCAGTCTTTTTCTCGTCATCCTGCAAACCACGATAATGCCCTATTTACCTTTGTTGGACAAGTTTTACGATCTTTTGATACCGTTTATAATTTATCTCAGCCTCTCCCGCCCTGTCCGTGAAAGTTTACCTTTCGTCTTGTTTTTAGGTTTCATCATGGACAACCTTTCCGGGGGACCTTTCGGACTTTACCTGACCACCTATTTCTGGTTATATGTCGGTGTTAAAGGGATCACCACATTTATTCAGGTTGGAAATCGCCTGGTCATAATAACCCTTATTGTTGCCGGTGGCGTGTTGTTTGAGAACCTTATTTTATTAGGGGCGTTTGCCCTAGCGGGATTCAGACAACAGTTTGCCGGCGATGTGATAGAAATCGTCGCAGTTCAAACTCTTTGGGCTATTTTCACCGGAGCTCTGTTTCTATTATTTTTTAGAAATGCGCAAAGCCGACTTGGGGCCGTTTTCAAAGGGATTTATGCCCGCGCCAGAGAACAGGGATAAAACACCTCAAATATTCAAACTTAAATTTTCAATTGTCAATTTTCTCGAAATGCCGTGGACAAATATTTAAAGACTGCAGATAGCGAATGGTACAAACAACGCATTACCGGGGTCATGATATGTGTGCTGGTGGCCTTTAGCGTGCTTTTGGTGCGGCTTCTTTATCTCCAGGTCGTAATGGGGGGAGAATACCTAACTCTATCCCTCAACAACAGAATCAGACTGCAGAGCATAGATCCCCCCAGGGGGCTGATTTATGATCGCAATAATCGGGTGCTGGTGGAAAATCGCCCCTCTTTTGATGTTACAATTACCTTAAAAGATGCCCGTCCGGTAGAAAAAACCATCACCAAACTGGCCAGTTATCTCGATCTCCCCTCTCAGGAATTAATGCAAAAACTGTCCTCCAGCAAAGGTATTTCGGCCTACAAACCCATCCAGTTGCAACAGGATATCGGACGTGATGCCCTGGCCTCCATCGAGGCCCACAAATACGATCTGCCCGGCATAGCGATCAACGTGAAGTTGCTGAGACATTATTTGAATATAAAAGACGCCGCCCATCTAATTGGATATTTAAGCGAAATTAATTCCACGGAGCTTGCCGGCGGAAAATATCCGGGACGGCGCAGAGGTGATTTTATCGGCAAGTTCGGTGCTGAAAAAACTTTTGAAAAATATCTTCAGGGAACACGCGGTGGACGTCAGGTGGAGGTCAACGCCAATGGTCGCGTGGTGCGGGTGTTAAAAACAGTAGCCGCCAAACCCGGTCAAAATATTCATTTAACCATCGATCATATTTTACAAAAAAAAGCCGAATCGCTTCTGCAAGGTGTTGCCGGAGCCGCAGTGGCCATGGATCCGGGATCGGGCCGCATTCTGGCTTTAGCCAGCAGCCCTTCATTTGATCAGAATTATTTTGCCAGCGGTATGTCTCATGAGCAGTGGGATTCGTTAATATCCAATCCATTTCGACCCATGGAAAATAAGGCTATCCAGGGTGAGTATCCGCCCGGTTCGACCTATAAAATTATTACCGCTCTTGCCGGCCTGGAGGAGGGCGTCATCGATGAGGCCACTGAATTTTTTTGCCCCGGTTACCACAGATTCGGAAATCGCATATACCGGTGCTGGAAAAGAGGTGGTCATGGAAAGGTAAACATCGTCAAAGCGTTGGCCCAATCCTGCGATGTTTACTTCTATCAGGTGGGCCAGTTGCTGGGGGTTGACCGACTGGCCTGGTATGCCAAAGCAGGTGGACTGGGATCTCGCACCGGGATCAACCTGGGCAAAGAGGGCAGGGGATTGATCCCAACAGCGGCCTGGAAAAAAAAACGTACCGGCGTTGCATGGCAGAGAGGCGAAACTCTGTCGGTTGCCATCGGCCAAGGATTCAATCTGGCAACCCCGCTGCAGATGGTGGACTTGACCTCGGCGATCGCCAACGGTGGGACGAGATACAAACCCATCATTCTAGAATCAATCACCACGGCTGACGGCCGTGTTGTATACCAAAACGAACCTCAGGTTATGGGCAAGATACCTTTGAGTGCGCCCAGTCTGGAGTTGGTGAAGAAAGGGTTGTGGGAAGTCGTAAATGGAGAAAAAGGCACAGCCAGAAGCAGCCGGCTGGCGGATATTGAAATCAGCGGGAAAACGGGAACCTCCCAGGTCATTAGCCGAAAAAAGGATGACACCAGATCTGAACAAGAACGGCCGGCGCACCTGAGACCCCATGCCTGGTTCATTGCCTTTGCGCCATCTGCAGCGCCTGAAATTGCAGTTTCCGTGCTGGTTGAACATGGAGAACACGGCTCCAGCGCAGCGGCCCCGATTGCGACAGAATTGATCAAGACTTTCTTGAGAGTTGAGCGACCGGCCGGCCTGGCAGCAAAAGACCAGGATCAGGTTGGTGAAGAAGACCAGGGCGGTTAGATACATGTACCGAAAAATGAGCTAAAATTTTAGCTCATTTATTGCATTACATCACAACAATTCAATCAACATCAACCCAAATTGTCGATACATAACAACTAAGTGCATATAATCATGTTTGACCGAAGACTATTACAATATTTTGATTGGGGCCTGCTGGGCCTGGCAATTTTAATCGGATGCTCCGGTTTGCTGGTACTTTACAGCGCGGTTACGGCCGAAACTCCCGCATCCCAAATGACCATTTTTTATAAGCAACTCATCTGGTTTTCAACCGCTTTGATTGCAATGGTGGTCACTTTTTCCTTCAATTATAAACTTTTGGATCGTTGGGGTCAGATAATTTACATAGGCTGTATCATTTTACTGGTATGGGTTCTGCTTTTCGGGAAATCCGCCGGTGGCTCCAGACGCTGGTTAGCGCTTGGCCCTATTTCCGTGCAGCCCTCAGAGCTGGCTAAAATTGCGATTATGATTGCCCTTGCACGCTATTATTCAAAGGATGCCCATATCAGGGGGTTTACCCTGCGGGAGCTTTTCAGACCTGCCATCCTAACCATAATCCCATTTATTTTGATTCTGAAACAGCCCGATTTAGGTACGGCTGGATTACTCTTGCTTATTGCCGGCTCTATTACGGTTTTTGTTAAAATCGAGCGGCGTTCGTTTATTTATCTGTTAGTGTCCTCTGCCGCGGTGGTTCCGATGGTTTGGTTTTTTTTAAAAGATTACCAGAAGCGCAGGATACTGGTTTTCCTTGATCCGGACCTCGATCCATTGGGAGCCGGATACCATATTATTCAATCTAAAATAGCCATCGGTTCGGGTATGATTTCCGGCAAAGGATTTTTACAAGGAACCCAGAATGCCTTGTCTTTCCTGCCGGAAGAGCACACCGATTTTATATTTTCCGTTCTGGCGGAGGAGTGGGGTTTTGTCGGATCGGTGATCGTTGTTCTTTTGTTTATGATGTTAATTTTCTGGGGGCTCAACATCGCCCAAGGCTGCCGGGAGCCATTCGGAACCATTTTGGTCGTGGGGGTTACAAGCATGTTTTTCTGGCAGGTAGTCATAAACATCGGTATGACCATGGGCTTAATGCCGGTGGTTGGCGTGCCTTTGCCCTTTATCAGTTACGGGGGATCATCGGTTTTAACTACTGCGATCGGAATTGGTTTGTTGATGAATGTCAGCATGCGGCGGTTTATGCTTAAATAGAAATTTTAAGGCGTTGAGGGATTCGGAACGTGAAATATCTAATGAACTTCAGCGCCTTAAATTTTTTTGAAGTGTTAGATACTCGTGTATGAAACTACACCAAAATGGCACGCTATTTTGGTGATTAGGCTGGCCATTGCGATGGCTTGGATTAAACAGCGAACCGCAGAATATCGAATAACGAATAACGAATTTCGAAGGATGGAATCGCTTCGCTCTGTCTCTTTATTAAAAAAGATAGAATACATTCCTTCGACATTCGACATTCGGCATTCATTATTCGATATTTGCTTTTTTAGAGTTTCATTTTCGATCAGACTGGCCGTTTTTCTGGCCTGCGGCTGGGCTGACACCTGACACCCGACACCTGAAACCTATGTAAATAATCAGCGTGCTTACTGCCCCGCGTGGGCCACCTTTTCTGGGCGTAGTCTCGGAAAAAGCTTAGAACGCGTTAATCGGATTTTTTTGGAGGATAGGCAATACCAATGAAAAAAGAAAAAAATACGGATCGAATATCAACTTTTATCGGCGCAGATGCCAGCTTCGACGGTACGATTGAGTTTAAGGGCACCATCCGGGTCGATGGCAGGGTGAAAGGGAATATTTCCAGCAACGGCGGCACGGTTGTGGTCGGTGAAAAGGGGGTTGTCAACGCGGAGATGTCCGTTAATGTGGCCGTTGTGATGGGTGAGGTCAACGGGTCGATTGATGCCAAGGAACGTATCGAAGTTTATCCCCCGGGACGTCTCGGCGGTGATATCCGGTCGCCAATTGTTTCTATCGAGCCGGGCGGGATTTTTAATGGAAATTGTGTGATGAAGCCCAATACGGAGTCTTCGGGCAAATCATCTCCCTTTCCCAAGAGTCCACCCGTGGCAGTTGAATCAAAAGAAACCGAATGATTTGAAAAATTTTCCAAAAAACCTTTGACAACTAATCATGCCTGATGGTATAGACCGCCGCAGTTAAGTCACTGCTCACAGGGGTGAATTTGTGAAACAAATAAAGTAGTTGCCGTGAACTGGTAGACGGAGGTTTTTTATGAGGATTTCTGGTGTTTACCGGAAAGGTTTTCCGATATTTATCATGCTTGCGCTGATTTGCCTTGTTTTTCCCCAAATCGTGCTGGGATCATCCGGAGAGTCAGGCGGCGGCGGGGTGACAGTTACTCCCGACGGGTCAATTGTTATTCAAATTGTTAATTTTCTCTTTACCATCTGGGTGCTGAACCTGCTGCTGTACAGACCTATCCGTAAAATTTTGACTCAGCGCAAAGAAAAAGTAGATGGCTTAGAGCTTGCCATTGAAACCTCCAACAACGATGTCAGAGAAAAAGACGACGCCTTCGCCGCGGGTATAAAAGAAGCGCGAGCAAGAGGCTTTAAGGAAAAAGATGCCTTATTGCAGCAAGCGGGTGATGAGGAAAAATCGATTATCGCCGATATCAATCGCAAAGCCCAGGCTGAGTTAGCCCAAATCCGGGAACAAATAAAAAAAGACGCTGAGGTTGCCAGACAAAGCTTACAGTCAGAAATTGATGATTTCGCCGATCAAATCAGCCAAAAGATTCTGGGGAGGGCTGTTTAATGAAGATTTCCTGTTTTGGCCGCTTGCATCGTTTTAAGAAAAGCTCAGCGGTAATTTTTTTGATTCTGTTGTTTCTTATCGGTTTTTCGCTCCCGATAGCCCTGGCTGCATCCGGTGAAGATTCCGGCACAAAGGGCTGGGTTGCAACCGATTGGTTTCGGGTGATGAATTTTACGGTTTTGGCGATAGCACTTGTTTTTGTTCTTCGCAAACCGCTATCCCAGGCACTCGGTGCCCGTATCACGGGCATTAAAGACCAACTGGAAGACCTGGAAGCACGCAAGGCCGAAGCTGAAAAACAGCTGGCTGAATATAATGAAAAATTATCTCGGCTGGAAAAAGAGTCGGAAAAGATTGTTGAGGACTATATCAAGCAGGGGAAAGAGGCGAAAGCGAGAATTTTAAAGGAAGCTGAATCAGCAGCTGAAAAGCTCCGAAACCAGGCTCGCCGAAATATCGAGCATGA
>JARFPZ010000684.1 GCA_029288035.1 Desulfosarcina sp.
AATTGATTTTATAATATATTAGTTAAGCCAATCAAACAAAAAGACGCATACAAGGTATTATATTTTTAAACGTTTTTATAATCGAAACGATACTTTGAATCGATACCGAGACAACACTTTAATGATGGAATAATTCGGATAAGCGGTTGCATGTCACCGTTTTGGAAATGCAATTTGTCTTTGATGAGGATGTCAAAAAGAATGCCACTGGCGCCAGGAAAGGTTGCCTATAAAATATTGCCGAATTCAGGTGCCAATCTGTTTACCTATAATTTGCGGTTGAACTATAAAATTTCGATATTCTTTAGATTAAAAAAATGTTGACATCTCTTTGCGTGAATTATAATCATCCTTAGGTGCTCCTGAAACTGAGCTGAAAATGTTGATCGGATATTCTGCACCAAAAGGGGTGGTCCGCAAAAGGCCACCCCTTTCTATTTTCGGGGCCGTTTATCGATCCCACCGATCCTTATTTTATCTTGCATGCAGAATAAACTTCATTATAGATTGATTTCGAGTATTCATTTAGAAACATAAAGGGGGATGGGTATGAAGGATTTGATTACCGAAATTGTGCAAGCTCTCGTAGACCAACCGGATCATGTCTTAGTCACTGAGATTGAAGGTGACCATACCAACGTTTTGGAATTAAGTGTCGCAAAATCGGATATGGGAAAGGTCATTGGCAGAAAGGGGCGAACAGCTCAGGCTATCCGAACAATCCTGAGTGCAGCAGCTGGGAAGGCTCGGAAAAGATTTGTTCTGGAGATTGTTGAATGAGGCAATATGTTTTTCTGTTGTCGCATGGTTCAAGAACAATTTAAATGGAAGCGCCGAAAACTCCAACTCCAGCTGAAGCAAAATATTTAGGTCCGATATTTCATCAAAATGAACCATATATCCAAATATTTTGAAGGTATTGATCAATGAATGAAGACCATGTATACCGACGACAAACTCCAATGGTTCGCTGGTTGCCAGCTGTTTTTTATTCTGTCAATTTGATTATCTGGATGCTTACAGCTATCGTGACGGGGGCTTGGGATTTGCTTTTTCTGACAATCCTGCCGATGCCAGCATTGGTTGTCTACGTAATACGAACGCAAAGGAATGAACAGTGACCCCAAATTTTACTCTTATTCTTGTAGGCGGTATACTCTTTGCGCTCACAGTGCTTGGTTATATCTGGTGGCGATTCGGCGCAGGGGACACCTTATCCTTTGTTATTTTATCTGGCGGGTTCACTGCTATTATGGATTTTATTTCGTCTTTTGTGGCACGCAACTACGAATACCCTGGGCAATCTGCACTTTGGGTATTCACCTTTATCTTTTTTGGTTGGATAGGTATGTGCGGAAGCTGTCTTTTCCTAGCCGAAGGGATCTTGGCTCGGCCAGGTCAAGATATGATCACCCAACACCGTCTGTTGTGGCAAGTTCCCCTCCTCACAGCTCTTATCGCCGTGGTGTTAGACCTTTTCATAGACCCAGTGGCAGTTGCAGCAGGATATTGGGTCTGGTTTATCAAAGGCACTGTCTACTTCGAGATCCCCTTGCTCAATTATGTTGGTTGGTTTGTGCTTATGCTACTTGCTCCGCTGGCTTGGATTCAAGTCGTGCAGCGCCGTCACTGGAGCTACTGGCGAAAAGTGATGGTATCTCTGGGAGCATTGGTACCACTTTGTATAGCTTCCATTGTACTTTCACTAATGCTCAATGGTGCTGTTGCCCTTTTGGGGCTGCAGTAAAGTAATATTTTTAGATACGCACACAATCAACTTTCTTATTTGGTGATCAAATCTATAACTTCAAGGATTTGTATATTTGTCCTATCAAATCCACATTCTGTTGCAAGTTGAGGTTTCGTGCCTCAATATAATCCAGCCAATATTTTGATTCTATTGTATATTTGAACAGCGAACTTACAATCTACCCGTCTGAAGTATCCTGAAAATCAAATAATTGCCGCCATATTTTGAGTCTTTAGTTTGGAATTTTCTGTATCATATTGCCGGTAGGAATCGAAGATTTTTTCTTCACGCTTTTTAGATGGCCGGGAAAAAGAGCTTTAAGTCTAGCAGCGCGAAGTTTGGCAATTGACACACTGATCATCTTTTGCGATAGATTCATGCAAATGTTTTAGATCTATTGAACAACCCAATGAGACTATTAATTATGAAGCTGCTTGGATTGGCGTTGATCATTTTCTGTTGGCTTTTCATACCTTCTTCTGCCGACGGTCAAGGGGAAAATGACAGAGAAAATTTGCAGTTTATCGAAGAACGCATTCGTCAGTACGAACAAATAATGGATCGGTATTTTCGCCAAAACCCTGCCACCAAAGCTCAAAATTCATATAAATTAGCAGTTGATAGATACAATGCCCTGGTTCAAACCACAAACGCTACCAGCAAGAACAGAAAATCGGAGATTGAAAAGAAAGAGAAAGCTTTAGAAAATCTAAAAAAGCAGATTGAAAAATATGATGTGCAATTGGTTAACAAATCCACTGATAAATTAATCGACCAGAGAAATCTCTTAGTTGAGCAATATAACCAGCAACTCAAAAAACTTGAAGATGCGATCGCGCAATTTAACGAATGGGTCATACAGGCAAACCAGAATCTTGATACCGAAAAGGCAAAGCTTGAGAAGATAAAAACCTCGTTGGAGCTGGAAATCAAGAACTTTAATGAGTGGTTGCGATCAAAGAAGGATGAAGAATTTTGGACTGATTTAAATCGAACGTTTTTGGATTTGCACAGAAAAAGACGGGCCGACAGAAATAATTCTCTGATTGATAGATATATCCAAAAAATTCGAAACTTACGAAAGGAATTGGGAACCTATGCGATCAAAGAGGCGAAATCTAATGACAGCGGGTTGGTGATTATTTCGGGAAATGTTGGCCGCAAAGAGGAATTTCATTTTATTGTTGACACAGGCGCTAGGCATGTCAGTCTAACACCGGTAATGATCGAGGTATTAGGCTTGAAAGAACGGCTGGGCGAAGTCACTGATTTAAAGCTAGCCGCGGGTAAAACCGCCTGGGGACAAAAAATCGTGTTTCCATATGTATCCGTCCTGGGAATGGAGGAACAGGATGTATCTGGGATTGCAATTCCGGAAAGGAAAGTGGGTATAGACGGTCTTTTAGGTCGCAGTTTCTTGAAACGATTCGCAGTTTGTTTTGACTTTGAACAAGGATCGAAGATTCAGCTAACACTCAAGTAGCCATAGTTTTGATTTAATTGAATTATCCCCTGAAGGTGGTTTCGAGCTGCACCTTTTTGTGAGCTGCCCAGGAAGCTTTAAATTTTTGATATCCCTCGACGATCTCAAACACCTGAGAGTCGTCCCAAAGAATCCGCCAATCGCCATTGGCTTCCGGCCAGAGGAAAACCTGACCCCAAATTAGGCGGTTGTTCGTATCGATGCCCGAATGAGCCTCTGTCCCATCGCCTGATATTGCCACCAGATGGTCCTCTGTCAGAATATCCTCTGTAGCTGCCTTGAGATTGTCTGCCATTCGGGCTGACTTCGTTGTCATAGCCACAAAGCCACCGCTCTTATTTTCACGCTGAAAGGCCCAATTTAAACACACGCGTCCTGCAGATACACCCAACTCCTCTGCAATCGCTTGAATAACAGGATCCGCCATATCGGAGCGATGCTCCTTGAACATGTCTCGGGCGGGTCGGTGCGGTGAACCGACTGCCATATAGCCGGTACAGATAATCTGTTCCGATTCAAAATAACGACGCAGCTCCGTCTGCTGAAAGAGTGGATGCATCTCCATCTGGTTCGCTACGGGGCGGTCATCTTCAGCAACATCGCGGAGCAGCAGTTTCATGGTTGCCTCCGTGTGGTTCGACGTACCGATATCGATCACCTTACCCGCCTTTTTCAGTTTGCAGATTTCCGCCCAGGTTTCAATAAAGGCCTCATGGATGTAGGGGACGGCATCCGGGTTTCGGTGATCGCCCGCGCAGCCCGGCGTATGCACGTTTGGCCACGGCCAGTGGTTCAAATACATATCGATCTGATCAACCCCAAGAGCTTTGAGCGTTGCATCACACGCGGGAGCTACATCTTTCGGATTCATATACCCGTTCCAAAGTTTACCAGTAATAAACAGATCATCGGCGGAGGAAATATATCCCTCACGAATAGAGCGGCGAATCGCTTCTCCGATCACTTCTTCGTTCTCGTAGGCACGCGCCGTATCGATGTGACGCCAGCCCAGACGAATGGCCTCTGCGGTAGCGTCTTCCATATACCCCTGTGCCCAATCTGAGTGGAACGTCCCAAAAGCCGCCGCTGGCATCAACCGCCCAGTAACCAGTTTCACCTGATGCACCTTCGCCGGATCCAGCGGCTCAATGCGTTGATCAAAACATGCCGGTTCTTTTTTCTGCGTCATATCAGCCCCCTTTATTAGGCTCCAAACCATGATATGTTTTCGATTGAATAAGTGATTAAGGAAAAGAAGAATGCAGAGCTGTTCATATTGGTTAATTAACTATACAAACCAATTATCAGATCCGGAAGAAATCCACCAGATCAGAGCCATAATAGGTGGTTTTTATCTCTTCCATGGCGTCAGGAATCGAAACGAATTTAGATTATTTGTGTCCATAGCTTAGTTTCCAACATGAAAGGTGTGAAAAGGATAATTGCCAGGTCGGCATGTTACCAGAAATGGTTTAAAGATTGAAGAATGAATCGTACCTAAAAATTAGGCCCATTTAATCATTGCCAATGTCAAGGAGAAAATATGGGGTCAAAGAGTGAATAGTGAATTAGTTTTTGTTATATGTATCGCCGTGTGTGAATTGCGCTTTCAAATCTATAAAAATCGAACCTTGATATTTCAGGTTCCCTGGACAAACCTTAAACGCCCGATCATTGTGGGTTTCCCCTGGCTAATCTACAAAAAGAGCCAATGATAGATTTCGTGCCTGAATCTATCCTGAACAACAAACCGATTATATTATACATTTGTTTTGCCAATCGCTAATAGATGCACAGTTTTTTCTGCGGTATGGGAAAGTTTCCCTTCTTAAAAAGGCCGTATATAAAAAGTTGCACACGGTCTTAGTACCAATTTATCGTAACTATAAACAATTGATTGCCGGCGCAGAGTCTATTTGAAAAGAGCACCCACACTTTCTCCACTATGAATTCGCTTGATGGCTTCAGCTAAAAGGGGGGCAATGGAAAGCACGGTAAGATGATCGAATTTCTTTTCTTCACCCACATGAACGGTATTGGTCACAATCACACGGTCAAGCTTTGATATACCGATGTTTTTGACCGCCTCGCCGCAAAGCACAGGATGGGTGACCGCCATGATCATTTTTCGAACACCTGCTTTAGTCAATGTTTTGGCGGTTGTCACTAATGTGCCGCCAGTGGAGATCTCGTCATCAAAAATAATGGCGTCACAGCCCTTGACGTCACCCACCACCAAGCCCTGCTCGACTTTAACATCGCTGATGCGCCGTTTGTCGATGATCGCCATAGGTATGTTCAGGTAATGGACAAATCGTCCGACCCTTTTGGCCCCACCGGCATCTGTCGCAACAGCCACAGCTGAAGACAAATCCATGGTTTGTTGGATGAATTCGGCGATAATTGGAATAGCGGTCAAGTGATCCACCGGCATGCTGAAAAATCCGTGCACCGAATCGGAATGCAGATCCACTGTCAGCACCCGATTGGCGCCAGAATTTTTGACCAAATCAGCCATCAGTCGACCGGCTATTGAAATGCGGGGCGCGTCTTTTTTATCTGAGCGCGAGTAAGAAAAGTAGGGTATCACAGCCGTGATTCGTTTGGCAGAGGCACTGCGCAAGGCATCCAAAGTGATAAACAGTTCGATGATATTTCTGTTCACCGGCTCGGTAAACGACTGGAGCACAAACACATCCTTTTCGCGCACATTTTCCAGAATTTGCACCGAAAGATTGCCATTTGAAAAGGTGTTGATATTCAGCCGGCTCAATTCGATATCCAAATACGCACAAATCTCTTTGGCAAGATCGATATTGGAACTACCAGCAAATATGCGTAAATTTGCCATTCCGATTGCTCCTTTAAAGCTATTTTAAGCGGAGAGAACAATGAATCCTGAGGCCAGATAGACTGTACTTTTAGTCGTTGTTAGTTGCCTGAACAATTGATATCTCAGGTATTTGAAGACAGTTTATATTTCAATTTTGTTGGAGAAATACCTGGAATCTAACTCCTGAGGTGTGACCTTTATGTTATCGCTATCAGGAGATTGTTGGCTCGTCCAGATTATTCCCCTGACCCAGGGACAGGTACGAACTTAGACGCTCCGCCAGCAATTTGTAGGTAACTGCGCGTTGCTCTTTTCATGTAGAATCGTTTGCCACCTGGTTTTGGTTCAACCCAGAAGCACTCCCATCTCTGACTGCCGAGTCTCTTGAGCTCGTTTAGTATTGCTTCCTCCGATTCAGAAGAGATCGATACAATTTTGTAGTCCCATGTCCCGATCTTTTTCAAATCAGATTTCGCCCATTCGAGAATATCTCCAGGAACTTGTTCACCTGCTGCTTTTGCCTCCTCATACAATGCCTTTAATTTTGTGTAGCTCATTGATGGGCTGTCAGTTGTTGTAGCTTCATCACCTTCTGTTAAAGATCTCGAAACTGGGTTGTCGCATCCACACATTGCTACGGCCAATACGGCAAATGCAGCAATCACTAAAATGTATCTGCAGAATTGTGGCATTGTTTCCTCCCTATCTCACCAGTCAGCCCATTTTTTCATTTTTAATAGTTGCCACTTTTTTATGAGCGGCTTAATTTGGGTCATGAAACTCAGCACCAAGAGCTGTGGCTAATGATATCGCGACTTTTTTTAACTTTTAAAACCGGCACTGAGTTGGACTCATACTGCCTGCAATACTGGTATATTTTGGTAACCGCATGGGATTGGCGATTATTCTGATCTTACAATTTCGATAATCTTAAGTATTTCGCTCTTTAATTTAAGCGGAGCATACAATTCTCCCCACCCTTTTTGAAACTGAAACAATCCATCGTATGCAGTATCATGAAATGATCTAATTCTGTGCGGAATATTTTTCTCACTCAAAATAGAGTCGATTAGTTGCGCCTCTACTGTATTTTCTAACACCGTTATCTTGATATAATCATCCATTTTAGCATTCCATAAAAACTGATATCACATTTCTGACGATCTTACAGAAATTGTAAATTAACGAAAAATTGAGTTACCCGAATAGCATCAGAAAACGCAATCTGGCTAAAATTCTTCGTGGAGTTGATATACTGTAAAATTTATACTTATAAGTAAAATAACAATTAGTTGGAGAAGTTCCAGGATTTTCGAGGCTAAATTCTGTGGTTACAGACCTGATGATATCGAAATTCTCAGTCATTTTCTTAAATAGATATCATCTGCACTTTTTTGATACCCGATATGTATCAGATTTGCCGGACAAACCTTAAACCTACCGCTATTGATGGTTTCATCTATTCAATCCACATAAATAGTCAAGTTTACATTTCGTGCTAAGTCAAACGCGTTGAATCCTCCGATATTATTATATCTTTGTCCTGGCAACCTTCAATTCATTTGACGCGTATCAACTGGCACTTATAAATAAAGTCATCTCAAGTCTTATCGGTGTAACCTACGCAGGTCGTTGCCATCCGGCGCTGTTGAAATGATCGGAAACGAAGGTGCCAGGCGGCACGAGGGTGTCGAACCAGGCCAGGTTTTCAGGTGACAGGTGGATATCCTGGGAGGCGACCAGGTCATCCAGATGTTCAGGGCTGCATGGTCCGATGATGACCGAGGTGATGGCAGGTTGGTGTATGATCCATGACACCGAAAGCGCGGTGGGTGATAAGTCTTTTTCTTTTGCCCAGTCCCTAACGCGCCGAGCGATTTTGATGCCCACGTCGGTGATGCGCTCTGCATAAATGCTTTTCTGCGTCGCCCGACTGTTTATAGGCAAATCATCTGCCGTCCTGTACCTGCCGGCAAGCACTCCCTGGGCAAGAGGTGACCAAGTGATGATGCCCAGATCGTACTCTTGACACATGGGAACAATCTCGTTTTCGATTCTCCGGTCAAGCAGATTGTACGGCGGCTGCTCACAAACGAACTTGGGGTAACCCTTCCGATCGGCAATGTGCAATGCTTCAACCGTGCGCCATGCTGGATGTGTGGAGCAGGCAATGTATCTGATATAACCTCGGTCCACCATGTAGTTTAATGCACTCAATGTCTCTTCCTGGGGGGTGTTCCAATCCGTGCGGTGAAGAAAGAAGATATCGATATAATCGGTCTGCAATCGTTTGAGGCTCTTTATGCAACTGTTGATAAGGTTGTGGCGGTTATTGCCACGGTCGTTGGGCCGTTCGCTGGTGGGTAAAAACGCCTTTGACGTCACTAAAACCTCATGGCGTTTTCCATTGCGCTTCAGGGCCTTCCCTAAGATTTTCTCACTCCTGCCTTCCGCATAAACATTTGCACAATCCAGAAAATTGATGCCACAGTCCAAGGCCTTGTCAATCATGAGAAGAGAGGTGGCTTCGTCTGTAGGCCCACCGAAATTCATCGTGCCCAGGGTCAACTCAGAAACCATCAGGCCGGAGCGGCCTAAGCGTCTGTATTTCATGTTGCTGTTTCCTTGCCAGGTAGCCTGAAATCACCGAATCTGGCGTTTAATTGAGATTGCCTCAGTAAAAATGGAAATTTTTGATACCGTATGCACACAGAATAAGATTCGGTTCTGATCTAAACTTGTGTTTTCCGGCTTGATATGAAAGTACTGTCGTGCACCGATTCCTGCGATATTTGTTTCACATTCAAATTCAAAATTCAAGAAATTTCAAAAAGAGTAAACCCTCATATGGAGTGCTTAACAATTTTGTGGCTAAGCTATTGATTGCTCCTTAAAGTCCACAAAAATTACATCGTGATAATTAGGTTGGCTGAACAAATCTAAAATGCCCCGGCATTGCGGGTTTCCCCTGGCTAATATACAAAAAGGGGTAAGTTTAGGTTTCGTTCTTAAGTCGAATCTATTGAATTAATTGATTTTATTGTGTATTTGTTTAGACAATACACAATCAGTCTTTTTGTTTTTCAAAATAAAAACCGCAATTTTTCCTGGGCAGCTTGAATTTTGATACACATTTTATAGCCGAATTTTGAGGTGGGATTAAAATATAGGAATTGGACTGATTTAAAACGAGTGCCTGCTGTAAGATATGCATTGGCAATCTTAAAAATTCGAGAACTTAACAGGTGTAAATAGCAGCTATTTTGAATTTTAATGATTTTTAATTTTTACCGCCGACAGGGGGGATACATCCCCCTGTCCCCACTGAGCCTTCTCCTTTTCCAAAAAAAATACTCCTTGCAAATACGCCGACCCTCCGCTTCGTTCAGTCGGCTCGTACGCTGCTTTTGGTAACATGATACTATTTGTAACCTGCCCTCGCAGTTTTGCGTGAGGATTCCGACAAGAAATGTGCTATTGGTATAGAAAGGATTAAAGATAATTCAAACTATCGGCAGCAACATCATACCAACGATCAGCGTAACTTTTCCCCCCGCTCGGATAATCAGCTCCGTACTGTGGCTGGTAACCTTGAACCTCAAACGCTATAATATTTAGCATTTGTAGGACAATCTGCTCAAGAGACGCAAGAACATCAGGGGGTAAAAGAACAGATACCATTTGATCTGATTCGCTAATCAGCTGCCAATTCAAAGGGATCGTATTTGCTGGTATGATACCGCTCTCAAGCAATCTATATGCTGTATTGTGAATAAGCCAGGCATCGTCAATTAGGCCATAACGACCATAACTATCTGGCAAAAGGTCATTGCCATTTTGAAGGTATGTGTTTAAGTAGTTTACTACTTCGCAACCTGCTGGAGATCCTACGAAAACAGAATAGGTCTGTAAAGCGCTTAATACTTCAGGTGCGCTCTGAATATAAAAATCGAGTTTGTCACTCCAAACCTGCTGCATCCCCTCAGGTGCAATCTCTGCTATTCGCTGAGAAAGAAGATCCTGTGAATCATTGTGCTTTTTTCTTTTTTTTAGTTTCTTTTTTTTCTTTGCTTTTTTTGCTTTCTTGGCTTTGAGTTTTTTAGGCTTTTTCTCTTTTTGTTGCTCTGTCTTTAGAGATTCTAAACGGTCTATTAAGACACCTAACGCTTCTGGATCATTTTCCTGATTATGCCGGGCTGCTTCTAACAATAACTCTAAATTTGAAGTATCTCCCTCATCTTTTGCGTATTTTTCGATTACATCTATGATCCAATCAACCCATTGGGACCTCGGCGCATCAATATCCCGAGCATTTCGGTAATTGGATAAGTAATCCAGCATGCCATCGAGCTCCTGCAGCATATGCATTCTTGGATCATTTATATATTCAGAATCATCACCGGTTTGTAATTCCAGCAAAAAGGTTGTAAGGCGTGCAACACCTGTTCCAAAATGATGAAAATCAACAGCAAGCAGCTTTTTTAAGGGTCCCGTTAAACTTGGTGAAGGTTGCCCCTGATTGTCATAATGAAAAATGCATGGTACGATACGTTTCCCCAAACCAAGTGCGGTTTCAATTTCAGCAGCAACACCTTCAGACTCCCCCGCATGTTGTGTCCAGATAACTAACATCAAGTCAATGTCATTTAGCTGTTGATCTATAACTTTTTGTATTTGGTCACCCGGCCTGAGTTTCCTGTAATCCATCCAAATATTGCATAAACCATCTAATGCTTTGGATAGTTTCTCTGCATGTAATTTATCCATCCAGGAATGGCTAATGAGAACATTCAGTTTCTGTTCCTTATGCATTTTCATTCTCCAAATTGATTGTTTTTTTCAGAAAGACTTATCATATTATTTGAACGTGTGGCTTTTATTCAAAACAGGCGCCATTTTGTTTCAGGAAGGAATAAATAGGGGCGTCTGATTTCTGCGGCCATACAACAAGGGCAATTATTGGTTATTTTGAAACTTTACCGGAATTGATAATTTTCGAGTGTTTTTTAAATCATATATGTCGTTATGGCACAATGTGTTATTATTCCTACGTCGATCGTAATTACAAATATCAATATGTCAAGAAAGCAGGCTCTGATTGATTGACAATAAAAATGTGCTTTCTCATAAATGTAGCTACTTTATATGGTTACTGAAAAACATTGCAGTGTCTGGAAAATACGATGGGGGATCAAACGGGAGTGCAATTTAGATGAGATCAAATAATTAAAAGTCCATACAACTTGCCCCCTCTTTCGTTTTCAAACTTGAGGATATCGCAGCGTGTGGATTGCGCGTTCAAACCCACCAAAAAATTGCTTGGTGATGTTTTGGATTCGTTGGACAAATCTAAAACGCCGGGGAATTGTTGGTTTCCCCTGGCCATTCCACAATCTTCAGAAAGTGTGGATTTCGTGCCTGATGAAAACATTGGTGAAAATTTAGATCAGTTTTGTATTAGGGATGGCAATCTGAAATATCTCGAAGGCAAAATAGTGGATGCTAATCTAAAAAAACATATGCCCAAGTTTATTACCATGATAGCCGAATTGTACATTTTGTGATAGCTTCTGGAGGCAGAAGTCGTAGTTCGTGTCCTTCCCAGTTCCATTTTAAGCCCATGTATAATGCCGTTTAGCGAATGAAGACGGGAATCTCGAGCGCATCGTCATACTCTGGTTTCCCAGTGGGATTGTCTTTTTTCAATAGCAGCATCGCTTTTCCGCTGGAGGCTGGTCTCTTAAATGTGATCTTTCCCTCGAATGCAACGAATTCTGTAGTCATCCACGGACTTTGTGCCGTGCAATAGCTTTGCCCGATTACGCTACCGCTGGCATCAATGATGACCATTGGGAAATCACCTTCAAAGAACCAAGTACCGCGGGCCTTGCCGCTGACAGTCAGCGGGGAGACAATCTTCGATCCCGGCGCCGGCGAATCTACCAAGATCATCCCCGCCTTGCAGTTGCCTTTAGGCGGTACTCGCACCAGTCGAGAGGCGAAAAATCCGCCTGGGTAATCCGCGCCGAATCCATCCATTGGGGCCTCGATTTGTCTACCGTAAATCACCACGAACACCGGAGCATAGGGTCCTCGATCGGCTGCAAGACTCCGATAGGCCTCCATCAAATCATTATATCCGATGGAATCACCCGTAATCCACAGGTCCTCTGTCTGGCCGCACGGATGGAAGGCCCTTACTTCATGCCCGACCGTCACCCATCCCTCAAAGAGTTGACCTTGCTCCTCCGATGTTCCAATGTTTTGTATTTTACCGTTTTGAAAAATAAAATAGGTAGACCTGGGTACGGATGGCTTGACAGCCATGGGTTCATCAGATCTGCGATCTCGATATTCGACAACGATCACTCCATTACGAATTGAAACGCTGTCCACTCTAATTCGGTCCCCAAGAAATTCAGCATTGGTGCCATGATATCCGTCGTTACGGTTTATGGCGGCGGCGGCATAGATGAACGTGCCGGTTCCCCCACTGTTTTGAAACAGAATTAGGGCGGCATCCAGACGGCCGTCATCGTTGAGGTCTCCGACAGTAGGATTTCCGAGCACCGCGGTTGTGATCTTTGATACAGACCCAGGCGCCGCCTCTTTTTCACTTCTGCCATTGATCAGGTCGACCTCTTTGCCGTCTATTCGATAAGAGATATTGCTGGGATCCAGTCGCACCGGAATCAGGTGTTTTTTGGTACGAACTGCCCGAACACCTTTTTTCGGTATTTCGGCCAGCGCCATCGCCATTTTGTCCTCAATAGGCAATGCAGATCTGGTTTCCATAGCCACAATGTCGGCGATGCCGTCGGTTAGGACAACCTTGAGAATACGTGTTCGGTTGAAAAACCTCACATTCCTTATAAAAATGACCATGTTGTGGTCGAAATCGAGTTTGGGCGGCTCATCTTTTGGCTTAAAGGCCTGCCATACGGCCCGGAATATGTCGGGATCGTTGATAAAGCCGATCGGTGTATCCCTTTGTGCCTCGGGGAGTTGGTCCAGTCGGGCCACCGGATACTCGCCAATCCAATGGTTGAGGATCGGTACGGTTGCCGCCGCACTCGGGACGTTATCCCCGTTGCCCCCATTTTCCGCTATGGCCGTCGGTGCGATCTCAAATGCCATGAACAAGACTGCCGTGAAAAACAACCGTTTTAATGAAATCATGATCATGTTAACACCTCTATTTGGGACAAAACATAACCATTTCTATCAATCATTAAACTATAGAACAGGAAAAGTTGGATTACTGGTACATTGAGATTCTAAAAACTATCAAATTAATCGAGAATATTTCAGATAGATTTTGGCTACGTGAAACCCAGTTTGCAATCAACCATACAAGCCTTAACCGAATTTTTGATTGTAAAAAAAAATTTTTTAGATGAGCGAACGGAAGGTAGAGTTAGTCATCATCCTGTGCAAGTAAAATGTTGAACTGCGAATACGGATTTTTCGCTTTCTATCAGGGCTTACGTCTCCATGGACTTCTGACGACGGCACACCCAATGGACAGCACCAACAGGATCATCGCAATCCCTAAGTGCATGAAGACCACGACCATCTGCGAACCAAAACCGAAATTGATTTCGGTAAGATTTCTTATTGCCAACAGAATTCCGGTTAACAGTGACAGTCCAAAAAAAACAGCACGCAGCAATCCGGTTGTGGTAAGCCGGTCTGCTGATGTGCTCGTTTTCAAATAGATGAGGCTAAAATAGACGGCGAGTCCCAGCAGTACAACGCCGCAGCTATAGTGTATATTAAGGTTGATGTAGAAATTACCGGACCACCCCAGGCCGGGGATTGAAGAGATGTAATAACGCTTGTAGATGGGCATATTACCAAAACCGGTAAACAGGGCAATCGTTAGGGCTACCGGATAGAGGCGCTTAAGAACATTATCAGCTTTATTTTTTGTCATTGGGCTTTTCTGGTTTATTCATAGTTATTCTGATCTCGATAGTTGTTTCAACCGAAGCACCGCGCCAATTACACCCGCCACGGGTGCCGCAATCAATGCTCCAGCTAGCATATTGGCATCTGCCATCGCATCATCGACTGCTTTGAGGTGCGGCTGGCCCAGTCCCGTGGCAATGGCACTGTTCAATACATCAAAGGGCACAGGCGATAGGTAAATGGTGTTGGTGCCGCCATTTTCATCAGCGCCGTAAATATAACCGTCATTTTTGTCGACCCATTGCTGAGCTTTGGCGATGATTTCCCTGCGGGGTCCAATCGTTTGTACATTTTCCGGGCATACCTCAATACAGGCCGGCAGTTCACCAGCAGCAATACGGTCATAGCAACGATCACACTTGTACATGACGCCGTTACCAGCAAAATTGGGCAGTAGGTTGAGGTAGGAACCCACCCCGGACTGGCGTTCGGGAATGTGCCAGGGGCAGGCGGCTTTGCACTTGGCTCCGCCCATGCAAATTCGATCGTGAATACGAACAATACCGTTGGGTTGCTTAAAAGATGCCCCAAAGGGGCAAAGGTTCACGCAGGGAGCATTACGGCAGTGCATACAGCGCCGGGGAATATAAAGATGAAAGGACTTGCCGTTATGAGTTCCCTTGGCGGTCTGGATGTAAAGCCAGTTGTAAGGTGTCAGCCTACTTCTGATTTCCCGTTTTTCCTTCGATGACCAGTCGGCGATTTTCACTCGACTCTGAGGGAACATCGTTGGCATATCCCCCTCAAACTTGGGATACTTGAAACCATTGACATCTCGGCAGCCGTCTACACAAGCCTCACAGCCGATACATTTGCTGATGTCCAGCAAGGTGCAAAGTTCGTTCTCCAGCGCTGCACTCGCTGCCCGCGGTTGGGGCACACCAGCGACGATGGCCGTGCTAACGGCGGCTAAACTTGCTTTTAAAAAAGCTCTTCTTTCATTATTGATTGGCATAGATGCTTCGCTGTAAATTCGATCTTTTATAAGTCGATACTATTTAGGTGACGGTAGCTTCCTGCGATCGTGGCACTGGGTGCAGCCGACGGGTATTTTCCGTTGCCTGGTCTCTATTTTCTTCTGTTTGTGACAACCAATGCATTGAACATGCAGGGCATTAAGATAGTGCTCGATCAACTCGTCTTCACTTAACTCCTCAGCCTCTTTTCCCCGAACAAACCCTGGTTCGGTATGGCAATCGCTGCAATGCTCCTCGACCTCCATTTCTTCATTTTCTAGGGTGTGGTGGCAGGCATTACAAGAAAGACCGTAATCCGTCACATGTTTGGCATGAGAAAACACCACCGGCCCAGCGTAGATCTTGATGGAATCGACTTCATCAAAACTGTAATTGAACACCTCAGGGACATCATCAGCGGTCATTACCGTTTGATCTGTTGCCATGATCAAGAGCAAGGCAATCGAAACGCTCAGCATTAGTCGACATACCGGCATGGTTTCATCTTACAAATTGGTTTCAGTCATGTATTTTGGAAAGAGGCTCTCCATAAGCCGCATATTTAAGACAATTCTTTTGTAAAAAAAATGAGTTAATGTGTCTACACACAGATGTGAAAAAATGCTCAAATTCATGGTCTCTCGTTTATGCCGAGAGATATGCCATATTTTATTTATCCTTCGAGGACTTTTCGAAGTTCATCTTCTTCATCAACGGTAAACGAAGTTTGAGGAACTTTTCCCTTTAATCCGCTTTGCTTCAACCTATCGAGTACTTTGTCCAAAGTTGCCCTGCGTATGAGGATAGAAAGATCCGAAGTCCCCTCTGTGAGGTTTGCCGCCAGTTTTTTCATGAAATCATCACTGATCCCAATGTCGCGTAATTTTCCCGCCAACGCCTCTGCTCCTGCATCCATGACCGCCCAAATATAGCCATTTACAAGCCTTTGATATATTGAGACCGTCCGAAATTCGTTTGAAATTCTCATATGCTCAAAAATTCAATCTAAATTTGATGAAATTCAGTTTACAGATTGCCAACATATGGAATTTACCGATATTTCAGATAGGAGAGCGATTTCATCACGGATTTCACATTCCTTATCCGGTTTGGAATTTATATTCAACCATTTTTTTCAGCCTCAAAATTTTATAAACATCCGAACAGGGAGTTGGTTATCGCCGTGTGTGAATTACGCTTTCAAATCAGCCCAAAATTGGACCATGATTTTTTAAATTAGCTCAACTAATCTAAAATCCCCGGCCATTGTATATTTCTCCTATCCAATCTACATTTTGGGCTGAGTGTGGATTTCGTGCCTAAGTCAAATCCTTACAATAATATGATTTCATTACATATTAGTTCAGCTAATCAAATAGAAAGCCGCGCACGAAATATCGTATGCGGCTAATTAAATACTCTAAATAGATTTAACTCGCGAATCCATACCTACCATGTAAAGTGTTCGCCGAAAAATAAAGATTGCAGAATAATTCTGGTAGTGGGCAGTGAAAATTTTCTGAGGGCGCAAGGCACGAATAGTCGAGTTTCACCGCTTATCACAATTCAACGCTGGATTGCACAGGCTGTCTG
>JARFPZ010000476.1 GCA_029288035.1 Desulfosarcina sp.
TGAACTAACCTCATGATTGACTTAAGCCAACTTTTTAGCATTCAAGATAATCTTTTGAAACAGGTTCCGCGCGATTTTAAAAGGTTCCTTTATGGGAAGATCAATTGGAAAAACCGCCTTATTGGACTTATTGGCGGTCGAGGAACCGGCAAGACAACGCTTTTACTCCAGCATTTGGCGGAAGCAGGACCCGGTTCCCCAAATTATCTTTATATCTCAGCAGATCACATTCGAGTCGAGGCCCTTGGCATTTATGAAATCGCATCCCGGTTTTTCCAAATGGGTGGAGAGGTCATTGTAATAGATGAAATTCACAAATACGATGGGTGGCCGCAGGAGATCAAAAATCTTTATGATGCCTTCCCTAAGGCACATATCCTTTTCTCGGGCAGCTCTTCCCTTGGGTTGCAGCTTGGGAAGGCAGATTTATCGAGGCGTGCAGTATTTTACAACCTGACGGGACTTTCTTTTAGAGAATACCTTTATCTAAGCGAAGAGATAGAGTTTCCCATTATAGAATTTAAAGATTTGCTGAGAGATCACTCGTCTTTTTCTTCTGATATTGTGGCGGAGGGCCCAGTGCTGAGACATTTCCAGAACTACATTGATCACGGCATTTATCCTTTTTTCATGGAAGGTACGGAAGAATACTCGGAAAAGCTTAGTAACATAATCGAAAAGGTTCTATATGAAGATATTGTGTCAACGTCAGGTATGAAATCTATGAATGTACCGATATTAAAACGCATTATCTGGCTTGTTGCCACTTCATCACCATTTAAACCCAATTTCGAAAAAATATCAAAAAATCTGGGTATTTCAAGACCTTCTCTCTATATTTATTTGGACTACCTGGAAAAATCAGGTCTGTTGTCCGGTGTCATGGCTCAAGGGGCTGGCGCAAAACTTGCGCGAAAACCGGCGAGGATCTATTTGGATAACACGAATCTGTTGAGAGCCGTATCCGGCGAACTCAGCAGGGAAGACCCCGTTGGAACAATCCGGGAAACGTTTGTGCAGCATCAGTTAGACAGCGCCGGCTTTCAGCTGCGTATACCAGAAAAAGGAGACTTCCTCATCGAAAACGAATACCTGTTCGAGGTCGGTGGACGCAGCAAGGGAAAAGATCAGATCACCAATAAAAAAAATGCTTACATTCTAAAAGACGATATCGATATCGGATTTGGTAATGTAATTCCAATGTGGCTGATCGGTTTTTTATACTGACATTATTCGATATACCTTATATTAGAGTTTCTTCTTCGATGAGACTGGCCCTCCTCCTGGCGAGTAAATTTTTCAGGACAGCGGCGGGGCTTACACCTGACACCTATATGAAACATTAAATTATCGGGGTGCTTGTTACCCATCCGAGGCCTTTTTTCCGGTATATCCGGGTTCGGCCTCACGAGGAATCCTCAGTGTCTTTGTTCATTCTTTTCCCAATAATTTTTGTGGCCTCCCTGGTTCTGACCATGGTCGGGCTTGGCGGCGGTCTTATTTTTTCGCCGCTTTTCATTTTGCTTCAGTTTCCGGTTCACACGGCGGTCTCGGCATCCCTTTTTTTAAACGGTATTGCGGCCATTTCAGCAGCAATTACCTACTTCCGCAAGAAAATGGTCGATGTGAAAATTGGTCTACCGCTGATCATCTCCTCATCCATTTTTGCACCACTGGGTGCATATGCAACATCGAAAGTCAATTTGCGGTTTTTTACCGCCATTCTTGCCGCGGTCATCTTGTTGGCTGCCATCCGAATGATCTTTTCCAAAAAAAAAGAAAGTGGGGGCAATGAAATTTCCGACGTCCATAGGATCCTCGGCGGGAGTGTTATCGGCATGGTCATCGGATTTGTCGCCGGGTTGCTTGGTATTGGTGGTGGTGTATTTATTGTGCCCCTGCTGATTTATGTTCTAGACGTCCCCATCAAGATAGCCGCTGCGACCTCGATCTTTATTGTGGTTTTTTCATCATTCAGCGGTTTTATCGCTCACATTTTCATTGCCGCGCCTGATTGGAAATTTATTCTGCTGGCGGCGCTGTTTTCATTTGCCGGTGGGCAGCTGGGCTCTCGCATTATGGCCGAAAAACTAAAGGGGCCTACGATTCGCAAAATATTCGGTGGAATTTTGCTATTGTTTGTTCTGAAATTACTTCAAAAAGTTTTTGTGTAGGCGTTCAAAGGTTCAGGCGTTCAAAGGTTGAGGGGTTCAAAGTTCAGGGCTAATTTTTTATCGATTGAAAGTCTATCGGGAAAGATTTCCGCCGTACCATGGATCTGCCCTTTCATCTGTCGATCGACCGAATTTGCTTGTTCACATGATTTAAAAATGGCAGATAAGGCTTCAGTTTGGCAAAAAGGAACCTTACGGCGATGTAAAGCATAATAAAAGGTGCAATGAAATTCAGTTCAAATCCGCCCGCCCACTTTGGTAATACGAAGACAATTTCACCAAAACGGCTGTTGAGCCAGGCGGCCGCGAAAAAAGCGGGCCAGAGGGATGCCATACCCATGGCCATAGAAAGAAAAAATGATTTTCCGTACGCCTCATTGGCAAGCTTATTGATCCCCTTATAGGCGATATCGTCACCAGCAGCTTTCGCTTTGAGTGATTGCTCGTGATAGTAGTGGGTCTGCTCCCAATTCTTGGCGATATGACGGCGGTTCATGCGATAAGCCACGGCCAACGTCAGTTCACCCAGAAAGGCAGCCCACCCAGCGAGAATAAATGTTCCCACCCACCAGCCAAGCAATGGATTCTTAGACCAGCGGTAGGGCAATATGAGCACGGGATCGATCGTATTTAAAAACCCAGTGATTAGATCCATATTGGGGAAAAATAATATTCGGCCTGACACGAGAGCCAGGCCGAATATTATGGAATGAATCATTGGCGCATCAGAACGGAGGAACGATGCTGTAGCCCAAGAATCCTTTGGTGGTATACCGCAATCCTACATAGAAGGCCAGGACAACGAATATGATTTTCAGAACCTTGTCCGGAATGTACTTGGAGGTTCGTGGTCCGATCATGGAACCAATGAAGATTCCGATAAGTTCGGCACCGATCAACCCCCAGGAAATGACGACACCCTTGCCGACCATGTAGGAGAAAATGGACACAATCATGCCGATCAGGACACACAGCGCCGAAGTGCCGGCCACCAGAAACATCGGCAAGCCGGCGACCGATGTCAAAAAAGGCACATACAGAAACCCGCCGCCGACGCCCAAAAACGAGGCGATGGCCGCAATGAATATACCGCCCACCATGGGTATCCAGGCTTTAAATTCAAATTGCTGACCGAAAAAAGTGAACCGGATATTGCCGACAAGAAATGTCAGGGCCCAGCCGACAAGAACGAGAATGTACGCCACCCATTTGGCGCCGCCGATCAGATTGATCCAGAGTGCCGAGGCTACCACCGCTGCGACCGCCACCCACATGTAGGTCCAGGAACCCTCAATGATTTTGACACCCTGGTCGGCGGTATCGGATTTTGCGGCAACCGCTTTCTCAAATGCCTGCGCCGCTGCCTTGGCTTCCTTCTTGCGGGCCGCACCGCGTGGGGTGAGTTCGTAAATAAGGAAAAAGCCGAGGACGAACACGATCAGACCGAAATATCCGATATAAGCTTTAAGAGAGATCTTGCCGGCGGTCAGTTCCGGTACCAGCCAGGAACCGCCGACACCGCCGATGGCCAGGCAGATACCCAGCGGTGCCACCAGCCGTCCCATACGGTAATAATTGAAGGACGAGATGGCCCCGCTCAGACCAACCAGCCACTGGTTGGAGACCCGGATTGAATCCGTGAGTAAGGTGTTGACCGGATTCCCTTTACCGAAGGCTTTGGCATAGTCGGCCATTCCGAAAATGGTGATATGCCCGACCCCGGCCATAATGCCGCCGAAAGCCCCAACGGTTGAAAAAATCCACCCGACCCAAAT
>JARFPZ010000291.1 GCA_029288035.1 Desulfosarcina sp.
GAAGGAGATCGGGGATAAATTCAGAACTACTGATGTGTCGTAAAATCGGATGCAACAAAAATTTCAGAAATCGCGTCAATAAAACTGAATTTGGGTACCCAGAAACAGATTGAACGGGCGAAAAAAATACATGGGCACCAGGATATCGCCGAAACGGAAAAGGCGAAGAAATATGACAAATACCGCCGACGGCAGGTAAAGCCCGGGACGACAGCGCAAACCCATACCGGCCATGGCCAACGGGATCATCATCATCCCCAATACTTCCGGAGAAACCTTAAACAATGCCAGCACATGCATTTGATACTCAAAAGATATTTTAGTGCGGGCAATCATTCACTTGCTATTGGCTAAAAAAGGGTTATAATCTGCACAATCAATTAAGTCTCGCATTATAATATCGGGATGGTTTCTTTCTGAAGGAACAATCCATTTGTCAAAGTGGCATCCTCCAGTTTGCAACATTGAAAATTTTATGAAAGGGGAATGCTATTATGCCTAATGGAACTGTTAAGTGGTTTAATGACGGCAAAGGGTTTGGGTTTATTGAACAAGAAGACGGACCGGATGTGTTTGTTCATCATTCAGCAATCAACTCAAGCGGTTTTAAGTCCCTAAATGAGGGCGACAATGTTTCCTTTGACATAGAGCAAGGACCAAAAGGTCCTGCCGCTGCGAATGTCAATGTGATTTAACCTTGGATTAAATCTTCTATTTTTAATAAAAATATTAGATATTTAACTTGACAGCAATTTCAGCAGCCTGTATGATCACTCCAAACTAACCGAGTTCCTGGTTGTAACTAAAAATCACGTAAGCCCCGGAATAGCTCCGGGGCTTTTTTATTGGAGAACAGAGAAAGAAGGTAATAATTGAACTTTGAAACATTTAATTTTCATCCCTCCATTGCCGCCGGCGCGGCAGCCGCAGGATATGAAACTCCGACACCCATTCAGGCTCGGGCCATTCCCCAAGTATTTAAGGGTCGCGATATAATGGGTCTGGCCCAAACTGGCACTGGTAAAACAGCGGCATTCGTTCTGCCGATACTCAATCGATTGGTGGAGCGTAAATATGGGTGCGTTCGCGCCCTGATAATCGCCCCGACTCGCGAATTGGCCGAACAAATTCATCAGGCAATTGAAACTCTGGGGTGTGAGACACACATAAGAAGTGTTAGTGTTTACGGTGGCGTGGGAATTAATCCGCAGATTAAGAAACTGAAGCGTGCCGACGTTGTTGTTGCCTGTCCGGGTCGGCTTCTTGACCATATCGGACGTCATAGCATCGATCTTTCCCAACTGGAAGTGCTGGTTATAGATGAAGCTGACCAGATGCTCGACATGGGATTTATTCCTGATATCCGACGAATTTTAAAAAATCTTCCAAAGAAGCACCAGACCCTGGTCTTCTCTGCTACCATGCCTGCCGAAATCCGTCGGTTGGCCGGAGATATCCTGCGAGATCCGGCCACCGTCCAGGTGGGAATCACCGCACCTGCTGAGACTGTCAGTCACGCACTTTATCCGGTAGCCCAGCATTTAAAAACGGCGCTGCTGCTGAAGTTGCTCGGAAACACCCATACCAAATCAGTGCTGGTCTTTACCCGAACCAAACATCGTGCCAAGAGCCTGGGGAAAAAGCTTTCTGCCGCCGGCTATCGGTCAGCATCACTGCAGGGCAACCTTTCCCAGGCACGCCGTCAGGCAGCACTGGACGGCTTTCGCGATGGGAAGTTTCAGATTCTGGTGGCTACCGATATCGCCGCTCGCGGCATTGACGTTACCCAGATTTCTCATGTCATCAACTATGATATCCCCTCCACCCCTGAGGCATACATTCACCGCATCGGTCGGACAGGCCGGGCAACTCGAAGCGGCGAAGCGTTTACACTTGTTACCGAAGAAGACAAGATTATGGTGCGTGCCATCAATCGAATCATCGGTTCTAACGTTGAGCAACGTATCCTATCGACTTTTGACTACGGATCACCAGTGCCCGATCGTGAGGGCCGCTCCCGGTGGAAAAATAAACCGCGACCCAAATTTATAGGTTTGAAAAAACAACAGCTCAAGAAGAAGTCACACTCAAGGTTTTTTAATTAGACAAGACGCTGCTGAATGGAAAAAAAGGGGATATGGCAGCCTGATACTTGCTGGTAAATGTCAATTAATCCGGTAATATTTAGAATTTAATGGTTTCTGATGAGTTCCTGAATTTTTTTCCGGCATTTTCTTATTTCTGCTTCCGCCCCTTCACGTTCGACAATCCTTGAAATAATTTCAGCAATTGCACCAATTAAGTTTTTTTCTTCTTCAAGAAACAGTGCCTTCTCGAATTCTGATTTTTTTTCAAGGCGAAAAACTTCCAATTGGCCAATCTGTTTATTACTAACCGTGATGTTAAATGATTGCTTCCAGCTGGTTTCTAAAAAGCTGTTTGTTGTAAACTCATAGTCATCAAAAATAATACGCGCACAGGTAATTTCAGGATGCTGACAAGCTGGTGGAATGAAATCAACCATTTCTTGAAGAAGACCGTCCAGAGAAAAATCATTGGCCTCCCGGGAGCTTGATATATCATAGAGGCATTTTAACTCCTTGATTCTCCCGCTAAGTTTATGGGAAATCTGCTCAAGTTCTTTTTTGTCAGCCTTTTTGATATCTTTAATCTCCCTGTTGAGTTCCTCATTAATCTTCATCAAGCTTAGGGTACGCTTCAAATGGCTGTAATCAAGCAGTTTTCGTTCTGCGTTGAATTCTCTTTCTCTGCGCATATATTCAAGTGCTTCTTTTTCTAAATCCTTTATCTTGCGCTCCAGTTCGATACAGGTCGGTTTTGCAACCATCAGAATATCCCTTAAAATCATTAGTAGCAGCCGCGAGAAAATGCCGTCTGTTCTACTCATGCATACGCGGATTTAAATCCCACCAGTTTTTGCCCTTTTTCATCCCATAGCTTTAATCGAAGGCAAGTGATGCTTTTACGGATGGTAAGGGGTTGAACATCCAGATAAGATTTCGTATCATCGTAGGCCTTTTGTAAGTTGTAATTGGGAATCCGGGCCCGAAGATGGTGGATATGGTGTAACCCGATATTGCCGGTAAACCACTGCAAAACTTTAGGTAGTTTATAGTATGAACTCCCGTGAAGTGAAGCTTTTACCGGATCCCAGCGGTCATTCCTTGACCAATACACTCCCTCGAATTGATGCTGGACATAAAACAACCATACGCCAATCACACCGGCAAAGAAAATCACCGGAAACTGAATCAATGCATAGGCCTTAAACCCGATGGTGAGACTTGCTACCAGAATAATAATTGCAAGGGCCGCATTGGTAATCATCACACTAAGGCTTTGACGTCTTTTTGAGCCTTTGTGCGGGTATCGATAAGATACAAGGAATAAATATGCAGGGCCTAAACCCAGAAGCACAACCGGATTTCTAAAAAACCGGTACCAGAATCGTTTTGATTTGGACGCTGTGCGATATTCCTCTGCTGTCAATGTCCAAACATCACCCGTGCCTCTGCGATCAAGGTCACCGAAGGTGTTGTGATGCCATCCATGGGACTTGCGCCATTCCTCATAGGGCGTGAAGGTTAATATGCCACAAATGTAACCCAAAATGGTATTCGCTTTTTTGGAGGAAAAAAACGATTGATGCGCACAATCATGGAAAAAAATGAAGATCCGAACCAGCAAGCTTCCTGCCACAATGGACAGGGCCAGCGTTATCCAATATGAATATCCGGCCTTATAACTCAAAAGCATCAGAATACATAAAATTATATAGGGAATGAAGGTGTTTGAAAGCTGCCATACGGACTTCAAAAGATCCGGTTGTTCATATTTTCTTAAGGATTGCGGTAAATCCGGTTTGGTACCATTATCTTTTTTGGAAACTAAGAGATCTGTCATATTCTTACTCCTTTTTAAAATCCTCCAATCCAGAAGGCAAATCTGAATTCTCGCCTAACTCTACTTGGTAATGAGTATCAGCTAAATGTCAGATCCATGCCATCTGATATCGACCCGCCAGAGTCGAGCGGAAGAATGAATAAATTTTCGATTTACGGCTAACTATGACAGAGGTGAAACGAGTAAAGCATCCCTACCTTTATGTTGAAAAAGGTAATACACATCTGAGTTGCCATTAGCAGCCAGCTCATTTTTTGATTAAAATTTCGATTCCATCTGAACATGATTGACTCACTCCATAGTCGGCCTTTTCTTGCCCAGGCATTATATCCCAGCCCCCTTTCTCAATGAAATTAGCTCTTTGATAGGTACTTACCTCCGCTATCTCCTTGAGTTTCTCTTCATGATTCGGTTGCGTCATAAATTGGGCAACACAGATCGCCGACTGACTTGCCAAGACCGCCTTATCGGATATCTTTTGGGTAGTGGCGGCGGTTGACCACCCCCCCCACCCAAAACCGATGATCATTGCGACAACCGCCCCACAAACAAGACCCCAACTTCCATACTTAATTTTCCCTGCATTTTCCGGTTTCATTGATAATACCTCCTTGAATTATGTTGTGATATTTTTGCCTAGGATGACCTTGCGAACAATGAGTTGGACGCGGTCATCAGTCCCTTCCAGTGCTCGTTAAACAATTAGATTTTTTTCTTTCTGGCGGTGTTAACGGTCTCCATTCCCTCCGTATGGGATACCGTGTGGATTTCAATTTGCTGCGGTTCGCACAAAAGGCTCTTTGTTCCAAGTAAAACGCTGAATCTTTCAGACTTTATGTGGTCGTCAAGATCTTCACGGGTTTCCCACTCCTGTATTACACTGAAAACGTTCTTGTCTTCGACATCCCGCAGAACGTGACAGCTCAGACAACCCCTCCTATTTTCCGTTGGCTCAATCATCGAGAGAAGTGTTTGCATAACCTCTATCCGCTTTTCTATATATGAATTCATGGTTATCCTGACAATGATCATGAAAATCCTCCTCTCAGCACTGAAAAAATTCAAACGGTCTGCAATTATCCTTTTCACGCTTCGTGCCAGCTCGACTGAATTCAATTAAGATCATCCTAACAAACAGATATTTATTGTAATATTTTATGAATGAGATTGATATAAAAGGGATAAATGAGCTCCATAATATGGTCATATATGACCATTGGTCATATATGACCAAACTTGCCATCCTTGAAGTGGTGTTTATAGCTTTGTATGAGGAGGTAAAAATTGATGGGCAGTTATAAGAGAAAAGTCGCGATCAATGGGCGATTTGGCAGAAAAAATGTCTCTAATATGTTTGATACCCAATTTTCGTATGCGAGCGCAAAGTGTGCTGCGGTTGAGTCCAAGGATCTCTGCAGCCCCGTTTTTGGACACTTGTGATAATAGGATTTAAAGCCAAAAAGCCTGCCTGGATGTCCCGGGAGATCAACCGGTTGGATGCTCGCCGCTTTACCTAACCCCGATAATCGTAACCTCGATACTTCTTTTGCGCGGATGATTGTCATGGTTGATGGCCACCACCTGCTGCCAGGTGCCCAGTCTCAGTTTTCCTGAACGAATGGGCAGGGTGATAGACGGACCCATCAGGGCGGCCTGGACATGGCTGTGTCCATTGCCATCATGCCAGGCCAGTTCGTGGGCATAGGGTAGGTCGGGAGGCGCCAGACGGTTGACCGCTTCCTTGAGATCGGCCACGACACCCGGTTCGTATTCGATGGTGGTCAGCGAGCCGGTGGAGCCCACCATGAACGCCGATACGGTTCCGTCGATGATGTGATGACGCGAAACACAGCTCGACAGCTTGTCGGTGATATCAATTAGATCCGGCCCGGTTGCAAGGCTGACCTCGATGGTCTCGCAATACTGCTGAATGTTGTTCATTGCTTTCTCCCCAGCGCTGGAATAAATTGTGTTGAATACCCATGTAGTCGAAAATTTTACCGATGGTCTGATCTACAATATCCTGGATGGTTTTGGGCTGATGGTAAAAAGATGGTACCGGAGGTAAAATGTGGGCTCCCATGTCGGCGGCTCTGATCATCAGGGCCAGATGGCCTTTGTGCAACGGGGTTTCTCTGACTACCAGGACCAGTTTGCGTTTTTCTTTGAGTGAAACGTCCGCCGCCCGGACCAGCAGGTTTTCGGTATAGGAGTTTGCAATACCGGACAGGGTCTTGACCGTGCAGGGTACAATTACCATGCCTTCGGTTAAAAAAGAGCCGCTGGAAGGTCCAGCCGCCACATTTTGATGGTCATAGGCATAATCGGCCATTCGGGCCACATCTTCGGCGGTGTATTTGGTTTCGATTTCGATGTTAAGTTTTCCTGCTTCAGATATGATCAAATGGACTTCATATTCGGTTTCCTTCAAACATTCCAGCAACCTGATACCATAAGTCACGCCGCTGGCACCGGCGATTCCAACAACGATGCGTTTGGGGTTGGACACTTTTATTTCCTTTTTTTAATTTCGGGTTTTCGTTTTTCCAGTACTCCATTACTCTCTCGGAACCTTAGGATCTACGAGCCGGAGGCCAAGACTGCATAAGTATGTTGAGCTGTGCAGAATTATGGAGAGCACCCTTCCATGGGGCAAACCAAAGCCAGGTCCTTTGCGCCTATCTTCTGTACTACTCGGGGTTACGCTCCCACCATCTTCAAAGCATCAGCCAGACTCTTTTCAATGCGCTCACACATGTCATCGATATCTGACCTTTCGGCAATCAGGGGGGTGCGACGGCAAACCAGGACGGATCTACCCGCAATATCAGCCCGTTGTTTAAGGCACAAGCTTTTAAAGCGGTACCCAGCTCCGGAAACGGTTCCATGGTTTGAATATCTCGAACCAACTCGATTCCCCGTAAAACGCTTCCGCCATGTCTTCCCGGGCAATCATGACGCCCAGCGGCACCATACGCTGGAGATTCCCTTGCCGCAACAAATAATGTCCGGCGTCACACCATATTTTTGGGCGGCAAACATGGCGCCGGTTTTGGCAATACCGGTAATGACTTCATCGAAAATCAGGACAACGTTATGCCGGCTGCAGATCCCACGGATAATTTTAAAATATTCAGCGGTCGGGGTAATGATACCGCCGGTGTTGCCCACCGGTTCAACAATGACACCGGCCACTGTTGATGGATCCTCATGGACAATTATATCTTCAAATGCCTGGGCGCTAAAGCGGTTGCAGGCCTCCCAGGTGTCAAAGCGGTCACGATAGTAATTGGGGGGAAATACTTTCAGAAATCCCGCCATTTGAGGTTCGAACTTGGTTTTTCGTATTCCGGTACCGCTCGCTGCCATGGCGCCAAAGGTTCCGCCGTGGTAACCATAATATCTGGATATAAACTTGTATTTTTGGGGATATCCGGTTTGTTTATAATAAGGTAATTTTTTCCATCTGGGTTTGCATGGCATCCAGCAGTCTCGGGTGGCGATGCCCTAAAACGGCCACAAATATACCGCCAATGGCATCGAAATAAAAACATCGGGGCGACATCTTCGACCTTACCGTGCCGGTTCAATGGGATATAGCGCTCAACGAAACTTTCTACAAATTCAGGCGGGTCTATCTCAGCCGACATCGGTGTAACCAGATATCCCGGTAAGGTTGACACCGATTATCTTTTTCCACTCTGCTTCGTCGATTTGCAGAAAGGGCGTTTCAAAGGCAATGCCGGCGTTGTTAACCAAGATATCAATTGGTGCAATTTCTTCGGCGGCGTCAACCGCTTCAGATACATCTGAGCGTCGGGATACATCCACGAGATGTGGATGCACTTGGACTTGCGACCTCTTTAATTTGGCAGTGGCATCAGCTAACAAATCTTCAGCATTGTCGAAAATTGTAATCATAGCCCCTGCTGTCCAAATTGTTGTGCGATCTCAAATCCGATGCCTCTGCCACCACCCGTGATGAGTACATGTTTTCCTGAGAATTTGCCTTCCATATTGTCTCCTTTACTGAATTTCAGGGCTCCTAACCTCAGTCGGATAAGCTTCTCGGGAGCCCCTGATATTAAAGGAACCTATAAAAATTGTAGAAAAACTAAGCGTAAATTCAAGATGCAACACTATCTATAAAAAGCCAATATCACCACCGGTGGGTATTGCCTTAAAACCCGTGGAAAAATAAGAAATTAAATTCAGAACGATACGCCCGAAATCCAGTATTCTTAGCGCGACCACAGACAATTGTGTTGAATCAGATTTTACGACACTTCAGTAGTTCTGAATTTAGCGCGAATAAGAAATCTTCCGATCATAGGCTCCTAAACTCGGATTGTGTGTTGTCGCTTATCTGCTGTCATACTAAATCGTTGAGGGGCAGGCAAGATATAGTTGTCGATATTTAATATATACTAGAATGTGGCGTTAGGAAAGGTAGAGGAAATAGTATCTCCTCATATTAAACTTCAAAAGTTGGAGTTGGTTCTATCCTGCACCACTTTACATTTTGTAGAAGGTTGGGTTGAGCCTGCTCCAAGCTTTGTTGGGTTTCGTTGCACTCAACCCAACCTACCTTTTGCCGGTGTTATTGCGAAAGGCGAAACCCAACAACGGCCGATTTCCAAACCGAGCCCCAAAAGTTTCTATTTTGATCAGACTTGCCGTTTCTTTGGCCAGAGGCGCCGCTCGTATGAGATTCTGCAAAGCCGGTCAGCGAAACTCAGCATAGTTTCTTTTTCGATTTGACCGGTCGCTTTTCAGGCCAGCGGCTGCGCTGAACCTTGACACCTGACACCTTTGATAGGGTTGTGTGACGGACGTCGATGAGCAACAACCCATTGATCATTCAACGATTTTGATATAGCATGGATAGAAACAGTCGATTCGGGTACTTACCGTCGGCTCGGATGGCGTTCAGCCGCTCCTGTACGGTCTGCAAAATTAAAACGCTGGGATTTTTGGTGCAGGTAAGATTTCGAACCGGTCATGGGGGGATAAGCCCGTGTGGCTGGAAGGAGCGTCACCAGAAGACTTATTTCTTTGCACAAATCAAGCACCAGTTCGGTCTCTAAATTCCTGTACAGCCCTGACCCTGCTCACCGGAAAGTTGCGGGCGCTGGTTGTGCAGACTTCAAAATAAGGCTACCATAACATGAATCGCGATACCGCCAATAAATCCGCCCTTCTTTTGCTGGTTTTGTTTATTTCCGTCGTTTTTTTAGGCATGATTCGTTCTTTTTTAATGGCAATTTTCCTGGCCGGCATCTTCTCAGCACTGGCGCGTCCCCTGTACAAGCGTTTTGAACGCTGGTATGGCGGACGTCGTGCCCTGGCATCAATGAGCACGCTGGTTGTTATTGTCATTATCGTCATCCTGCCGCTCGGCGCCCTGATGGGAATCGTGACCGCCCAGGCGATCAAAGTCGGCCAAACCGTCACCCCCTGGGTCCAGGAACAAATTGCCCAACCCGGAGAGTTTCAAAAACTTCTAAGTTCTCTTCCCTTCTTTGACAAGATTGCGCCATACGGTGAAACGATTTGGCGCAAAGCCGGTGAATTAATCGGAACCATCAGTCAATTTCTGATCGGCAGCCTTTCCACGGCAACCAAAGGTGCGGTCAATTTTCTATTCATGGCATTTGCACTGCTGTATACGATGTTCTTCTTCCTGATGGACGGCGACAAACTGATATACAAAATTCTCTATTACTTGCCTATGGATGATGATGATGAGCAACGCATGTTGGAGAAATTTACTTCCGTCACGCGGGCCACCCTGAAGGGCACGGCCGTCATTGGCTTATTGCAGGGTACTTTGGCCGGTATGGCTTTTTGGGTGGTCGGTATTCCCAGCTCCGTGTTCTGGGGAACCATTATGGCAGTGCTTTCCATCATACCCGGTATCGGCACCGCTCTGGTCTGGGTGCCGGCGGTCATCATTTTGGCAGCGGGTGGAAATTATGTCAAAGCCGGCGGCCTGTGCCTTTTTTGTGCGTTGGTTGTCGGCAGCATCGACAACCTGCTTCGTCCGGTTCTGGTCGGCAAAGACACCCAGATGCACGAATTAATGATTTTCTTCGGCACCCTGGGCGGCATTATCATGTTCGGGGTCATGGGAATGATTATCGGGCCCATCGTGGCCGCGCTTTTTGTTACGATTTGGGAAATTTACGGTGTGGCCTTTAAAGACATTTTGCCGAAGGTTGGAACCGCCCCGACCACAATCCTCGCGAATAAAGATCCAAGCCCCGAGGATCAGGCCGATTTAAACATTTCTGAATAACAACACGACGTGCCGGGTGCGATGATAAAACAATTTATATATCTTTTAATGCTCTGCCAGGTTTTCTTATCCTGCCAGGTGCTCCGAACGACCTATGATGTTACCGAGGGGACTGTCAAAGCCACTTACAACGTAACGAAATTTACTGCAAAAACCGCCTACAGTGCCGGCAAGCTTATCTATATTGTTGGTGGCTTTACATTCAAGGTCGTGGCCGCGCCGCTTAGCTGGCCCCTGACGCGGCAGGAGATCGAAACCATTGACGGACTACCGCCCAAAGAGGCTATCCGCCAGGGTAAGGTAAAAAAATCGCCCTATGTCGTCAGGGGAAAAAGGTATGTGCCCATGTCGGTGGAGCAGGCTCGCCACTATCGCGAAACCGGCATCGCGTCGTGGTACGGGTATGAAACATACCGTCAGAAAGACGGTCACATGACCGCCAACGGTGAGGCGTTTGATCCGAACGGGCTCAACGCGGCCCATAAATATTTGCCGTTGCCGAGCTTTGTCAAAGTAACCAATCTCGAAAATCGTCGGAGCATCATCCTGCGGGTTAACGATCGTGGCCCTTTTGTTGAAGGACGCATTATTGACCTGAGCGCCGGGGCTGCCCGCAAATTAGGGTTTTACGACAAGGGAACCGCCCAAGTTAGGGTAGAGATATATGAGGGGAAAGGTTAGGAAAAAGATAGAAAGTTACTTTTTCAAAGCGGATGAATCGACAATAGTTCATTTCTCAGCTTTCCATCTGACTAGCTAACTCAAGGGCTGTATCCAGGGTCTTGCCCTTGAACCTGATCTTAAGTGCCGCTGCCAACATCTCAGGACTGATTATTTTGCCAAGTCC
>JARFPZ010000329.1 GCA_029288035.1 Desulfosarcina sp.
GGAATCTTATCGTACTCAAACACGCAGGTAATTTCGGTCCGTCTTTCAAAATCTGTTGTGTACCATTCCAGGGCATCCACCAGCCCCAAATCGTCCAGAACTCCCGGACGAAGACGAAACGCCATGCCGCGAACGTCCTCGATGTTCTTGTCGATCAACCGGCACATGGTCAATGCCCGTTCCGAAGCCTTTGGATCCGATTTCATGAACCGCTGCTGCATCCAGACCGAATCCATTCGCAAGGCGGTAAGCACCTGTCCAAGCTCATCGTGCAGTTCCCGCGCTATGGCGGATCGTTCTTTTTCCTGATTGGCCATAATTCCGGCGGAAAGCCGTCGGAGCTGATCCTGGGCTTTTTTGAGGGCTGTAATATCGTTGAGTATACCGCAAACACCGCTGATGGTTCCGGATTCGTCGTATATGGGGAATTTAACGGAAAGGTAGGTATGCAGCCCGTCTGCCTGGGGAATATGTTCATTTTCCTGATATGATTGACTGTTGGCAAGCACCTTTAGATCGCTGCGCCAAAACTGATCTGCAACCCCTTTGGGTAATACATCAAAATCGGTCTTTCCCTTGACTGCCTCATTTTTCACACCAAACAATTCTTCGAAACGGGAATTGACCAGGATATAGCGGCCTTCTTTGTCTTTGATGTAGACGACAGCGGGCGTGTATTTGAGAATGCTGTGGATCTCACGGGTCCTGTGTCGCACCTGGCGTTCAAGGTCATGGGAATATCGACTCAGGGCTTCTTTGGCAAGTTTCAACGCCTCTTCGGCCCGTTTGCGTTCGGTCACGTCAATTGAAACGGCCAGCGTTCGTTTTATATGCCCCTGTTCGTCACGGTCTGCAATGGCTGATAACAGAACGTCGATGATTTCATTGTTTTTTTTGATATACTGGTAAGGTACATCTTTGACGAAGCCGATTTTAAAAAATTCTTTGAAGACGTTTTCTTCAGCATGGCGCCGTGATTCTTCCGTAAAAAAACAGGTAAGCCGACGTCCGATGACTTCCTCTCGCCGGTAACCCATCACCTCACTCCAGTAATCACTGACGCTGACAATTCGTCCGCTGGTATCAATCGAATGCAACATGGCCGGGGTGTGATGATATAGTCCGCGGTAGCGCTTTTCACTTTCGCGCAGCGCTTTTTCGGCAAATTGCCGTTTGAAAATTTCGACACTTGCCTTTTTGTAAAGAAAAAAAACAGACAGCCCAATCAGGACGCACAACGTCAGGATCAACGGCCCGGTAATCCGGATAAGCGGGTCTGAAACTGTTTTTGAAACGGCTTTAAGACTGCGAAGGTGAATGACTTTCCAGCCCGGATAATTATCCAACTTAATTTGGTGTATCAGATATTCATTGCCAGAGCCGTCAGCGGCATATTTTTCGCCATTAACCCGAATACCTGTCCAATTCCAAGGTCCCTTACCAAATTGAATAGAGTTGGCAATTTGAGATTTTTCTTCGGAAGTAAGTTCTCTTAATGAGTGTTAAAGCCAATTTTTGTGATTGGAAATAAAGATAATTCCCAGGGGATCCGTGACCAGTACAATCTCATCTTTAGCAGTATCCAACTCTTTTTCAACAAGTTCGACCGAAGCCTTGATGACGACAACTCCTGAGGGCGGATTGCGATCTTTTGTAAAAACCGGATGGCTGTAGTAGACCCCTCGTCTTCCTGAAGTGATGCCCAGGGCGAGGTAGGTTGCAGGGCTGCCCTGGATGGCTTGCTGAAAATACGGGCGAAAGTCAAAATTTTGGTCGACGAAACTATCAGGCGCATTACGGTTGCTGGAGGCAATGGTGTCGCCCTCAGCGTCCATCAGGTAGCAAACCTCCACATTCAGTGTCTTGTTAAAGTGATCGAGAATGGCATTTGCATTTTTCAAGGCAATGGTATCATCCGGCAGTACCAATAATTGTGCCAGTTCTTTTATGCCTGATAAAGCCCTCACCGGTTTTATATTTTCTGAAAGAAATGATGAGAGATTTTTCTGAATGGTCCGGACACGAGAGATGGCCTGGCGTTCAGCTTCCTTGAAGGCGGATTTTTTTAAGGCTGAATAATAAAGATACCCACCGGTCGATGCAGATAAAAAGGCCAGCAACGATAAAACTAATAATATCAGGCGTAATTTCATGCTTAAATCTTTCTAAGGTGCATTTATGCCCAAGTTTTTGAAATATGGCTGCTTCACCTTGGGGAGGAAACGGATTTGAGCCCATGGCAAATGAGAAGGTTATGGAGGTGTATTTGTGGTATCTAACCCTGGTCACCGGTTGCAGGTTTCCGGACGCTCAAAAAAAGAGTCGCTGTATATTCAATAATCAATCGTCAATCTTCATTTGTCATTTGTCATTCGTCATTCGTCATTCCTAGATGTCTTTTTTAAACAAATCTTCCACTTCTCTGACTTCATTGGGACGTTTTGTAAACTTGGTGGGAACTGTTCCTTCTTTAAAGCATTCGAAAATGACATCTTTTGATTCCGGGACCGGCAGCAGGCCGGTATCGGCATCGATTTTTGCAAAGACAATGCCTTCTTTGGGGGGTTGAAAAACTTCCACTGGTTCATTTTCCAGCACCCGCTTCATGTATCCGAGCCAGATCGGACTGGCCGTTCTAGAGCCGTTTTCGCCTTTGCCAAGAGGGGCCTCTTCATCCAAGCCAACCCACACGCCCGTTAATAATTGAGGTGTGTAGCCGACAAACCAGGCATCAAAAGAGTTGTTGGTTGTGCCGGTTTTGCCGGCCGCCGGTCGTTTTAATTTCCGTACCCTCCAACCGGTTCCGTGCTGGACCACCCCTTACAACAGGTTGGTCATAATGTAAGCCGTGCTTTTTTCAATAACCTTTGTTCTTTCAGGCGCCGCTTCTTCCAAAACGTTTCCGTGGCGATCGGTAACCTTTAATACAAACACGGGCTCAACCAGATAGCCCTGATTGGCGAAAACCGAATAGGCCCGCAGAAGTTCTAGCAGGGATATACCGGAGGATCCGAGTGCGATGGACAAATCCCGGCTCAATTTGGAATCGATACCCAGTTTGGTGGCGTAATCGATGGCATAGTCGATACCGATATCCTGTAATATTTTTATGGTGACCAAATTGCGGGACTTGGTCAGGGCCTTACGAAACAGCGTCGGGCCGTAAAACGTTTCTTTATAATTTTTCGGCTTCCAGGTAAAATCACGTTCCTCATCTTTAAAGACGATGGCGGAATCAACGATGACGGTTGCAGGGGTGTAATTTTTTTCCGGATCATCAGACTGCTTGTCCAGGGCGGCGGCATAGATAAGCGGTTTGAAAGCAGAGCCTGGTTGACGCCTGGACTGAATAGCGCGATTGAACTGAGTTTTTTTAAAATCACGTCCACCGACCATAGCCTTTACCAGGCCGGTTCCTGCTTCAATGCTCATTAAGGCGGACTGGGCTTCGGGCATTTGCTCCAGAGCCACGGCCCACGTGTCTTTATCTTCGCTTTTTTCTTTTTTGACCCGCACCAATATGACATCCCCAACGACAAGGGCCTCAGAGGGTTTTTTAATTTTTGCCTCGTTGTAGGTAAATTCCAAATCGGGTTTGCGAGCCCATCGCATATCCTCGAAGGCAATAACACCCTGGGCAATCCCCATGCGGACGATAACTTTTTTCTTGGCGTCATCGACGGCGATCACGATCGCTTTGGTGACGGACCCCTCACTCAGCGGGCTTTTTACCAGATCTGCCTGCAGTGTTTGTGAAAAAGATTCAATTTCTTCAGGTTTTATATGATCTAAGGGCCCGCGGTAGCCGCTACGTTTGTCTAATTCGAACAATCCTTTCCAGATTTCTTGCCGCGCAATCTTCTGCATCTCTATATTTACGGCGGTATAGACTTGCAGGCCCTGGGTATACAAGGCATCCGTGCCATATTTATCTTCGATATAGCGCCGGACATGTTCGGTGTAAAAAGGGATCTCTTCGATGTACAGATTGCGTCGCGGCTTGATGTCAAGTTGGGTATTGATGGCCTCGGTTGCCTGGATGTTGTCGATGTAGCCTTCTTCAACCATCCGGTTTAAAACATATATCTGCCGCTGCTTGGCGCGTTCGGGGTACTTGAATGGCGAATACTTACTGGGTGCCTGGGGCAATCCCGCCAGGATCGAGCATTCTGCAAGATTTAAATCTTTGACGGATTTACCGAAATAATTTTCGGAAGCCGCCTGCACGCCGTAAGCCCCGTGACCCAGATAAATCTGGTTCAGATAAAGATAAAGGATATCCTCTTTGGATATTGTTTTATCGATACGATAGGCCAGGATGGCTTCTCTCAATTTGCGTTTATAACTTCTCTCCGGGGTTAAAAGAAAGGATTTGGTAACCTGCTGGGTAATCGTGCTGCCACCCTGCACGATGGTGCCGGCTTCGAGGTTTTTAATAAAGGCTCTGACAATACTTATAAAATCAATGCCCTGGTGTTTATAAAATCTTGAATCTTCAGCAGCCACGAAAGCATCGACCAGCATCGCGGGTATTTGTGAGAGCGGCATGACAATCCGACGTTCTTTAAAAAATTCGGCGATTTTACGATTGTCATCGGCGTATACGCTCGTAATAATCGAAGGGTGATAATCGGACAACGACGTTATTTTGGGCAGATCTTTGCTGATCGAATAATAGACGGCCATGCCGGCGGCTGCGCCGCAAATGACAAAAATAATCACCAGCAAAAAGGACCATAAAACAAGTGTTTTAAAAAATCCCCTTTTTTCTTTCCGTACGCGATTTTTTCGAATATCTGATCTACTTTTTG
>JARFPZ010000491.1 GCA_029288035.1 Desulfosarcina sp.
CCTGACATATCTTTCGGAGGGAGACCTGAAATTCAAAGACAAGCCCGATTTCAGCAATCTTGGCCCCGGACTGGAAGCCGCTCTGGGGGCCAAGGGGCTGCTCGACGCAAAAATAAAGATTGACTTTACCATGCCGCAGGCACTTGCGCTCAGCGCCTACCACGAACTCACCGACCGTTGGGCAATTATGGGCAACCTGGGGTGGCAGGATTGGTCGGAGTTCGGCGAGGTGGGTGTCACCGTGGCCTCTGAGGATACATCGAGTCTCACCGTCGATCGAAACTACAAGGCTACCTGGCATGCTGCCGTCGGTGCCCACTACCGTGTGACAGACCCCTGGCTTTTGACGGCCGGCATTGCCTACGACAGCTCCATGATGGACGACGATGACCGAACCCCCGATCTGCCCTTGGGTGAGCTGTGGCGCTTCGGGCTGGGAACCCGCTACGACTGGTCCGAAAATTTGGCTTTGGGGCTGGGATACACCTTTCTTTGGGGCGGGGATCTGGACATGGACGTCAACCGGGGGCCTCTGGCGGGAAGGGTTTCGGGTACTTATGAGAATGCGTCAATGAGCTTCATCAATTTCTACCTGAATTGGAAATTTTAAATAAAAGGAAACGATCATGAATAAGAAAAGATTCTACAGCGCTGTTTCAACGCTGGCAGCTGTTTTGTTAACCCTGGGGATGTTATCCACTGTCGCTGTCGGAGACCAAGATCCGTTGCCTTCCTGGAATGAAGGTACCGCTAAACAATCCATCATCGACTTTGTAACCCGGGTGACCCAATCCGGCAGTCCGGACTTTGTGGTCCCGGAGCAGCGCATAGCCACTTTTGACAACGACGGCACGCTATGGAGCGAGCAGCCGATGTATTTTCAGCTCTTTTTTGCCATTGATCGGGTAAAAGCGCTTGCGCCGCAGAACCCGGCATGGAAGACCCAACAGCCGTTTAAGGCCGTCCTCGAAAACGACATGCAGGCGCTTGCCGCTTCAGGAGAGAAGGGATTATTGGAACTTGTAATGGCCACCCACGCCGGAATGACAACCACTGAGTTCGAGCAAACCGTCAAAGACTGGTTGGCGGCTGCTAAACATCCCCGCTTCAAACGGCCGTTTACGGACTTGGTTTATCAGCCGATGTTAGAGGTGTTGGCTTACCTGAGAGCCAACGGCTTCAAGACTTACATTGTCTCCGGTGGGGGCATCGAGTTCATGCGGCCGTGGACCGAGGGTGTTTACGGGATTCCGCCGGAACAAGTGGTAGGCTCGAGCATCAAGACAAAATTTGAAATACGTAATGGCAAACCCGTGCTCGTCCGGCTTCCGGAGATCAACTTCATCGACGACAAGGCTGGCAAACCTGTCGGCATCAACCAGCACATCGGCCGCCGTCCGATTGCCGCCTTCGGCAATTCAGATGGCGACCTGCAGATGCTTCAGTGGACTGCGGCCGGCAAAGGTACGCGATTTATGCTCATCGTGCACCATACCGATGCAGAACGGGAGTGGGCTTATGATAGAAAGTCGAAAATTGGTCATCTGGATAAAGCCCTGGATGAAGCACTCACGAATGGATGGACCGTGGTGGACATGAAGCAAGACTGGAAAATTATTTACCCTTTTCAACTCAAATAAAAACCACCGTCAGAAAAGTGATCTGGGCTCCATCACCAATTTTATGCGGGGCGGCATTGTCGTAAAATTCAGTCTGCAGTTTCCTTGCGACACAGACATCGATAAAGTTCGAAAGGCAATTAAGAAGGTCGGCAAAAAAATGCTTGATGATCCGGTGATGGGTCCTGATTTTATTCAACCGGTCAAATCAGATCGCCTGGAGCCAAAAGCGTTTCCCGAAATCGTCCGTATCGTATATCGTTGCGGACCTGTTCTCTGCACCCATCGAATGGAAAGCAATGTTGGATATCGTGCCAGAATCTTACACCCTTCAAGTTCTTCCGCCAGGCCTTCGCGCGAAGGCGGTACGAGGCATAAGCGCTTTCGTCGCTCCTAGTGGGACGCTGCTCGTAATTGCCCGCGGAAGAGAACCGAGCGACCCCGGGGGGAAAATGCCTTGGACGCTGACGAAGGAAGAGATGTCGCTTTTTGAGACCCATGGTCTCAAGGAGGTCTCCTTAGAGGACTTTATAGACAACGAAGATCCTCCGGTACGCAGGTTCAGGCTATTAATGGGTTTATGTGAAGTCGATTGAAATGTCTGCCAGGTCGGCTTCGGCCATCAGCGAGGCGACGACGTCCGGGGTCAGGGGGATTCCATTTTCAGACCGTTCGGACTCGGTTAGCGCCTCGGGTTCACCTGGCATAAGAATCTGATCAACGCCCTCGGCCGGCGGCTGGGCTTTGGCCCTGGCCGCCAGGGTGCCCAGACGTTCTTTAAACTGCTCTAAGGGCATGAAAGCATCGGCTTTGAGGGCCATGAAAAAATGTCCGGTGCCCTGGAAACCGTCAAGGCCGGTAAACGGATTGCGAACGTCACCGCCGAATGCCGCACCGGTCAGGACCCCGCTCAATACCTCCATCAGCATGGATAGGGCCGATCCTTTTACACCGCCAAACGGCAACACCACCCCTTCAAAGGCAGCTTGGCCGTCGGTCGTCGGACGACCTTTTTTATCCAAAGCCAATCCTTCGGGTATCGGTTCACCCCGCTGGGCGGCAAATTTCAATTTGCCGCGCGCCACCACCGAACAGGCCATGTCGATCAGGAAGGGTGGCCCGCTGCCAGACGGTGCGCCTGCGGCAAAAGGGCTGGTTCCGAGAAACGGTTTCCGGCCCCCCCAGACGGCCATTGCGGGCGAAGCGTTGGTAAATGCCATACCGATGCAATTCGCTTCAATGGCCTGAAGAATATACAATGCCGCCATACCGTAATGTCCACTGCGTTTGACCCCGGCAAGACCGATACCGAATTCTTTGGCAATGGCAATCGCTTCATTCATACCGCAATTGCCCACAACCAGACCGAGTCCGTTGTCGCCGTCAATCTGCGCCACCGCCGGCGTTACGCGGGCAACTGTGATTTCGGGGCGCGGATTGGTTACTTTGCGTCGCAGACGCTCGCAGTACATCGCTACCCGTGCCACTCCGTGGGAGTCGACACCGCGCAGACTTGCTTTAACCAGGGCATGAGCCGCGATTTCAGCGTGATCGCCGGGCAGTCCGTTATAAACAAAAATACGACAGACCAAGGCCTTCAGTTTCGACGAAGCAACACGCACGTTTCTGTTTGTTGGGGTATTCACCTGCTGCATTATGACCTTCCTTCCAGGTATGCAGCAAATCCATACGGACTACCAGAATGCCGTCGGGATTTACCACCTGAATCTACTGCTCGAAACGGTCCATTAAATCGACCGTTTTAATGCGTCTTCATCAACAATCGCCCCCCGGGAAGTGTTAGTCAACAATGACCCGGATTTCATTTTGGCCAATCGATCACGATTGATAAGTCCTCGTGACTCATCCGACAGGCGAAGGTGAATAGACACGATAACGGTTCATTGCTGAAGCATTGGCCAACTGTCCCTCGTAATCGTCGAGAACCAATAATTTTGGACGGCTCATACAAACTCCTTATAGTTTCGTGCCTTCGAATCTGTTTCCATACCCACCAGACCAGCCGGACTGCAGTTGAATAGGTAATCAGGATCGTTCGACGTTTTTTCATGGCCATGGTAACTCCGCCGGTCATGATATTCAACCCGAAAGC
>JARFPZ010000397.1 GCA_029288035.1 Desulfosarcina sp.
TGAGAAGCGGGAAGGCATGCCAATCTGGCAACTTGTTGATACCCACGCTCACATCTGCGATCCGGTGTTCGACGAGGATCGCAGCGAGGTGCTTGAAAGAGCCGGCGAGTCCGGTATCACCGCGGTGATTGCCGTGGGTGAAAATCTCTTCGATGCCCGCAAGAATATCGAACTTGCTGCAAGGCATCCGGTGCTGCGTCCGGCGGCCGGGTTGTATCCGACGATACTTGATGGGACAAAGGCCGAAGAAATGCAAGGATTTATTCGCAAAGAACGCACCAGGCTCGTTGCCGTCGGCGAAGTCGGTCTAGATTTCTGGATCGTAAAAGAAGACGCCGATAAAGAACTTCAAAAAGAAATCTTTAAAAGTTTCATCAGTTTGGCAAACGAACTGGATCTGCCGCTCAACGTTCATTCCAGATCAGCCGGTCGGCATGCCGTTGCCCTGCTGCTTGAATGCAATGCCGCCAAAGTTCAGATGCATGCCTTCGACGGTAAAGCCTCGGCAGCTCTACCGGCCCTTGAGGCCGGCTACCTTTTCTCCATCCCGCCCTCGGTGGTGCGCTCCCGTCAGAAGCAAAAACTGGTCAAAAAAATTCCGCTTTCTCAACTGCTTGTTGAAACCGACAGCCCGGTGTTGGGTCCTAATCCGAACCGGCGCAATGAACCGGTCAATATTTCAATCTCCATTAAGGCAATTGCAGAATTGAAAAATATCAGCGAGCAGGAAGTCATTGAAAGCGTATCGGAAAATACTCAAAAGTTGTATGGAAATCTCTAACCATTCATTCGAAATTCGTCAATCGTCATTCATCACTTGTCATGCGCCCTCGCCCCGGAACCTATGCCTTGGTTTTCAAGACCGAACGAAATAAACGGCTTGTCATAGGAAAACTCGGCATCCTCAATCTCCAACCCGGCTATTATGTCTACGTGGGCAGTGCCTTCGGTCCGGGTGGTTTAAAAGCCCGGATAGGGCATCACCGCAAAACTTTCAGCAGGCCCCACTGGCATATTGATTACCTGAGCGAATACCTGTCTCCGGTTGAAGTGTGGTATACGTTTGATGCCGCTCACCGTGAAGATCATTGGTCGCAAGTACTGGCGGGTATCCGAGGCGCATCCATACCGCTTCCGGGGTTCGGTTCAACCGATTGTCGCTGTATGTCACATCTATATTTTTTTTCTGTCAGGCCTTCCAGCAATTATTTTCGTCGCAAAGTTCACGCCGGTCCCGATAACCATGCCAGGATCTTTATCGAAAATTTTATTTAGATCGAATCAAAGCGTTTTATTCACTGTTTACAAGGCTGAGTTGAAAGGTGAGCAGACCGGAAAAGGGGTAGGGTGGTTACAGTCGGTTTCTGAGCTGCAGGGTAAGTTCAATTTTTATGAAATGAATCGAAAAACACCATTAATAATCCTTTTAATTTAGGTGACATTTTATCAAATTGAATGCCAAGGGCAATTGTTTTTCTTCCCTCATGTAAAACTTGTGATACCCACACAATTTTTCCCGGTATACTGACTGCCAAATCTTCAATGGGGAAATTCACCTGTACCTTCGCATTATTTATGCCCTTCTCGAACGAGGAAATTTCTGAAGATGATTTAAGACTTATCTCATCCATAATAAAGCGTATGCCGCCTATGGAAACATCACTGGAATAGCCTGAAAGACAGATTGAGGTGTTTTGCGAACCGTTTAAATGGATTTCAATCTGTAGTTCCATTTTCGATTGAATTCGTCGAACATAACGCAACTTCTCGCGTGAATCGTCCATGGATGAATTGGAGCGAATTTTTAAAAGGTTCAATAACCCATGTTCGATTTTAGGATATTTTGTACATATTTTTCTCAGCTTTTCCTTTGAAATTTTTAGCAATTCAACCTGACTTTTGGTTTCAATGTATGAATTGCTTTTCTTGTCACTATCAAAGGGATAAATATCCCCAAAAGAATCATTTTCCTTTAAATACAGGTTAGGTTCTCTGTAGACTTTAGCCCTGTTGTCAATCGTATTATACATCGAATCCTTCAAGGTGCCGGATATGACGAAACAGAGACTGTCTTCTGAATCCCCAACTTTCTTTACAGTATGGTCTGGCGGCAGTTGAATGATTTCAGCTATCGAAAATAGTGCAATCAATTCCCGGAAATTTAATTGACAAAAAAATGACGTGACCGGTGTATTGTCTCCGGCAACTTGCATCAAATTCAATAAAAACTTATTAACGGTTGCTTTTGTCGGTGAGTTGATTCGCCATTGTCTTATCTTCAGAGCTATCGCTGCAGGAACCTTACCTTTCTCAAGGAACTGTTTTGCAGCTTTGCTGTATAAGTCGGCAGCACTGTCCAATGCGCCATTTTTTTTCAGCTGATCTGCGTACACTCTGACAAGACCCGGCTCATCAGGGTACTTTTTCAACAATTTGTGCAACATTTCAGAAGATTGAAGCACAATATCGTTATTTAGAATGTGGTCGACGATGTCCTGGGAGGTGCTAATTTGGGTGGGGACCGCCTTTAATTGGTTTGTTGGCATAATTCACTTTAAAAAAAACATCCTAGTTGGAGGTGCAAATTTTTATCTATATACCTTCTAAGGAAGACCTTATGACATCAATATTATTTAAGCTATAGATAATTCGGAAAAATGTCAGCTACAGTCATGGTAACCCGATGACATGATTTATAATTTACTGGTTTGCAAGAATATATCGGCTATTTTGCTTAAAGTATTAATAAAAAAAATCATCCATGGGTGAATAAAAAGAAAATTCGATCAGACTACGGGCGTTATGTTTGCCCATTTTTGCAAGATAACGATAGCGTTTTGGGCATTTGGTAGGCGCAGGGGGGCCGTTATAACCTGGTAGGTTGGATCGTGTATTCAATCTCCGTTTAGGCATTGACGACAACTGGAAATTTCCATATCATTTACCCTATTGGCAATTAAAACGCATACCAAGGTGTGAACTGCCTAATCTATAGAAAAAAGATGGAACTCCAGTCAGAACTGAATGATGAAGGTCTCACGGAAGCAATTCGTTGTTTAACGGAAGAAAATTACGATCTCGGCAAGCTGACACGGATCAAGGAAATTTTAGGCGGGTATTGCCATAAGAGCTACGCGTTATGGATAGCGGTCGACAATCGTGTCCAGCGGTATTTTTTGCGGTTGTATAATCCCAATGTGATCGAAACTGAAATCCTTTTTGAACACGCTCTGCTGAACCATTTGAAATCAAATGGGTTCACACTTGCGGCGGGCATCGTTCCATGCCGAAACAAGGCTACCTTGGTGCACACCCCGTCTCCTGAAAATCACCGGGGAAGAACTGCACTTTGGGCTCTATTCGAATTTCTCGACGGAGAGGCTAAATACTCCTGGACCGACACCGATTTGACAGATAAAGAGTTCATCAGCGCCGCCGAAATCCTCGCTCACCTTCACCACTGCGGCCATGGTTTCGAAAAACCGCCTGGAGCGGATCGCGTCCAACCGCGGATCATGGAGTTTATTCCCACATTTAAAAATAGATTTAGCGCCTTCATGGGACAAGCTGGTGACCGTCGGTGTGACCGCTTGTTCAAAGATAATTTTGGATCGATCTGCAACGCCCTGGATATTGCTGCTTCCTATAATGGCAGGTTTCAGGGAATGAAGGAAATACCGATTCACTGCGATTATCACCCCGGAAACCTGAAGTTTCGTGATGAAAAGGGGGTCGGCATTTTCGATTTTGATTGGTCCAAGGTGGATTACCGGCTGTTTGATGTCGCCCTGGCGCTCGTTTATTTTACCAGCATCTGGGATGACCAGGCAGCGGGGCTTCGACCGGATAAATTTACGCTATTTCTAAGCGCCTACAATAAAACTTGTCTCCGGCTCAGCCACATCAACCCTTTGTCGAAGCAGGAACGTAGACATCTGATACCGATGCTGTCCATTGCCAATCTATATGTGCTCAACTGGGATTTGGTTGATTTTTACGATACGCCGAACCAGAATGATGACGAGTATTATTCGTACATCAATCATAATATCGGCTTGGTGCGCTGGATCGCGCTCCACGAGGATAAGCTTAAACGTTGGGTAAATAAGTCATAAACAACCAAAGGATCGGGTTAAGCGAATCGATCAAGATAGGCCTTGTCTTTTACTCATTTGACACTGCCGGCCCGTCGGGCTGAGGCACTTCAGGCACGGGGTATCGGGCTGAGCGTTCCAAAGCACCCAATTCCAAATGATTGCGCATGTATTTCTGTGAAGCGTCCTGATAGGGTTGAAAATCCCAAGGGGTGTGGCGGCCGCGTCTCAATGCCCGGTAAACCAGTCGCCTGCGATGCTGGCTATCGATCACTTGCTTGTGCAGCGCCTCATTATCCCAGTGCTGCAACATTTCAGCATGAAAATCCCGGCGCAAATCCTGAAATTCTTGCCGGTCGGCAAGATTGTGTAATTCAGTCGGATCATTCTCCAGGTCAAAAAGCTGCTCCGGATCCGGTTTACTGTAAATATACTTGTAACAGCCGCGTCTGATCATCAGCAACGGGGCCACAGCCCCTTCGCCGAGCATCTCACCATAAACAGCAGCGGGATTTTTGATGTCCTTGCCTTCAAGCAGCGGTAGCAGACTATGGCCATCCAGTGTGTCAGGGTAAACCGGCGATTTACCGTTCAATGCAATTTCAGCAAGGGTCGGCAGGAGGTCAACGAGAGAAACAGACTGGCCTACTCGTCGAGGAGCAAACCTTCCCGGCGCGTGGAAAACCATTGGTACCCGGGCGGACCATTCAAAAAAAGACATTTTATACCACAGACCGCGTTCCCCCAACATTTCACCATGATCGGAGATGAACAGGAGGATGGTATTGTCTCTGAGGCCGCTGTTATCCAGGACTTCTAAAAGCTGCCCGACCTTATCATCTATGTAGCTGATCATACTGTAATATGCGTGACGCGCATTGCGCACACGTTCTTCGGTCTGAGCATATTCACCCAAGGCGCAAACGTGATAAAGTCTCCGGCTATGCGGATCGAGCTGATCATAGGGAATTGGCGCTACCGAAGGCATGTCAATGTTTTTATGGTTGTATCGATCCCAGAATTTTCGGGTGATCGCAAAAGGATCGTGGGGATGCGTGAAAGAAACGATCATAAAAAATGGCTGTTCATTGCCTCGCCGAGACAAATCATATAATTTGCGTTGCGAATGAAAGGCAACCTCTTCATCAAAGTCAAGCTGGTTGCTTGTTTGACAAAGACCTGCCTGTACGACACTCAACATGTCATGGTACCATGTCGGTCTTTCTGTAAAATTTTTCCAATCAGGCGTCCAGCCAAAGTCAGACGGATATATGTCGGTGGTTAACCGTTCCTCAAAGCCATGAAGCTGATCCGGTCCTACAAAATGCATCTTGCCGGCGAGGCAGGTATGGTATCCCAATTCGCGCAGACAATGGGCAAAGGTAGGAATATCGGCGGAAAAATTGGCAGCATTGTCGTAGGCACCGATGCGCGATGGCAGTCTTCCCGTCAGCATTGAGAAGCGGGACGGCGCGCACAGCGGGCTGTTGCAGTAGGCATTCTCAAAAATGACCCCCTCTTTCACCAAAGCGGAGATATGGGGTGTTTCAACGATCGGATGTCCATAAAACGGCAGTGCCGGAGCCGTTAACTGGTCTGCCATGATACACAGGATATTTGGATGTTCCGTATCCATATTTCTTCCTTTTCAACCAAATTTCTTAAGGCATTGGCAATGCAAGGCCATTCGTTTCTTATTTGCCATGCACTTCAACCATGACTCGGTGAAACTTAATGTTGAACCTGCTTATGCAATTTGACCGGTGCCACCCGTTTTTTGCGCATCCGAATATTCAACATTTCCACGACAACTGAAAAGGCCATCGCAAAATAGATATAGCCTTTTGGCACGTGTATATTAAACCCTTCTACCATTAAGGTGACACCGACCAAAATCAGAAATGAGAGTGCCAGAATCTTGATGGTCGGATGGGCGTCGACGAAATCCCCGATGGGTTTTGCTGCCAGCAACATTACCATGACAGCCAGAATAATGGCAATCGCCATAACAGAAACATACTTTACCAGACCCACGGCCGTTATCACTGAATCCAGTGAAAACACGATATCCAGAACGGTAATCTGAATAAGTACGGACCCAAGGGTGGCCGCAGCTGTTTTATGTTTATCTTCGCTCGTGCCCTCCAAACTGTTGTGAATCTCATGGGTCGACTTTCCGAGAAGAAACAAACCGCCCAGAATGAGAATCACATCACGTCCTGAAATCTCCTTTCCAAATATCGTAAACCAGGGCGCTGTTAATCCCATCACCCAGGCGATAGAAAACAGCAAGGCCAGACGAGCGACCATCGCCAGACCGAGGCCAACCCGTCGTCCGAGATTACGCTGGTGTTCCGGAAGCCGGCTTACGAGAATTGATATAAAAATAATATTATCTATCCCAAGAACGATTTCCAGTGCTGTCAGTGTCCCTAAAGCAACCCATGCTTCAGGACTTGTTATCCATTCAAACATATTTTCTCCCGATCCTTGCGCAACTTTTTAATTCCTTCGCTTTGGCCACGTATCTGTCAGACGATAGCCGAGAGGCCATGGATCTTCCGGATCATACATTAATTGATGGGTACCGGTTATCCAGCCCCGCCCACGGATTGTCGGAATAATGGCCACCTGGGTATCAATATCGGTATCGTCTAATATGGTGCAGTCAAACCTGGACCCAATAATGGAATAACCGATGAACCGATCCCCGACTTGCATTTCCCTCCTCGCATGAAGGACTGCCATTCTGGCAGAACATCCAGTGCCGCAAGGAGAGCGATCGAGTTTTCCGGGATCGATGGCAACCGTATTGCGTCCCGTTAGAATGCCATCCCGGCGCTCTATCGGCATCACAAACTGGCAGAACGAAATTTTGTTCCAGTCGCGGTTGGTGGGGTGTTGAAACCCGATTTGGTCGTTGGCTGCCGCGGTGATTTTAGCGCCGACTTCAGCAAGGTCCCGCGCCTCATCCGGTACAATGTTAAAGCCCAGAGCCTGTGCATCCACCAGAACAAAGCTGTCTCCGCCATATGCCGTGTCAACCGTCAGGGTACCTATCCCGGTGACCTCAAGTTTTACACCCAGTTTGTTGGCAAACGAAGGAACGTTTTGAATCTCGATACTTTGAGCCTTGCCATTTTCACAATAGGCTTTAACCTGCACCAGCCCCGCCGGCGCTTCGAGAAAGAAGGTTGTCTCTGGTTCACTCATCTGAATCAACCCACTGTCCAGCAACACGGTCGCAACACAAATAGAATTAGAACCGGACATGGGCGGCGTGTGCTCGGGCTCCATTATGATGAAACCAAAAGCTGCCTTCTTATTTTTCGGCGGCACCAGTAGATTGACATGCTTGAACACACCACCCCTTGGTTCATTCAAAACAAATTGGCGCAAGGTCTGGTCATTGTCAATCCAGCGGGATTGCTGCCAAACACTATCACCCGGCGGTGGGGCCACACCACCGACGATGACGTTTCCGACTTCACCTTCAGCGTGACAAGAAACGATGTGGACGACCTTCGTCGATCTCATTTAATACATCTTAAATTTTGTCCAAGAAAAATTGGGGCCATCTAAGGATGGCGCTAAAACGGATTAAGTCAAAAGGTTAAAGCGTAATCCTACACCCGGAAATGATGAGGAATATAGCAGGCTTGCATACCAAAGTCAAAAAATATAGCCGGTTTGACGGGGATATTTTAAGATGATATACACAAACAACAATCAAGCTATTTTATTATAAATTTATGTTACTGTAATTGCGAATCGATGATAAACCAGTGTGTGATTATGAAATTAGATTTCAAACGGCTGCAAATCCTAATATGTCTTTTGGCCATTTTCTTGGTGCATCCAATGCTCGCCCCAAATAGCGCTGTTGCGACCGAGCGCCCCAAATTGATATCCCTGAAAGCCGAAAATGATACCCTGAAGGGAGTTCTTACAAAAATTTCCAATGATACCGGCTACCGGATTCTTCTCAATGAAGAGTGGGAGAGGACACCGATTACCATTGAATTACGCAATGTAACCCTCAGAGCCGCGCTTGGCCGGTTTCTTAAAGGTCTGAATTATGCCATCACGTGGGATGAGAGTAAAAAGACAATTTCATTATTCATCTGCCATCCGGGTAAATGCAGTGGTAAAATGGGGGATGTATCGCTTTCAGCTGAAAAGACAAATTTTTTCCAGCCGACCAGCACCATTGTAGAGTGAACGCGTCTCCTGCGGAGCGGAAAGAATTCAAGAAGCTCTCTTGAAGCGGAAGAAAACGGTTGTTCATAAGCCTAATCTGAAATCCTATTACTTCCGAAATACTAAGCCATGGGTTCCTGCCTGATTCCATTTTCTAAATTTGCATTTCGTATTTTCAATCGAAAGCCTGCATTTAACGGGATCGGCAATGCTTTGGCGGGGGCTTCACCAAAATCGGCGGATTTAGATCAAGCTAAAAGATATGGGATAGATAACCTGACTCCTATTATATTTATCGTAGGAACTGTTTTTATAATTCCCTTCCTGTATTCTGACGCCACCCTGGATCCGGTCTTGTCAATCAGATTCCTGGCCTGGAGTATGCTCAGCGTTGTAATTATTCTGATTTATATCTTTCAGGGTTCGGCTTTGTCCCATTCCTATGACGTTACGGTCATTTTTCGGGCAATATTTCCAATTGCCATCGGATGTATTGTGGTGTCGGGTTTGTCTTTGACGAAGTCCATCAACCTCGCCGATGGGGTTTTTGAATGGCTGAAGCTATTCTTATCGCTCACGTGCTTATATCTTGCTTCGCTTATCCTGGGTCGCAATCAGGCAAGCCTTTCATTTTTGACAAAATCGGTGATCCTGGCAGCTTTGATTATGGGGCTTATCGGCCTCGGCCAATACTTCCAGATTGGATTCACCGAAATACCCGGAAACAATATTCTCTACGGTACCATGGTCAATGCGAATCTCTTTGCATCGGCCCTTTTTCTGATGCTCCCCTTTATTTTATTCGGGGCCTTGCAGTTTTACGGCGGCTGGTACCTGCTGAGCACAGTTACCCTAACCGGGGTCATCCATGTTATCGCCTTGTCTGAAGCACGGGCGGTGTGGGGGGCAAGCCTCATTTTCATCGTTGGAATGGTAATGTTTATCCTATTGGGGCATCCAAAGCTAAAATTTCTCCCAAAGGAAAAATATTCATACCGCCGGCGATCGCTAACGGTAATCGTCATTTTCCTTATATCCTCTGTGGGGGCCATTTGGTCTCATTCTTACAGCAATCATCATTTCTGTGAGTTTTCGACCCGGCCGCTCCCGGCCGAAATACAAAGGTCAGAACCCTTGCGAAGATCGATTCAGATCCTCACTGATTTGAAGGGGCGCAATCGAGTGTGGCAAAAAACACTTCCAATGATCACGGCTGCTCCCTTTTTAGGGGTTGGTTTGGGTCAATGGAAGATTGTCTGGCCGGCTTACGAAATGAGTCAAACAACGTTAGTATCTCAAGGTGTCAGGCGTGAAGCACGGAAACAACGCCCGCACAATGATTTTTTGTGGGTCTGTGCGGAGACCGGTATATTGGGATTTATTGCCCACCTGATTTTCTGGGGGGTATTAATCGTTTACAGCTTTCGGATCATCGGTCATGCCGCGGAGATACAAGATAAAATATTCGCTGCTGTGATGTTATTCGGAATCATCGGCTTTGCGATGATATCGTTCGTTTCATTTCCCAAAGAGCGTATTTTTCACAGCCTTTTTTTTATGCTGATTGCCGGCGGGCTTGTCGCCATCTACCACCGGACATTTCCTGTCCCTAAAGCGGTGAAGGCTTACAAAATATTATCGTTGAATTTTATCATCCTGACGATATTGGTCTTTGGATTGATCTTTGGATACACTCGCTTTAAAGCTGAGGCGCACACCAAAAAAACAATTGCGGCTTTCCGGGCAAAGGATTGGCGCGGGGTTGTCACTGAAATTGATAAGGTGAATTGGCGTTTTTATAATTTAGACCCGACCTCAACCCCCTTGTTTTGGTACAGGGGGATGGCGAATTTCTCTTTGGGTAAAGTCGAGGAAGCACGCTCAGATTTTCTGAAGGCCCATGCGGACCATCCCTATCATATCCATGTCCTGAACAATCTTGGTACCTGCGACGCAAAATTGCTGAATTTTGACACGGCTGTCGACTATTATCAGCGCGCCCTGTCCATATCGCCCCGGTTCGAGCAGGCGATTCTCAATTTGGCTGTCGTCTATTTCCAGACGGCAAAATATCGCCAGGCCCAACAAACACTTTTAGACTTCACCAAGATCAAACCGCACAGCCAGGCGGCGGCCTACCTTAAAATGGTTGAAGATAAGATAGATTCGATTGAAAACTATCACAGGTAGGTTTGCCCATAGAAAGATCAGCGATAGGGTGGCTCTTAATTTTCATCCCTTTTTCATTCCTTTAAATCCGAAATCTAAAATCTGAAATCCAAAATTTATAGGGATAGGCCACTATATTCCTTTCGCTTTGGCGTTTCGCAGGTTACGGCGCTTTTGGGCGGACAGCACGGCCTTGCGCATGCGCACCGATCGAGGTGTGACCTCCACCAACTCGTCTTCACGGATAAAGCTGATGGTCTGTTCCAGAGTAAGGGATTTGATTGGCGAAAGGATGACATTATCATCTTTTCCAGCGGCGCGCATGTTGGTCAGCTTCTTTTCTTTGCAGGGATTTACATTAATATCTTGTCCCCGATTGTGCTCACCGATGATCATCCCTTCGTAAACCGGATCACCGGGAATCACAAAAAGACGCCCGCGGGGCTCCAGGTTAAATAAGGCATAGGGTACGGCATTTCCGGTGCGATCGGACACAATCGAACCGGTGAACCGGCTGGGACAATCGCCTCGAAATATCCCGTAGCCATCGAAAAGCGAATGCATGATACCGGTACCCCGGGTATCGGTGAGAAACTCGTCTCGATATCCGATTAGCGTGCGGGCCGGCACGGTGAATTCAAGTCGCACCCGCCCCTTGCGGTTATTGACCATGTTGGTCATCTTGGCCTTGCGTAGTGAAAGTTTTTCGGTCACCACACCGAGAAAGCGTTCTTCGCAGTCCACCAGCAGCCGCTCCATGGGCTCTAATTTTTCACCCTTATGGTAGCGATAGATGACCTCCGGCCTTCCGACACAGAATTCATATCCTTCCCGGCGCATGGTCTCGATCAAGATGGCCAGCTGAAACTCCCCCCTGCCTTTGACCAGAATACTGTCGCGGTCTTCGGTTTTATCCACATCAATGGCCACATTAACGAGGGTCTCTTTATACAGACGCTCCCGTAATCGGCTTGACTGCACATACTTTCCTTCTTTGCCCCCCAGCGGTGAATTGTTGATACGAAACATCATGGACACGGTGGGCTCGTCAACCCTGATCCGAGGCAATGCCCGGGGGTCTTGCTGGTGACAGATCGTGTCCCCGATCTTGACATCCTCGATGCCCGCCAACACGACAATATCTCCGGGCTGAACCTCGTCAACATCTTTAACCTGCATGCCCTCGTAAACCTGCAGCTTTGAAACCTTGAGCGGCACGCTGCGACCGTCTTCACCCATACACACCAGAGTGTCTTTTGATCGTGCCGTACCGTTGGAAATTCTCCCGACGGCCAGCCGTCCCAGGTAATCTGAATACCCCAAGTCCGATACCAGCATTTGAAAAGGTGCACCGGGGGCATGGGAAGGACCGGGAATCATATCCAGGATGGTGTCGAAAAGCAGATTGAGGTCCTTTCCCTCCGCATCCAGTGCTTTTGAGGCAATCCCCTCCCGGCCGATGGCGTAGAGCAACGGAAATTCTAGCTGCTCATCGGTGGCATCCATGTCGATCAACAGATCGTAGATCTCATCGAGGACTTCTTCGGGTCGGGCGTCGCGTCGGTCGATTTTGTTAATAACCACAGCGATTTTAAGACCGGCTTCCAGTGCCTTTTTGAGGACAAACCGAGTTTGAGGCAAGGGACCTTCGGAGGCGTCCACCAGCAGAATCGCCCCATCGGCCATGGACAGGGCCCGCTCCACTTCCCCGCCGAAATCTGCGTGGCCGGGTGTGTCAATGATATTGATCCGAACTCCTTTCCACACAACCGAACAGTTCTTGGCTGCGATGGTAATGCCACGCTCTTTTTCCAGATCCATGGTATCCATGAGCCGTTCGTCGATTTGTTGATCCGCCCGGAACAAACCGCTTTGCCGGAACATGGCGTCCACCAGTGTGGTCTTGCCGTGGTCGACGTGGGCGATGATGGCGATGTTTCGTAAGTTTTCGTTGGTTAATAGATTTGACATAAGGTAACTATTCACAGGTTTAAGGTTCAACATACAGGGTTAAGGGTAAAGAAAATATTAAAGACCCGAAGTCTTCCTAAAAAATGTCTATTTTTTCAGAGACGTATGGAAAGAGAATAGTAACCATCCGGTCGCTGATTACAAGGGAATACCCGGATAATAACTCAACTATACAGCTCGAAATAATTTGTCCTTGTCTGGAATACCCGCCATGCCCAAATGAGTGAAACAGATTTATGATCAGATGAAAACACGATCCTTATTACTACAAACCAGGTTAATTAGTTTACTGGTTGAATGGTTTAACAGGTAATTTGTAAATATAATTTCAGGATGTTAAGACTTTTAAAACATGAAGTGTCCAATTATTTTACAAATATGGGATAAATCCATTCAACCTATGTTTGTGTAAAATATCTCCTATATAAATAAAAATCATATTGACAAACTTATAATAAAGGATATAAAAAGCTATAGCAGCTAAAATTAATTACATATGCTCTTGTCCATTTGATTTTTTGTTATAAAAAATAATAAATGAATTGCATTTATTTAGCCTCAAACGGCAGTCAGTCGCTGATATTTAAAAGATCTCCTTATTTTACTTTTTATCAATCATAAACCGAGAGGGGGTATTTATGGCGAAAAAAGACGTTATCGAAACTTCCGAAGCGGAAATTGCAGTTCACTGGGGGGAGGAAGAATATTTCCATCCATCCACGGAGTTTATCGCCCAGGCCAACATGACGGATCCGGCGGTTTTCGACCGTTTCAGTCTGGACAATTTTCCGAATTGTTTCAAGGAATACGCGGATATTCTTGATTGGTATGAATACTGGCATACCACCCTGGACACCAGCGATGCGCCCTGCTGGAAGTGGTTTGCCGGTGGTAAGATCAATGCAAGCTATAATTGTGTGGATCGTCATCTTGCCAAAAATAAAAACAAGACGGCCATCCATTTTGTGCCCGAACTCGAAGAGGAAAAGATCGAACATATCACCTACCAGGAACTCTATGTAAGGGTGAACGAGTTCGCAGCCCTGTTGCGGGATTTTGCCGGATTAAAAGCCGGTGATCGGGTGACCCTGCATATGCCCATGTCAGCCGAACTTCCCATCACCATGCTGGCCTGTGCCCGTCTCGGCGTTATTCATTCCGAGGTCTTCGGGGGCTTCAGCGGACGGGCCAGTGCCGACCGAATCGTGGACTCCCAGAGCCGTGTGCTGATCATCATGGATTCGTATTATCGTGCCGGAAATCTCTTGAATCATAAGGAAAACGCCGACATCGCCGTTGATCTGGCCGAAAAGGACGGCCAAAAAGTCGACAAGGTGCTGGTCTGGCAGCGCTATCCGGGCAAGGCATCGAGCCCCACACCCATGGTGGAGGGGCGTGATTATTTTGTCAACGACGTACTGAAGGAATATTATGGTCAAAGGGTTGACCCGGTGCCCATGCCGGCTGAAGATCCGCTGTTTTTGATGTACACCAGCGGAACCACCGGCAAACCCAAGGGCTGCCAACACAGCACCGGCGGATATCTTGCCTATGCCGCCGGCACGTCCAAGTACGTCCAGGACATCCATCCGGAAGATGTTTACTGGTGTATGGCCGATATCGGCTGGATCACCGGACATTCCTACATTGTGTACGGCCCACTGGCGCTGTGCGCCTCAACGGTCATTTACGAAGGCATTCCCAATTACCCGGACCCCGGCCGACCCTGGCGGATCGCCCAGGAGCTGGATGTGAACATTTTCCACACCGCCCCCACCGCTATCCGGGCCCTGCGCAAAATCGGTCCGGACGAGCCGGCCAAATATAATTACCATTTTAAGCACATGACCACCGTCGGCGAACCGATCGAGCCGGAAGTCTGGAAATGGTACTACAACGTGGTCGGCAAGGGCAAGGCGGCCATCGTAGATACCTGGTGGCAGACCGAAACCGGCGGTTTTCTGTGCAGCACCCTGCCGGCGTTGGCACCCATGAAACCGGGCAGTGCCGGAAAGGGCGTACCGGGGATCCACCCCATTATCTACGATGATGAAGGCAAGGTTATTCCGCCGGGGGCCGGCAAAGCCGGCAACATCTGCATCCAGAATCCGTGGCCCGGTGGGTTTCAGACCATCTGGGGCGACCGTGACCGCTTTGTCGATACCTACTATGCCCGCTACTGTAAAAACCCGGACAGCAAAGACTGGCGGGATTGGCCTTATATGACCGGGGATGCCGCCGTGGAGGCCGAAGACGGCTATTATCGAATTCTCGGCCGCATCGATGATGTCATTAACGTATCCGGCCACCGGCTGGGAACCAAAGAAATCGAGTCCGCCGCTCTGGTGGTTCCCGAGGTCGCCGAGGCCGCCGTCGTTCCGGTGGCCCATGACATCAAAGGCCGCGAACCGGATCTTTTTGTATCGCTTAAGCCCGGATTTGAGCCCTCCAAGGAACTGGAACAAAAAATCTCGGACGCCATTAGCCGGGAAATTGGTAAAATTGCCAAGCCGCGCCATGTCTGGATCGTCACGGATATGCCCAAGACCCGCTCGGGCAAGATCATGCGCCGGGTGTTGGGGGCGATTTCTAATAAGAAGGATGTCGGCGACGTCACCACCCTCGCCAATCCCGAAATTGTCGAAGAAATTAAGAAGATGGCGGATAGGTAGTTGCAGCCTTACAATATTGATCTTTTTTCATTTCGATTAGACAGGATTTCCAGGATAAACAGGATGATGGTAGATCTTACAGACAGAGGCGGAAAACCGAGAGAAGATGATCCTGTTCCCGTCAGAAACGGGAGTTATCCGGTCTGATATTAAAAGGAGGTGATGCGGTCCCGACAGCGAAAGTCTGAACGATTAGCTATGGATGAAAGTTTTGTTACCTAACAAATAACCCAAATTCGAAAGGAGATTAGCATGGGATCTCATGTATACTGGCTATTCTTTTTCGTTCTTTGCTACTGGGGATACTGCATCACCATTGGGGTGACCGGTTACCTGAAAGCCAAGAAGGGAACCGATTACTTTATTGCCGGACGTCAGCTCAACATTTGGGTCTTTGTGCTGGCAGCCACGGCAACCTCGTTCAGTGGCTGGACATTTGTAGGACATCCCGCCTTGATATGGCGAGACGGAATTCCATACGGGTATGCATCGTTTTACGTCCTTACCATTCCGTTTACCGGCGTTCTTTTCTTAAAACGGCAATGGCTGATGGGCAAACGCTACGGTTTTGTGACTCCAGGGGAGATGTACTCGACCTATTTCGGATCCGAGGCCATGCGCATCCTAACCGTTATCGTGGCCCTGTTTTTCAGTATCCCCTACCTGGGTATTCAGCTACGGGCGTCAGGGGTTTTGTTTAACATCCTAACCGACGGGTTGTTTTCGGTCAATGTCGGCATGTGGATGCTGGCCATCATCGTGACGCTGTATGTGGCCCTGGGCGGTCTGCGTTCGGTGGCTTACGTCGACACAGCCCAGTGCGTCCTACTCTGGGGGGGAATTGTGGCCCTGGGGCTCATCGGCGTCAATTTTGCCGGCGGCTGGGATGGCATGACGTCAAAGTACGGTGATATCGTCGCCTGGATTAACAGCGGCGGTGCGGAGGTACCCAAATGGGCCGATCCGGAGGCGGCCAAGGTTTTCCTGGAAAACAAGGCATCGATTTTTAAAATTACACCCGCCGGCTACAGTCATTTCGTGGCCGTGCCCGGTGTGATCCAATTTGTGTCGGCAGGTCCTAAAGCCGTTGGCGGCACCTGGACCGGCGTGATGGTTCTGACCTACATGTTTGCCTTGATGGGGATTCATGCCTCGCCGGCGTTTTCGATGTGGGCGTTTGCCAACAAAAACCCCAAACCGTTCCCCCTGCAACAGGTGTGGGCCTCCACCCTGGGAATCGGCTTTGCCCTCTTTATTTTCACCACCATGCAGGCCATGGGGGGTTGGGTAATGACCCTGTTAAAACCGGAGGGCATGACCGAAACGGTCCTACCCCTTGCCAACCTGGTCGGCGGTAAACAGGCCAACCTCGTGCCTTACCTGATTCACCTGATGAAAGACTCCTATCCCTTTGTGGTGGGCCTGCTGGCCATCTGTGCCCTGGCCGCCATGCAATCCACCGGTGCGGCCTATATGTCCACGGCCAGCGGTATGTTGACCCGCGACATTGTTAAAAAATACTTCAAAAAGGATATGACCGAAACCGAGCAAACCCACTGGGGGCGTATCACCGTTATCATCGTGGTTGGCTCGGCGCTGATCTTTGCTTCCATTGTGCCGGGGGCCATCGTTATGCTCGGCGGTCTGGCCGTGTCCTACGGGTTTATGATGTATGTGCCCCTGATCGCCACGCTATACTGGCCGTGGCTGACACGTCAGGGTGTCGTTGCCGGTCTTTTCTGCGGCATCATTGCTGTCACCGTCACGTTTACATTTAAGCTTGGCCTGCCCTGGGGAGCTTACCCCTGGACCATTCATTGTGCCGGCTGGGGTATTATATTTAACCTGCCGATTGCCATCCTCGTCAGTTTCTTCACCCAGCCCGATAAACAGGAAGCCGACCGCCGCATGGGATATCACAGCTTCATCCGTGAACATGCCAACCTTGGGCCGGAAAAGCAGCATCTGATCAAATGGGGCTGGATCATCACCCTGGTCTGGTTCTTTTTTGCCATTGGTCCCGGCTGTGTGATCGGCAACACGATCTTCGGCGACCCCTTAAAGCCGACTGAATGGGCCAACGGGATGCCGTCGATCTGGATATGGCAGATTCTGTGGTGGATTCTGGGTATCGGCATGATGTGGTTTTTGGCTTACAAGCTGGAAATGTCAACCAATATCAAAGGCGACTTTGAAGCCCTAAAGCACGATATCTACGAAGAAGAGCCGGTCGTCAATGAGAAAACCTCGCGAGGACAGTCAGGGGTATAGGGGTATAACCTTTAGGTGTATGACCCTGATTGATTCATCATTCAAAGGATGAGGAGGCGTCTGGGCCTCCTCATCCCAATCTTGATTTGAAGGGAAAACAGCTCTCCGAAATAATGAAACGGCTGCTTTTAGTTCTGACGATCTTAATCTTTATGGTTGCCGGCTGCGGTGTCGGCGTATCGAAATATGACCATGCCGTGCTGGATGGAATTTCCAATCTTAATTTAAACAAGCCGGAAAAAGCCTTAAAAGACTTCAACCGCGCCATCGAAATAGATCCGACCCGGGTTGATGGATATGTGGGGCGCGCCAATACCCTCAACACTTTGGAACGGTATGAAGAGGCCCTTAAGGATTACGACATAGCCATTGAAATCGATCCGAAGCTGGCCAATGCTTATGTGAATCGGGGATCTGCCTACAGCCATCTGGGTCAATACGAAAAAGCCATTGCGGATTATGAAAAAGGCCTGGAATTGGACCCCAAAATCGACGATCCGCCGGGATTCATCAAGCGTCTTTTCAGCAATGAGCCGAATACCGACAAGGGTATCCGTAAACATTTGGAGTTTTTAAAACAAAAGGTAAAAGATGAAAACGGCTAGCTTAGGATTGACGAATGACGAATGATTATTGACGAATGAACGTACTATATCGCTTTTTAGCCATTAGATGAGAGTACCAAGCGCTCACTACAAGCCGTCGATAATCAATCGTCAGTCGCCAATATAAAATTTGCCAATAAAAAAAGGAGGATAAACATGGCCAATCCTTATGAAATAGCCTACCAACAATCCATTGAAGATCCAGATTCTTTTTGGGCAAAAGCCGCCGAAGACTGCCACTGGTATAAGAAATGGGACAAGGTGCTCGATGACAGCAACAATCCTTTTTATCGCTGGTTTAGCGGCGGTGAGGTCAATACCTGTTATAATGCCGTGGACTATCACATTGAAAACGGTCGCGGAGACCAGGATGCGATTATTTATGACAGTCCGGTCACTCAGACGATTCAAAAATACACATACAACCAGTTGAAGGATGAGGTTGCCCGGTTTGCCGGGGCCCTGGCGGCCCAGGGGGTTGCCAAGGGAGACCGAATACTGATTTACATGCCCATGATACCCGAAGCCGTTATTGCCATGTTGGCCAGCGCACGGCTGGGGGCGGTGCACTCGGTTGTTTTCGGCGGTTTCGCGGCCAAAGAGCTGGCGGTGCGTATCAACGATGCCAAACCCAAAGTCATCGTTTCCGCTTCCTGCGGTATCGAAGTGGCGCGGGTGATTGCCTACAAACCCTTGCTGGATAAAGCCATTGAAATGGCGGAATCCAAACCGAGCAAATGCATCATCAAGCAGCGCCCCATGGAAGCTGCCGCCATGATCGACGGCCGCGACCTGGACTGGGATGATGTCACCCAGGACGCCCAACCCCATGATTGCGTGCCGGTGGCGGCCACCGATCCTCTCTATATTCTCTATACCTCCGGCACCACCGGTGTTCCCAAAGGGGTTGTCAGGGATAACGGGGGGCACCTGGTAGCCCTGAAATGGACCATGGGCGCCATTTATAATGTTGATGCCGGCGATGTTTACTGGGCGGCATCGGATGTCGGCTGGGTGGTGGGGCATTCCTATATTGTTTATGCGCCGCTGTTAAAGGGTTGCACGACCATTATTTTCGAAGGCAAACCGGTCGGTACGCCGGATGCAGGGGTTTTCTGGCGGGTCATATCGGAACACAAGGTCAAGGTGATGTTCACCGCACCGACGGCCTTCCGGGCCATCAAGCGGGAAGATCCCAAGGCGGAACTGTTGAAAAATTACGACCTGTCGAATTTTAAAGCCCTGTTTCTGGCCGGCGAGAGGCTGGACCCCGACACCCTGAGATGGGCTGAGAACAATTTGGGGGTGCCGGTGATCGACCACTGGTGGCAGACCGAAACCGGCTGGGCCATTGCCGGCAATTGCCTTGGCCTCCATCAGTACCCGATCAAGGAGGGATCACCGACCAAACCGGCACCGGGCTGGAACCTGCAGGTGGTGGATGCCAACTGCAATCCGATTAAGGCCGGTGATATCGGCGCCCTGGTGGTAAAATTGCCGCTGCCCCCGGGAAGCCTGCCGACCTTGTGGAACAACGATCAAGGTTTTATTAAGGCGTACCTGGAGGAGTTTCCCGGATACTACAAGACGGCAGATGCCGGCTTTATCGATGAAGACGGTTATGCTTTTGTCATGAGTCGCACCGACGATATCATCAACGTCGCCGGTCATCGCCTCTCCACCGGTGCCATGGAAGAGGTGCTGGCTGATCATCCGGATGTGGCCGAATGTGCGGTGCTGGGGGTAGACGATAAACTCAAGGGCCAGGTGCCCATCGGTTTTCTGGTTTTGAATGCGGGGGTAACCCGCGATGCCGATGACATCATCAAGGAGACCATCCAGATGGTTAGAGACCGGATCGGCCCGGTGGCTTCCTTTAAGACCGCGACGGTGGTCAAACGCCTGCCAAAAACCCGTTCCGGCAAAATATTGCGGGGTACGATCCAAAAAATCGCCGACAATAAGCCCTATAAAGCCCCGGCCACTATAGACGATCCCGTCATTCTTGATGAAATGACCGAAGCATTGAGTGGTATCGGATATGCAAAGGCCAAAGACTAGGTTTGTCTGGTTATAAATCCGTTGCCCTCATTGGGGTATGACGGGTATTCCAGATGTTGACTAATATTGGGAGCAGTATCCATTGGTTGTAACATTTGAACCTTGAACCTGAAGCCTTTCGGTGTAAGAAGAATAAACTATGCAAAAATTTCCTCTGGTTTGTAAGCAAATACAGCGAGGATAAATTTTATGCCCAAAGAAATCCTCATAGTGGATGATGAGCCCAGTATCGTCGTGCCCATCCAATTTTTGATGGAACAGCAGGGCTATATTGTCATGGTGGCTGAAAACGGCGAAAGTGCTCTGGATATCATTTATAAATATAAGCCGGATCTCATATTGCTCGATATCATGCTTCCCAGAATTGACGGATATGAAGTATGTGAAATTGTCCGTCTGGACCCCAGGTACAGGGATATCAAAATCATTTTCTTGACGGCCAAGGGACGTGAAGTGGAAATCGCCAAAGGCCTGGCACTGGGCGCCGACGCTTATATTACCAAACCCTTCTCAAACACCGAGCTGGTATCCAAAGTACAAGAACTTTTAGCAAATACCCATGAAACTGCCGAGGAGTAAATTCTGGGGAGCTGTCGGCCTTTCCTTTGTGACCCTGATCATCATCCTCACCATTTTCGCCGTCTGGTTTAAAACTCAACTGACATCCGATGAACTGAACTTTATTTCCCATCTTTTACGACGGTTTGTCGGTCCCATCGTCATCCTTAGTTTGCTTCTGGCGGCAGTCTGCATCTGGGCGGTGGAAGCCCTATACCGTAATTATATCCGGCCCATCCGCAAAATAACGGAAAAAGTTTCGTTGATCAATACCACCAATCCGTCTTACCGGGTTCCAGGCGAAGGTGCCGGGGAAATCCGTCTGCTTTGTGATCGCATCAACGAAGCCGCACAGCGGCACGAAAACCTCGCAAAGCATGTGGAGGCCAAGGTCCAGCTGGCCAAATCGGAATCGGAACAGGAAAAAAATACGCTGGCGGCCATTGTGGCCGAGCTACCTGAAGGGGTGATGATCTGCAACGAGGAGGGTCGGATTCTGCTGTATAACAATCGCGCCAAACACCTACTGGCCGGCGGAGCGCATAGGGAGCCGGACCCTTCCGGTTCGCCTGAAGCCGAGCGTTATATCGGTCTGGGACGTTCCATCTTCGGAATCATAGATAAAGATCTGCTGGCGCACATTCTCGATCAACTCACCGAGAAACTTCAACAAAATGATCCTCAGGCCGTCTCCTATTTCGTCGTGCCGGGTGCTGATGATCGACTGCTGCGGGTGGAAGCCGTTCCTGTTTTAAACAAGGGGCAGCAGCTCTCAGGATTGGTCCTGATATTTTATGATATCACCCGGCAATTGGCCACCGACAGTGGTTTGAATTTGGCTCTGCAGGCGGTTGCCAGAGGATTCCGGGCATCGCTGGCCGGTATTCGCTCGGCCATTGAAACCATCATAGCGTATCCGCAAATGGACCTCGATCAGCTCGAAAAATTCAAAATAATCATCCATCGAGAATCTATCCGCATGGGAGAGCTTTTGGAGAGCAATCTGAGCTTTGATGCCAAAATCGGAATCAATCAGTGGCCGCTGACCACTATTTCCGCCGAAAATCTGACGGAACTGCTGAAAGCCAGATCCCACGAAAAACTGCAAGTACAGATTCGGCTGGAAGATATCAGGGAACCCCTTTGGGTAAAGGTTGACAGCTATTCTTTCCTGCGGGTGCTGCTTTTTTTAATCGGTAAATTAAAAGCTCTGATCGGCATCGAGGCGCTAACCTGCAGATTGACCGAACTGGATTGGTATGTCGGACTTGACTTGATGTGGTCGGGCGCACCGATTAAAATTGAAACCCTGCGCGAGTGGGAACAGGCGCCCTTGGTGTTCGAGCAGGAAGGAATGTCTTTGACGCTCCGGGAAATAATTGATCATCTCGGTTCCGATATTGGATCTTATGGCTCCAAACGGCTGAAGGGCACCTCCTATTTGCGACTTTTTTTGCCGGTTGCCGAGATTTTTGAACCCGAAGAGGTCAGACCCTTGGCGATTCTGCCGGAAAGCCGGCCGGAGTATTATGATTTTGATTTATTTGACCGGACTGAGCAAGTTGCAGAGCTGGAAAACCAGCTCTTGACGGAACTGACCTATACGGTATTTGACATGGAAACCACCGGCCTGAATCCTTCCGAAGGAGACGAAATTTTATCCATCGGTGCCATTCGAATTGTAAACTGCCGTTTATTGCGTGAAGAACGATATGAGCAACTGGTCGATCCCTCGCGGACCGTTCCATGGGAGTCAGTGCAGATACATGGAATCCATCCGGAGATGCTTATCGGACAACCGACCATCGACAAGGTCCTCCCCGGATTTCAGCAATTTGTAGAGAATACCATTCTGGTAGCACACAATGCGGCCTTTGATATGCGCTTTTTGCAGATGAAGGAAGAACAAACTGCGGTGAAGATTATCAACCCGGTTTTGGATACGCTGCTGTTGTCCGCCGTGGTGCATCCGTCGCACTCAAACCATGATCTGGAAGCAATCGCACAGCGCCTGGGGGTTCGCATTTTAGGCCGTCATACCGCTGTGGGGGATGCTCTGGCCACCGCTGAAATGTTTCTAAAATTGCTACCCCTACTGGCACACAATGGCATCTACACGTTAAAAGATGCCCTGGCGGCTTCCCAAAAAACGTATTATGCACGAATTAAATTCTGAGCTTTCTTATCAACATTACGTTAAATAAAATTCCAATAGCATTGAGTTTCTTTCATTCCCACACGCCATCAATCTCAACGCCACATTGGGTGCACTTGCCGTTTTTAAGCCGCAGATTTTCGACCTGGAAGCCCCAGCGTTCGATGACGGTCTCACCGCAGCTGTAACAAAATGTATTTTCAGCGGCATTACCGGGAACATTGCCGGTATAGACATATCTCAGTCCGGCATTTATTCCGATTTCCCGGGCTGTCGTGAGGGTTTGAATCGGCGTCGAAGGGCGATCGGTCAGCTTGTACGTGGGATGGAAGCGGCTGATGTGCCAGGGAGTTTCCGGGCCGAGGTCCCGGGCGATGAATGCAGCCAAATCATTCAGCTCCGAGGGGTCGTCATTTAAACCCGGGACGATCAAGGTGGTCACCTCGATAAAAATGTCAAGGGATTTCATCAATTTCAAGGTTGCCTGAACGTGTTTGAGACCGGCCCCGCAAACCTTTTTGTAATAGTCATCGGTAAACGCCTTGAGGTCCACATTAGCGGCATCCAGATATGGCTCGATCATCTCCAATGCTTCAGAGGTCATATAGCCGTTGGTGACAAATACGTTGCAGATGCCCCTATCATGGGCCAGTTTGGCGGTCTGATAGGCGAATTCAAAAAATACCGTGGGCTCGGTATAGGTGTATGCAATACTCCTGCACCCACCGCCTTGGGCGGCATCCACCACATCCCCGGGTGTGCAGCGAGTTCCTAATATGGTGCCTTCACGATCGGAAGGCATCTGGGCAATGTCGGCGTTCTGGCAAAAACGGCATCGAAAGTTGCAGCCGACAGTGGCAATGGAATAGGAAGGCGTCCCGGGCAAGAAATGGAACAAGGGTTTTTTTTCAATCGGATCGATGTGCTGGGCGATGAGCTTACCGTAGACCAGGGTATTCAGAATGCCGCCGTCGTTTTCGCGCACATTGCATATCCCTCGGCGGCCGTCTTTGATGACACAACGATGGCTGCAAAGGTTGCACCTTACCTTGTTATCTTCCAGCCGTTCATAAAGGTATGCTTCCATCATTCTTCAATCGTAGTTCGTCGTCCAGCAACAAATCCCGTCGTTGCCCCGGAAGGGTTCTTGGCCTGATAACGCACGGTCATGGGTCGGGTCCTAAGACGAGGAACCAGGATCACGACCATTCCGGCAAATGCACCGAACGGACACCGTTGAACGATTTTTGATTGCTCCAGATTTTGTACGAATTTTCCCGAATTTGCAGGCAGCTGGCAGACGGTGCGCCAGGATACCGGCACCTGGCCCATGATACGTCGAATCATTTGTTTCAGTTCCCAGACGCTAAAAAACCGGGCCCGATTAAAAATGGTCGGTGAGAAAATACCCTTCACTCGCCGCTCGATTCCTTTGAGCGCATAGCGGTTCAATACACCGATGAAGACGCGGTCTTTGGTGACCCGGCAGGCCTCCTCCAATGCTTTTTTAGGGTTATCAACAAATTCAAGGGTGGTAAAAAGACAGGCGTAATTAAAGGAATTGTCGTCAAAAGGAAGATCTTCAGCAAAACCCCGGTAAAGATCCGCGCGGTGCCCAATTTTTTCGAATGCCATATCCAGCATGTAGGTTGACGGATCCAGACCGGTGACCCGCAGCCCCATTTCGAGAAAGGCTGCCAAACATGCCCCCGCACCGCAACCAATATCCAAGACGGATTCGCCCCGCATGGGCTGGAGCAAATCCCGCATTAATTGGGTTTCCAGCTCAAAAGCGAGCTTATTCTGCGGCTTGTTAAACCACTGCTCATAATTAACGGCTTCACTGAAATCAAACACATGGCCCATGTCCGGTAATCTAAGGAATAAATCGAAATTTATCAAGCAGAAAAAGAACAATTGAGGCCGCAGATTCTGGTGAGCGGGCCGCTGACTTATTGAGTTTTGAATCTATAAAGGTTATGTAGGTGTTCATAGGTTCAGAGTTCCAAGGTTCAGAGGTTCAAAGGTTCCAGTCGATGGATACTGCACCCAATATTAGCCCAAATGAATTAGAAGCCAATTGGGGGTTGTTGGTTTAGTAGGCTTGAAGCTGGAAGGCTGGAAAGCTTGGAGGTTCAAAAGTTCTACGTTTTTTTGCATCCCAGCATTTCGGCTTTCTGGCTGCCCAGCCAATAACCTTATAGGACCATTATCATTCTCCAATTACGAATAACAAATAACCAATAACACCTAATATTTTTGATACGAGCTGGCTGGGGTTTATCAACCCGGAACGTTGAACCCTGAACCGTTCAACCTAGTTTATAAAATTGTATCCAACCAAACAAGGAGAACAGCAATGCATCCTCTCATCGAAAAACTGTTAAAGAAGGGTCCGGTCGTCACCGACGGTTCCTGGGGCACCCAGCTTCAAAATCGTGGATTGAAACGCGGTGAGTGTCCGGATTCATGGAATCTTAGCCACCCGGAAGCGGTCGAAGAAGTGGCACGGCAGTATGTCGAGGCCGGAAGTCAGATCGTTCTAACGAACACATTCGGCGGCAGCCGCTTATCGTTGGGACGATTCAAACTGGGTGATAAAGCCGTCGCCATTAATACGGCAGGCGTTGAAATTTCAAAAAAAGCCGCCGGGAATCGGGCCGCTGTATTTGCGTCCATCGGTCCCACAGGTAAGATGCTTTTGACCAAGGAGACCACTGAAGAAGAACTGCAAAACGCTTTTGAAGAACAGGCCAACGCCCAGGCACAAGCAGGGGCCGACGGCATCATTGTTGAAACGATGATCGACATCACCGAAGCCGGCATTGCTGCCAGGGCTGCAAAACGAACCGGACTGCCGGTGATTGCCAGCATGGTGTTTGATTCCGGTGTCGACCAAGACACCACCCTGATGGGGGTGACTCCTGAATCAGCAGTGGACGAGTTCACCAAAATAGGTGTGGATGGCGTTGGGGCCAACTGCGGTCAGGGAATCGAGGGCTATATACCGATTTGCAGACGCATGCGTAAGATCACCGGTTTGCCGATCTGGATTAAGCCCAATGCCGGACTGCCGGAAATTATTGATGAAAAAACGATATTTTACACCACCGCCGATGAATTCGTGAAATTTGTCCCGGACCTGATTGACGCCGGTGCCGATTTTATCGGCGGTTGTTGCGGGTCGGACCAAAGCTTTGTAAGTGCGATTCGCAAAATCATAGCCGAATGGTAATACGAAATATTGGTTCAAATCCCATTCGTTATCCATTCAGATTTCTCAAACCAACAGGGGGATTCAGATGTTGCCGGCCTGGTCCGCTTTTCCATAGTCGAACTCTTAAGGATTAACACACACAAAAAAATGAATGACATCCATAACCTGATTTAATTTCACTTTTTCCTTGCATTTTGGCGGCTGTATATGCCATAAATAACTATCCACAAAAAATTTTTTGAGGGGGGATGTGAACCATGTCAAAATTGAAAGAATTGGAAAAATTGCTGACCGAAGGAAAAATTACGCGCCGTGCGTTCATTGCCCGGGTTTCTGCCATGGGCCTTATGGCTGCCGTGTCTCCGGTGTTGTTGAACGGAAAAGCTGAGGCTGCGACCCCCAAGAAAGGCGGTCGGGTGATACTTGGCTCTGCCGGTGGTTCAACGACAGATTCCATGGACCCCGGTACGTTGTCACAAACCATGTCCCAGACGGTCAATCAATGCCTCCGGAGCCAGCTCGTTGAAGTCAATTATAAAGGAGAGGCTGTTCCCGAATTGGCCGAAAGCTGGGAAGCCTCAAAGGATGCGGTGACATGGACCTTCAAGCTGCGCCAGGGCCTTGAATTTCATAACGGCAAAACCATAGACGCCGATGATGTCGTTTATTCCTTCAATCAGCACCGCGGACCGGACACCAAATCAGCGGCCAAAGGCATTGCCGAACCGATCACCGACATCAAGGCCGACGGCAAGAACACGGTGGTATTCACCCTAAAAGAAGGCAATGCGGACTTCCCTTACATTGCCAGTGATTATCACATATCGATGGTACCCAAGGGCACCAAAGGAAAAGATTATGAGAAGGGCGTAGGTACAGGCCCTTTCATTCTGCAAGCCTGGGAGCCCGGTGTCAGGTTCTTCGGCAAGCGTAATCCCAACTACTTCAAATCGGACCGCCCTTATTTTGACGAGGTAGAGATTTTAGGTATTGAGGATCTTAGCGCCAGAACCAATTCCTTGAAGACCGGTCAGATCCACGTGATGAATCGCTGCGATCCCAAAACCTTTAATCTGCTGGAAAGGATGCCCGACGTTCAGGCACTGAAGTTGGAGGGGGCCAGGCATTATACCATCCCCATGCTGACAACCATCAAACCCTATGACAATAACGATGTCAGACTGGGGCTCAAATACTTAATTGACCGTGAGCAGCTGGTCAAGCTGATATTACGTGGGTACGGCTACCCGGGCAACGATCACCCCATTCCCCGGATCAACCCGTTTTATGCCTCCGAACTGCCCCAGCGAAAGCACGATCCCGAAAAGGCCAAATTCCACCTGAAAAAGGCCGGGATGTTGGATCACACATTCAAGCTGCATGCCGCCGAGACTGCCTTTCCGGGTGCCGTCTCCGCTTCCGAACTGATCCAGGAATCGGCAAAAAAAGGCGGCATCAAGATCAAGGTGGTACGGGAGCCGGATGACGGGTACTGGGATAGTGTCTGGATCAAGAAAGAATGGGTCCAGTGCTACTGGAGCGGCCGGGCAACCGCGGATTGGATGTTTTCCACTGCGTATACGGAAGATGCCAACTGGAACGACACCCACTGGAAACACCCGAAGTTCAACCAGCTCATCAAAGCCGCCCGGGCGGAACTTGATCAGAATAAACGGCGTGAGATGTACGTGGAATGCCAGCAAATTGTCAGTGATGAAGGCGCCACTCCCATTCCAGCCTTTGCCATGCAGCTGTCAGCTGCCAGCAAACAGATGGGGTTTGAAAACCCGGCGGCAAATTGGGAATTTGACGGCTTTAGACTGGCCGAACGCTGGTGGTTCGTTTAATCCATGACATCTTAGTAAAACCAGATTCCAATTATACGGGAATTATGCCTCTCCACCTGCCTTCCCACTGAGCAAAGCAGGTGAAGATACAAAACAGAACCTGTCTTGCAAATGCCATAGAATCGGGGAAAAAATGAAAGATATAATATCAATGGTAGCAAAACGCCTTGGATTGGGATTCCTGACGATAATCGTCATCTCCGTCCTAATTTTTCTGGGGGTGGAGGCGTTGCCGGGTGATGTGGCCACGGCTATTCTGGGGCAGGAGGCCACACCTGAAACCGTGGCGGCCTTTCGCAAGGAGCTTAAACTGGATTTACCGCCCCATGTACGCTATTTTGCCTGGCTGGGCGATTTTATGAAGGGAGACCTCGGGACCTCTCTGGCCAACAAGCGTCCGATCGCCGAACTGATCGGCTGGCGGTTTGCCAACACGATATTTTTGGCGTCCACGTCAGCCGTGATATCGGTGCCGCTCGCTATTTTGCTCGGGCTTCTGGCGGCGCTTTATCGTGAAACCTGGTTTGACAAGGCCATTTCCACCAGCACGCTCAGCGCGATTTCCTTTCCGGAATTCTTTGTCGCCTACATTCTGATCGCCTTGCTCTCGGTGAAGTTAGTTGTCTTTCCTAGTATTTCCAACATAAACGACCAGATGTCGTTCTGGCAAAAAATTCATGCGATTATTCTTCCAAGCCTGACGCTTACGTTTATCGTAACCGCTCACATGATGCGCCAGACGCGTGCGGCAATCATCAATGTCTTGGCCAGCTCGTATATTGAGATGGCCCAATTGAAAGGCTTAAAGCGTATGCGGGTCATTGTTCTGCACGCCTTTCCAAACGCCCTGTCGCCGGTTATTAATGTGGTCGCGCTCAATCTGGCCTATCTGGTGGTAGGGGTTGTGATTGTTGAAGTGGTATTTGTCTATCCGGGCTTGGGGCAGCTCCTGGTGGATTCCGTTTCTAAACGTGATATTCCCGTTGTTCAAGCCAGTGGCCTTATTTTTGCCGCCGTTTATGTCTCGCTTAATCTATTGGCCGATATTCTGTCAATTCTCAGCAACCCCAGACTGTTGCATCCAAGATCTAAATAAGGAGGATATTTCAGATGGGTTTTATAAAATTACTCAGACAATCACCGCTAAGCGCTCGTATCGGCATGGTAATGATCCTGATTAATGTCATTGCCGCCGTGTTCACACCGTACATCGCCCCATACGGGGAAACGGAAATTGTCGGTGACGTCTGGATGCCTTCGAGCAGCGAAAATTATCTTGGAACGGATCATTTGGGCAGAGACCTGTTCACGCGCCTGGTTTACGGCGCTCGCAATACCATAGCGATCGCATTTATCACAACAATGCTGTCGTTTATTATCGGCTCTCTTTTAGGATTTTTTGCAGCAACACTCGGGGGCTGGACCGAATTGACTTTAAGCCGTATTATCGATATCTTGATGGCTTTTCCCACCCTCATTTTTGCGCTCATAGCCCTGTCTGTGGTCGGCACCTCCATAAGCGCTTTAATATTGGTGATTGCGGTGCTGGACTCGACCCGGGTTTATCGCCTGTCGCGAGCCGTGGCCATGGATATTGCGGTGATGGAGTTCGTTGAGGCGGCCAGGCTTCGCGGTGAAAAAATCTGGTGGATCATGCGCAAGGAAATCCTACCGAATGCGATGCCGCCGCTGGTTGCGGAATTCGGCCTGCGTTTCTGTTTCGTATTTTTGTTCATCGCTGCGCTAAGCTTTTTAGGACTTGGTATCCAGCCGCCGACGGCGGATTGGGGAGGCATGGTTAGGGAGAATGCAGGGGCGATCACCTTCGGTATCCTGACGCCGCTATGGCCGGCAGGAGCCATCGCATTCCTGACGGTCGGCGTAAATTTAGTGGTTGACTGGTTTCTGCATCTCGCAAGCGGACTGAAGGATTGAAGAAATACAAACAATATCCGGATTAAAATTAAGGTAGGTTACCAATGACGCGTCTACTTGAAATGAGAAAAATAGAGATAGAAGGCTTCAGTTCCGAGGAAGAAAAATGGATGCCGATCATAAAAGGTCTTGATCTCACTTTGGACAAAGGCGAGGTTCTCGGTCTGATCGGGGAATCCGGCGCAGGAAAATCGACCTTCGGGCTCGCTTCTATGTGCTACACCCGGGGTGGCTGTCGCATATCCTCCGGTTCGATTCTCTTTGACGGTATGGAATTGTTCGGCGCACCGGAAGAGGAATTGAGAAAAATCAGGGGCGTGCGGATCTCCTATGTCGCCCAAAGCGCCGCAGCCTCATTTAATCCGGCGCATAAGCTTATAAAACAGTATGCGGAAGCGCCGATTCGGCATGGACTGATGAATTTTCAAAAAGCGGAAGAAAAGGCCGTAGACATTTATCGGCGTCTGCTGCTGCCGGATCCTGAAGGGATCGGTTACCGCTATCCCCATCAAGTCTCCGGCGGACAGCTCCAGCGCGCCATGGTGGCCATGGCGATGGCTTGCACCCCGGATCTTATTATCTTCGATGAACCCACGACGGCTCTGGATGTGACCACCCAGATCGAAGTTCTGGCCGCTATCAAGAAAATTACCAGGGAATTTAACACGGCGGCCATCTACATCACTCACGATCTGGCCGTCGTGGCTCAGTTGGCCGACCGCATCATGGTGCTCAGATACGGTGATCTGATCGAAGAGAATGATGCCAGGGAACTGATGGCCAATCCCAAAGAAGAGTATACCCGAGCGTTGCTCTCCGTGCGCACCCTCAGGGAGGACAGGGACCTGTCTGCAACAGAGCATGATATCGTCCTGGAAGTTCAAAATGTGTCGGCCAGTTACACGGGAAAAGTAAGTGAAAAGGTACTTGAAGACATTGATCTTAAAGTCAGACGCGCTAGAACCGTCGCCTTGGTCGGCGAATCCGGCAGCGGCAAAAGCACCCTGGCTCGGGTAATCACCGGACTGCTGCCACCTCTAGAAGGGAAGGTCCTCTATGGCGGGCAGGAGCTGCCGCCGGCTTTAAAATCACGCAAACCGGAAACGCTCCGTATCATGCAAATGATTTATCAAATGCCGGACACAGCCCTCAATCCCCGACAGAGAGTAAGAGACGTTATTGGACGTCCCCTCACATTCTACTTTGGCATGAAAGGCAGGGAAAAGGAGGACAGAATCAAAGAACTGCTGGAAATGATCGAATTAAAGCCAATGAAATATAGAGATCGCTATCCTGGGGAGCTGTCAGGCGGTGAAAAGCAGAGAGTTTGCATCGCTCGCGCCCTGGCGGCAAAACCCGAGATGATTATCTGTGATGAAGTCACCTCGGCCCTTGATCAATTGGTTGCCGAAGGCATATTGAAACTATTGCAGGATCTGCAAAATGAACTGAGGGTATCCTATCTCTTTATTACCCACGATTTGGCAACGGTCAAGGCCATTTCCGATGAGATTGTCGTCATGCTGAAGGGCCGAATAGTCGAACAGGGTGTCAAGAAAGATATCCTTACGCCGCCCCACCATGATTACACGGACCTTTTGCTCTCATCGGTGCCGGAAATGGATCCGGATTGGCTCGACGGCGTTCTGGCGGAGCGAAAACGCAAAGGTCTAAAATCGGCCGACTTTGTGCAATCGTAATTACGATTTAAACCACCAGCGCTCCGGGGCTCTTTGGCCGTCCATCTCCCAATTTCCGGCCGGGTTTCCGATGTTCAGTTTGTTGGTTGCCGCCTCAATCCAGTTTGCAAAGACCGGAATGACGACACCACCTTCATCGCGCACAATTTTTTGACATTCCGCATACAACTCACTTCGTTTGTCATCGTCAAGTTCTGCCCGGGCCTCTCTGAGCAGCTTATTGAACCGCTCGTTTTTCCAGAAGCTGTCGTTCCAGGGTGAATCCTGCGCGTAGGCGGTGGAAAACATCCAATCCGCAGTTGCCCGGCCGCTCCAGTAGCACATAACCCAGGGTTTTTTCATCCAGACATTCTCCCAGTAACCGTCATTGGGTTCCCGCACGACCTCTATTTTGATACCGGCTTTGGCAGCATGTTCTTTGAAAAGGACCGCGGCGTCCACCGCACCTCCAAAGGCTGCATCGGCCCCATGCAGCTGAAAGGGGTAATCCAACATACCGGCCTTCTTCATATGGAACCTGGCTTTGTCGGGATCGTATTTCCTCTGTGGCAATTCAGATGCATAATATTTCTGGTTTGGTCCGATGGGGTGATCGTTACCGATGCTGCCGTAACCGCGTAAAATCTGTTGGAGCACATGCTCACGATCGATAGCGTATTTCAGTGCCAGCCGAACATCGTTATCGTTAAACGGTTCCCTGTCGGTCAACATGGGAATCGAGAAATGCCTATTTCCGGTTACATTGATTATCTGCAGACCGGTGACTCTTTTCAACAAATGAATGGTTTTAAGCTCAAATCGATTCATGGCGTCGATTTGTCCCGTGTTCAGGGCAGTGGCTCTGGCCGTCACATCCGCAATTCCGATCGTCTCGACCTCATCGAAGTGGGCGCGGCTCTGCTTCCAATAATTCGGATTGCGTTTGGTCAAGGCATTGTAGCCAGGTTCATGGCTGACCAATACGTAGCCGCCGGTGCCGGCACCTTTCTCCCATTCGGCGCCGGTGGTGCCGGCCGGAACGATGGTCAGATGGTAATCACTCAGAATAAAGGGGAAGTCGGCATTGCCCTCTTTCAATGTGAACACGACGATGTGGTTGCCATCGGCCCTAATGTCTTGGATGGGGTCAACAATACCCTTGGCCGCCGACTTTGAATCTTTGCCACGGTGATGGTTGATGGAAAAAATCACATCCTCGGCCTCCAGGGCTTTGCCGTTATGAAATTCCACATCCTGGCGCAATTTGAACATCCATTTAGCGGCACCGGGTATAGGTTCCCAGCTTTCGGCCAGCTCGGGTACGGGATGGCCCTTATGGTCGACTTCGACCAGGCAATTTCTGACCTGCCAATTAATACTCTGGGCCATGGCGTCTGTGATTTTCCCCGGATCCAGCGAGTCGGTTGTGGAACCACCGGCAACGCCGAGTCTCAGCCGTCCGCCTTTTTGGGGGGTAGCTGCGCTAACCGACGTGGTCAACAACGCTGGAGATAGTGTGGCCGTGATTCCTAATGCAGATAAGCGAGCTAAAAAGTCACGGCGAGTAATTTTCCCCTGTGTCAGTAAGCACTCGAGATGTTTCTGTTCCGACATAATTACTCCTCCTTTCCTTGATCCGGACATTTATTTGCGAATATCTGACGGATTGGTGATCAACTGCCAATTGAGCTAGATTGCTTTGTAAGGTCGGGCTTTATGCCCGTGCCCATAACGTGGTGATAAGAAAATAGCAGGTTTGGCTCGGGATAGTCAAATAAAAAGGGAACTGTAATTGAGGAGACCGCCATTTTGCGTGATTTCAGCGCTTCCATCCCGCATTTTGTGCGGGCGATGCCCCCTATCAATCAATGCCTTCAAATCAGCAGATACCGCCGCAAAATAGGTGGGGGAGCCCAGAATTATATCATCAGCCTTTAGCATTTTTGGAAAAAGTCATTCCCAGGAGCGAATTCCGCATTTCCGCTTCGTTTACAGATGCCCCGATTTCTCTCAGATGAATTTCACTTATTTTGAGGGTGGCGATTCGGATCGAACTCCCACGGACAGTTCCGTTCGCGGTTTCATAGAACCGGTCAAAGCGAAGTTCATCTGTTTCAATACCGAGTTTTTCTGCATCGTCCGGGGAAAAGACAATATGGCTTGCGCCTGTATCTGCCATCAAAACCAGAAAAATTCCGGCCCATATTGCAAGGTATTTAGAGTCCTAACCTATTTTTCCGGAAGCCAGGGCTGAACTGACAATCAGGATGAGCAGTATTTCATAAACTATCTGCCCTGAATCTTCTTTGAAAGTGAGTACGTCAAATGACCGGTTAAGATAAATCATTAAGCCCGACAATTGTTGTGCGCGTTATTCACGAACGCTTCATATTCTCGCCCTTTTGTCCGTAATTTCCAAATGATGCTGGTTCGCTCGACGGCTATAGGCATGAGCCGCCGCCGGGGAGTCTTTTTCGCAAAAAGTTGGTACATTGAAAGCTTATGATAAAATCAAGATTATCATTTACGGTCCCCGTAGCGCATCACACTCAACCGGCTCATCTATTGAAAAAACCATACCGATCTTGTAAGCGACCACTGGGCCGAAAAGCGATGGAATATTATAATGTTATCGGTGTTGATCTGAAAAAAATATAGTTGACACTGCATCCGGCCTTGATCTATAAATTAATTCGTTAAGAAGCGCCTCTGAGGGTCTCGGTATTTGCCCAGCCACCGGCGGCCAAAGTGTCCGGTCTGATCATGAAAGAAATATAACAGTTCACCGCAAGCGCGCAGAGATCGTCGAGAAAAACAATTTTAAATAATCTCTGCG
>JARFPZ010000418.1 GCA_029288035.1 Desulfosarcina sp.
CTATCGGGATATCAGAACGTACGGCGAACGCGAAAACCTTTACAAAGAAGCCCGCGCAGCCGGAGTGATTTTTATGCGGTTCAGCCCCGACACCAAACCGGAGGTGATTCTGGAAGACGGCAACCTACTGGTAAAGACCCATGACCCCATTCTCGGTCGGCCCGTAGAGATAGAAACCGATCTGCTCAGCCTGGCCACGGCGATACTACCCAACAAGGATGAGCAACTGGCCAATTTTTTCAAAGTGCCGTTAAATGATGACGGCTTCTTTGTGGAGCGCCATGCCAAACTCGGGCCATCCGAATTTGCAACGGACGGCGTTTTTCTTTGTGGTTTGGCCCATTACCCCAAACCCATTGATGAATCCATCGCTCAGGGTCGCGCGGCGGCCTCACGCGCCATGACCCTGCTGGCATGCAAGACCATCCACACCAGCGGTACCGTGGCCGAAACCGCACCGGCCATGTGCAGTCAATGCGGGGTTTGCGAATCGGTCTGTCCCTATTCGGCGCCGTTTTTTGCGGAAGAGGGCCCCTGGACCGGAAGGGCCCAAATTAATCCGGTTTTGTGCAAAGGTTGCGGTCTGTGTGTGGCATCCTGCCGCTCCGGTGCCATCCACTTGAAAGGCTTCGACAACGATCAGATCTTTTCTCAGATCTTTACCTTGAGTGAGGCTGTGTAATTTGGTTAGACTAATAAACGGGAGATAAACAACAATGTCTGATTGGGAACCAAAAATTGCGGCTTTTTTGTGCAATTGGTGCAGCTATGGCGCCGCTGATCTTGCCGGCGTCAGCAGGATGGAATATCCTGCCAACATCCGGGTCATCCGCATCCCCTGCACAGGGCGGATGGATCCCAAATTCTTTCTGGCAGCGTTGCGTGAGGGCGCAGACGGTGTTTGGGTCTCCGGGTGACATCCCGGTGAATGCCATTACCTGGAAGGTAATTACTATGCCCGACGCAAATTCGCCTTGTTCCAAAATTTGATGGAACATATGGGGATCGAACCCGGCCGTATTCAGTTCTCTTGGGTCTCATCGGCGGAGTCCACTAAGTTCGTGACCGTTGTCAAAGAGGTCACCGATGCCGTCAAGGCCCTCGGACCCAATCAAACTTTTTTAAAAACGAAGGCTAAGGTTGCTTAAGATGATAAGTTATCTCGAAAAAATAAAGCACGTCTCCAATAGGCTTCTCAAAGAGGGCAAGGTTGATGTGGTCATCGGCTTTCGCAAGGGAACCGTGCCCATGATGAATGAACCTTATTTTGCCAGGACGGAGCAAGATATCCAGAATATGGTCTGGGACAGCAACTGTGGAATCAATTTGGCCAACTACCTGACCGATCGCAAGGAAAAAATCGGCATTATCGCCAAAGGCTGCGATTCCAGAAATATCGTTACCCATATCATCGAAAACAAAATAAAACGAGAGCAACTCGTCATTATCGGGGTGCCCTGCAAAGGGATGATTGACAAGCGTAAAATTAATTCCATGTTTGACGGTGAGATCAGGGAGGTCATCGAAGACGAAAGCAAGATTACGGTAAAAGGTGACGGTTTTGAAAAGGGGTTGGTTAAAAAGGAGGTTCTCCAGCACAACTGCACCCTCTGCGCCCACCGCAATCCGGTGGAATACGATGAATTGGTCGCGGAGCTGGTTGAAGAACAGCATGACCTTGACCGCTACCCGGACATTCGTGAAATCGAAGCCATGGCACCCGGTGAAAAATGGACTTTTTTTGAGAACCTTCTTTCACCTTGTATCCGCTGCTACGCCTGCCGAAATGCTTGCCCGCTTTGTTATTGCCCCACCTGCTTTGTGGATGAATCACAACCCCAGTGGGTCGGAAAAAGCCAGGATCTCATCGATGTCAAAACATTTCATTTTTTAAGGGCCTATCACTGTGCCGGCCGCTGCACGGACTGCGGTGCCTGCGAAAGGGCCTGTCCGGTGGGTATCAACATGCGGCTGTTAACCCGCAAGCTGGAGAGGGATTGCCTTGAACTATTCGAGTGGGAAGCGGGTATGTCGCTGGAGGTGCGTCCGCCGCTGGACACATATAAACCGGGCGATCCGGATGATTTTATAAAATAGGAACTGTCCGTTGTCTGTGGTCTGTGGTTTGTTGTAAAAACAACTGACAACTACCAGCTTACAACTGACGAAAAGGGCATTTGGAATGAAAATATTCTCAATTAGCAAAGACGATTGGTCAAATGGGCTTGCACTGCTAGCAGACGCCTACCGCCTTTTCGGCCCGTTAAAAGAAGATAAGTTTCATAATTTTAAAGAGCTTGCCAAAGGTGAATTACCGGAGTTTGGGTATCTAAATTCCCGCTTGTCACCCAAGTCCATCATTTACCCCCAGTCGGAAGTGATGTTCGAGTACTCCCTGGACGAATCCGCCGAAGATCATCACATCATGAAAGAAGTCGATAAAGACTATTCTCCGCGGGCTGTCATCGGGATTCGTCCCTGCGATGCCAAAGCATTTGTCCTGGTCAATCATAATTTCGACACACCCGAGTATAAAGATCCCTATTGGATCAAAGCCCGTGAAGCCACCACGCTGGTGGGGTTGGCCTGCGACGTGCCATGCAGCAGCTGCTTTTGTACCACCGCCGGATGCGGTCCCTATCATGAGGAAGGACTGGATGTTCTGCTGGTGGACGGTACGGATCACTACCTGGCAAAAATTCTCACGGAAAAAGGGCAAAAACTGGCGGATGCCGCCGGTTGGGAGACAACGGCAGCTGCCGACGCCGCCAGCCAGATTGAAACCGGCCGGCAGGAAGCTGAGGCGAAAATAACCGCATTTGTGAACACCGACAAATTGAAAGAAATTGATACCAACGAAGTTTACCAGGCGCCGTTCTGGGAAGATGTTTCTTTTTCATGCATAAATTGTGGCACCTGCACGTTTGTTTGTCCCACCTGCTGGTGTTTTGACATTCAGGATGAAAATCGCGGCAAGTCGGGCATGCGGATGCGCAACTGGGACAGCTGCATGTACCCGCTGTTTACCGTGCATGGCACCGGGCATAATCCCCGGGGAACCAAAATGCACCGGGTGCGCCAGCGTTTTATGCATAAATTAAAATATTACGTCGACAAATATGAAGTTGGAATTCAATGCGTTGGGTGCGGACGCTGCGTACGCCATTGCCCCGTTAATATTGATATCCGGCGTGTCTGCAACCTGATGAACAATTACGCGGCGGACGCCTGCGCAGTATGAAATATTTGGCGATAGTTCTTCGGCCATTTTGTTGGGTTTCGCTGATAGCACAAAAATGGCTGACAAGTAGGTTGGGTAGAGGAACGAAACCCAACAAAAGATATCGGGATAATCAACCCAACCTACGAATAAGCCGAGGCCGATGTTAGATCCAAGCCCAAAGATTGAATTTTGAATCTTCATTCGTCAATTATAGAGGGGGGTTAATGTGTTAAATCCATATTTGCCTTATCCGGTTCGCATCGATGATATTACCATCGAAACCGAAGATAAAAATTTAAAAACATTCAAGTTCGTTTTCCTGAATTCAGAGGACGAGGAGAAATTTGATTATAACGCCGGTCAGTTCGCCGAACTTTCCGTGACCGGAAAAGGGGAAATCCCGATCGGAATCGCATCTTCTCCCAGTGAAAAGGGATTTGTTATGTTTACGGTCAACAAAGTGGGGCTGGTTTCCTCCTGGCTGCATGCCATGAAAGTCGGTGATGTCATGGGAATTCGCGGACCCATGGGTAACTGGTATCCCTGGAAAAACCTGGAAGGTAAAAACGTCGTCATCATCGGCGGTGGATTCGCCTTCACCACCCTGCGCTCATCCATTATATATATGCTCGATCCGGCCAACAGATCAAGGTTCAAGGACATTCATGTAATTTACGGTGCCCGAACACCCGGGATGCTCCTGTACCGGGATGAGCTGGCGCAATGGGAAAAACGCGACGATATCAACATGCACATCACAGTGGATAGTACCGATGATCCGAACTGGAAGTATAATACCGGCTTTGTGCCGACCATCACCGAACAGAAAGCGCCGCCTGCAGGTAAAAATACCTATGCAATCATTTGCGGGCCGCCGATCATGATTAAATTTACCCAGCCGGTGCTGGACAAGCTCGGCTATTCCCAAGATAAAATTATCATGTCTCTTGAAAATCGTATGAAATGCGGCATCGGTATGTGTGGCCGATGCAATATCGGACAGGAATTTGTGTGTAAAGACGGTCCGGTATTCACCCTTGAGCAGTTGAATAAAACCCCAAAGGAATATTAGATATTTTAATATTGACAAAGACAATTCATTCATATAAAAAGAATTTTTTAACACGATCTCAAGAGGCTGACGGCCTAAATAAAATATAAAATACTACAAGGAGGATGATTAAATGCCAACAGTTGAATTCATGGGTAAAAATTTCACGGTCGACGAAGACGGGTTTATCGATTCATACGAGAATTGGAGCCAAGAGTGGGTCCAATGGGTAAAAAAAGAAGAAGGTATTGAAGAACTCAATGATGAACACCAGAAAGTAATCGACGTTCTGCGCGATTACTACGAGAAAAACGGAATTGCACCGATGGTGCGGGTTCTTTCCAAAGTTACCGGTTTCAAATTAAAGCATATTTATGAGCTATTTCCGTCAGGACCCGGAAAGGGAGCCTGTAAGATGGCCGGTCTTCCAAAACCGACGGGTTGCGTCTAATCAAACACCGGAATCGATTATTTTGTCCAAACAAAGGCTCTGCTTAACAGGCAGGGCCTTTTTTGTAGGCGCTTAGTCCATTTATTCTTACGACCTGTCGTAAAAAAATGAGCGTTTCTGCAATTCATAAATGCCATTGATTGAAGATTGAATATTCAATTTTCCCATAGGGGGCATCCATGATTCTATCGGTTAAAACACGGAAAAGGACTGAATTAGTTGATATTACCTCAAATATCAATCAACTCATCCAAAAATCGGGGACCGCTGAGGGGCGCTGCATGATATATGTACCGCACACCACGGCGGCGGTAACCATCAATGAAAGTGCAGATCCCAGTGTCAAATCGGATATCTTGATGGTCTTAAACCAGATCATCCCTTGGGAAGCAAACTACCGTCATCTGGAGGGCAACTCCCCGGCACATATCAAATCAACGCTGGTGGGTTCATCGGAGTTGATAGCCATCGAAAATGGTCGATTGATATTAGGCACCTGGCAAGGTATTTTTTTCTGTGAATTTGACGGTCCTCGAACCCGGAAGGTGGATGTGCGCATCGTGGCGGAACACTTTGTGTAATAGCTTGTATCAAAGAGAATAGTATGCAAGAACTAGACGAAATCGATAAAGCCATCATAAATCGAATCCAATCGGATTTCCCGATCGCCTCACGCCCCTACCTTGCGTTGGCCGAAGATTTAAATTTGACGGAAGAAGAGGTGCTGGACCGGGTTTCGCGATTAAAAAAAATCGGTATTATTCGGCGAATTGGCGGAAATTTCGTCCCCGGAAAGCTTGGTTTTGTCAGCACATTGTGTGCCGCCAGGGTGCCCGCAGATAGAATTGACCAATTTGCCGAGGTCGTGAATCGCTACCCCGGGGTCACCCACAATTACCAGCGCGACAATACATACAATGTCTGGTTCACGTTTATTGCCCCATCGATGGACGAGATCGATGAAAATCTGAAACAAATTGCTGAAGAAACCGGTATATCCGATATTCTTAATCTTCCGGCCACAAAAGTGTTTAAAATACGCGCCCAATTTGATGTCTGACGGGGTGCGGGGTTCGCGTTACGGGTTGCGGGTTGTCGACAAAACGGGTATAGAGCACAGGGTTTAGGGGCATAGCGTAAAGTAATAGAGGCGGGGAAGCTGGGAGGCCAGGAGGCTATGGAGCTCGAAGATTGTGAGGCCGGGTAGTATACGCCCGAAAACCTTTGCCTTGAGCCGTGTGCCTTGGGTCTTGCGCCCGTCGCCTTATGCCTTATACACATGTCAGATAAAATGCCTCTTGTGCACAAACAAACTCAATCAACCCAATCAACGTAATTAACTAAATCAACTTAATCAACCCAACCAACTTAATCAACCGGTTACCACCCATGAAAGACATCCGCATTGCAGCCGTAACACTCAATTCAGCCGTCAACCAGGTAAACCCTAACTTGGACAGGATGATCCCTTGGATTGAGAAGGCCAGGACAAATGGTGCGGATCTCATCTGTTTTCCGGAATTGAATGTAACCGGTTACAGCACAAAACCGGAGAATAACGTCTGCGCTGAACCGATTCCGGGGCTCATCAGTGAGCGTCTTTTACAAATGGCAGATGAGAATCAAATCGTCATCCTGGCAGGTATGGCCGAAATGGATGAAAAAGGTCGTGTCTTTGCCAGTCACCTGGTCGTCACACCGCAAACCATTTCAGGTATCTATCGAAAGATTCACATCGCACCGCCGGAACACGATATTTTTTCTCCCGGCAATTCAGTCCCTTTATTCGAAGTTCAAGCGGTTAAATATGGGATTCAGCTTTGCTACGATGCCCATTTTCCAGAGCTTTCCACCCGTATGGCGGTTGCGGGTGCCGATATCATTTTCATACCCCATGCCTCTCCCCGGGGAACGCCGACTGAAAAGTTCAATTCCTGGATGCGACATCTGACCGCCAGGGCGTTTGATAACAGTGCCTTCATCGTCGCCTGCAACCAGGTTGGAGACAATCAAAACGGGCTGCAGTTTCCCGGGGTGGCGGTCATAATCGATCCGTCCGGAGAAGTCATCGAAAAGAACATCGGTGACAAAGACGAAATGATCATTGCAGATCTGAAAGCCGACGCCCTGGAAGCTGTTCGAGGCCACCGGATGCGCTACTTTCTACCCAATCGGAGACCTGAGCTATACTAATGATATTTCTAAACCGGTACCTCTCGACGGAACGGGTAGCATAAATTTCAACCCAAAATACGGGGATGATTCTATTCTCGGTCATTTTGTTGGGTTTCGGTGGTGGCTTAAAATGGCTGACGAGTAGGTTGGGTAGAGGAACGAAACCCAACAATCGATATTGAAATGCGCAACCTAACCTACGATTAAGCAGTGGCCGATGTTAGGGCCAACTCCTATTTGTTTTAAATATAACGAAAACACTATGAATCGATATGAAACCCGTCCGCTGTGAGCAGGATAAAGGCCATTAAAAAAGCCACCTCTTGGTGCACATTATCCGGCAGCTTCACAAGGAATTTGATGGTATCGTCGTAAAACCAACGTTGAAAACGTTTTTGTTGATATTTCAAAGACGTTTCAAGGAGGCTGCGTTGTGGATCGCTCCTGCAAATGGAAAGAATCAGTCCCGCTTCATCCCGTGATGCAAATCGTTCCTGCCATTCGCGAATCAACTGGGAGGGTTGCCGGTGTAGCATCCCCAGATCAGAGTAAAATGTATCGTAAAGACCCAACAGACGGGCAACTGAAAGAGATAATTCGTCTTTTGCCTGAGGAGGAATATCCAGCAGGTACTTCTGAAGCAGCATGCTGTAATGGATAGGATCTCCCCAGAACGAGATTGCCCTGGCACCTTCAATCAGCACATAGGGGTTTTCCGATTCTATAAATTTTTTCTCGATCAATGGAAGCGTGCTCCGTTCATCAAGCCTTACAAGGGCATGGATAGCTGCACCGCTGAGAAGAAAATCTTGACTGTCGATTGCCTTGCAAAGCAGCGGCGCAGCTTCAACTATTTCCCAATGTCCTAGCCAATAAGCCGCCTGATGTGCTGTGGTGAATTGATTTACCTGCAAATCTCTTTCAAGAGTGGAAATTAAGGTTTTGGTGGGTTTGGCCCGCTGGAGCGCCTGCATGGCTCTTTGTCGTATAAAGATACTGGGTGAATTCAGATAATGTTCTAAATCTGCCTGATAGATTCGCGAATCGGAATGCATCAACGTCGAAATGGCTATGCTTTCTTCATTTTCACTTTGCACAGTGATTGCCCGTTTTACCGCATGGATGGCTCGCCAGTCCCACGGGGAAAAAAGGGCACTGAGCGCATCCCGGATGCCCTGAGATTTCAGTGAGGGCAGTTTGAAAAAAACGACTGTTCGAATAATCAGAAGCAAGAGCAACCCTGCATAGAACCAGCGAAAATGTAATAGGGGATCGGGGTAAATATCCGTCACCAGTTTGACTCTTTCCAGCGTCCACCCCCCAAGAATAAGTGCCATACCGCCGGCCATACCGCCGAGCGCCCGGGTGATAATTCCGTGTGCAAGCTGATGGGCATGGGTGGTAATGCTGAGAAAATAATGCTGCATGGCGGCGTTGAATGCGATATTTACATACCCGTTAATGAAAAACAGGATGCCGATTAAAACGATCATGAAGGTTTTGGGCAGAAAAATAACCAGGGCAACTCCACCGATATCCAGAAAACTGGTAAGTACCAGCAAAGGACGGGAGCCGAGCTGATCAAGAAACAGCCCGTAGGTGTAGGATGCCACAATGCCTCCCACGGTGGCAACAAGGACAAAAAGCATTACGTTTTGATCGGCAAGACCGTAGCCTTGCTTGGCAACCAGAATACCGAATGCATATGTAAGGCCTTGGGTGACGGGTAATCCCAGCATCATTGCCATGAACCACTTCCGGCCTCTGGTGGATAGACTCCACTTGAGCTCTGCCCAAAGCTTAAAAGGTGTTTTTTTGCGAAATATACCGGCTTCAGGCACTTTCCAGATTGCGGCAGCGGCCGTCAATCCGCATGCCATTCCGACTGTTAACAAGATCTGATAGCGATAGAGGGGTGCTGCAGCCCCGAGAAAGAGGGACATCACGATCGTCATCAGGATAGTTCCAAATTGGGAGATCTTAGATGAGTTTGATATCAGTTCACCCCGATCGCGCTCGGTGGTCAATTCGGTAGTGATGCCTGTAAACGCCACTAAGCCCGCCGCCCGGCCTATCATGAATCCCAACGAACCGAAAAGCATGAACCACAGCGGCATATTCCCTGCAAACCGCTGAGTCCATGGTGCAATGATCATAAATGCTGCGGAACAGCTCCGGATTCCCCAGAAAAACCCTGCAGTTCCGGTCACACCGAGTCTGGATACTGTGGCATAACCCAATACCATCGCCGGTAGCGTCACATATTGCAAGGATGCCACGATACCCACCCAAGTTTCTGTGGCTCCAAGACGTAGCAAAAGGAGGATGACAACTCCTTCGGCCAGCGATGCCCAGGAAATGGAATTAAAGAATGCAAACAGGTAATAGCGATGTTTCCCGATAGCTCGCTGTTTTAGTGTAAGAGATAAATCAAATGATATTTCTTCGGCCACCCCAAAAATTCCTTTCCCTGAGACATGATAAGGATTCCGAAACCGGTAAACTCCAGGTAGGGTAAATCATAATTCAAACCTGTTCTAGAGAAATCAAATGGCTCTGTCAAGAATGCAATCCAAACCGATCGGACACTGGATGCTCGTTACTGGATGATTAAACTAGTTGGGTTAATTCGATTAATTGAGTTGATTAAGTTGATTGAACTTGTTTGTGCCCACGACGCATTATATCGAGCATGGGTATATAGCAGAAGGCAATGGGCGCAAGGCAGAGGTTTTCGGGCTTATACTACCCGGCCTCACAATCTTCGAGCTTCATAGCCTCCTGGCCTCCAGGCTTCCCCACCTCTTTCTCTTTTCGCCATGCACTTTACTATGCCCTATGCCCTTTGCCTTACGCCCTATACCTTCTTTTCCCGTAACCCGTAACCCATCACCGTGCCCGCCGATAGTAAATCACCGAATCCGTCGAGTAAATTCCCAAAGCCGCCCAGATCATGGCAAATGTCCAGAGCTGGCTCGTTGAGAACGGTTCCTTATAAAAAAATACGGCCAGTAGAAACATACCGCTGGGACCTATGTATTGCATCAACCCCACGGTGGAAAGATAAATCCTTTTAGCTCCCATGGTAAAGAAGAGTAACGGCGCAGCCGTCAGCGGGGCGCAGCCGATCAGAAGTAAATCAAGCTGGATGCTTACATGGAAGATGTTGCCGGCTCCCTGGGAATTCAGATAGAGAAGATAAATAACGGCCAGCGGGGAAAACAACATGGTTTCAACAGCCAGACCCATTAGGGCGCCCACCGGAGCAATTTTGCGAATAAGGCCGTATAAGCCGAAACTCAAGGCCAGTGCAAGCGAAATCCAGGGCAACTGGCCATATGATATGGTCAGATAAAGCACACCACTCGTTGCCAGGAGCACCGCCAAAATCTGTGGTTTTCTCAATCTCTCCCGTAAGAAAAGCAATCCCAACACCACATTTACCAGCGGGTTAATATAATACCCGAGGCTTGCCTGCAGCATATAATTGTTATTCACCGCCCAGATATACAGGAACCAGTTTGCGGAAATAAGAATCGCAGTAGACAAAAGTGTATAAAGCATACGGCCATTTTTCAAAACCGCTGTAAATTCATGCCAACGTCGCTGTAGCAAGATCAGACAGATAAGAAAGAGAAACGACCAGACCACCCGATGCATAGTGATCTCCAGGGTCGGCACGGTCAGGAGGGTCTTCCAGTACACGGGGCTCAACCCCCAGATCAAAAAGGCCGAACCGGCATAAATCACGCCGAAGATAGATTCTGATTTGGCTTTAAGCTCAAGATCTGTTGTCATTGTTGGTTTTGAAATGCTTAATTTCAAACAGGTGGCAGCGCATACCGGCCGCAATTCGATGTCGCCATATCGCGGCTGGCCTGCGACGAGCTCAGCCGAAACGAAGCCACTTCCACGCACAGTGAAAATAAAGGTTCTCCGTCTTTAAAATGCAATCGGGCGGCAATCGAAACGGTACCATACGCTAAAGTCAGATACGCGTCAATTCCCTTTGACTTCGTTGGGTGGTTCAATTATTTATAGGTGCTGTTGGAAAACCACGCGAATAGAAAGAGAAAACCAGTTTTTAAGGGAAAATAAATTCTGTGCGCAGAATTTATGTAAAGTTAATCGTTATTGGTTATTAAAAAAACCTGTCATCAAGCAAGACTGTAGCAATAAGCGTCTTTGGCCAATAACAAATAACCAATAACATTTGACTCAAGGTTCAGAGTAAGGAGCAAACTTATGTTAAAACCTGGCGCCTTAACCGGAGTCAACGTTGTCGACCTATCCCGTCTGCTTCCCGGCCCTTATTGCTCGATGATTCTAGCCGATCACGGAGCCCGTGTAATCGCGGTCGAGGACAAACGCTTCTTGGCAGACAAACTTTTTTTTAATTTAATCAATCGAAACAAAGAGCACATGTCATTGAATCTGAAAACCGAAAAAGGCAAGGAAATCTTTTTTCGTCTGATCCAAAATGCCGATGTCTTGCTCGAAGGTTTCAGACCCGGCGTCGTTGACAGACTGGGGGTTGGCTACGAAACGGTTCAAAAAGTTAATCCGAAAATTATCTACTGTTCAATTACCGGATACGGCCAGAACGGTCCGTTTCGCGACCGTGCCGGACACGATGCAAACTACATGGGTTATGCCGGTGTGCTCGATCTCATCGGCGAAGCGGATCGCCCGCCATCCATTCCGGGAGTTCCGATTGCCGACATGGCCGGCGGGAGTATGAATGCCGCTATCGGTATTTTACTGGCCCTAATTGCCCGGCAAAACACCGGCAAAGGACAATACATTGATATTTCCATGACCGACGGCATGGTAGCGTTTCTTCCCACTGCATTGTTTCTCCGTCAGCTTACCGGACAGGAACCGGCGCGTGCCGACGGATTGTTTTCCCACCGCTATGCCTGCTACAATACCTATGAAACGGCCGATGGACAATTTCTTTCCATCGGCGCGGTCGAAAAACGCTTCTGGCGGCAATTATGCGACCTTCTCGGCCTTTCAGACTATGCAGATCTGCAATATGATGATCAGCGCCGCCTGGAAATCCTCAATTCTATGCGCCAAGCGTTTAAGCAAAAAACCCTGGATGAATGGAATGCCGTTTTCGGCGATAAGGATGTTTGCTGGGGACGGGTCCAGTCGCTGTCAGAGGTGCTGGAAGATCCGCTTTTCCGGCAACGGGAAATGGTGGTCGAAATCGAGGGAAATGATGGTAAAACGTCAAAGGCCCTCGGGGTGCCGGTCAAGCTGAGTGACACACCGGGAGCGGTTCGTACCCCGCCGGTGGATTTTGGTGAAAGCACATCTGATATACTCCAGGAGTTGGGATATACGCCAAATGAAATAAAGCAGTTTGAAGAAGATGGGGTCACATAAGCCGTTGTAAGGTTCAGGGTTCAAGGTTCAGGGTTCAAAGGTTGAGGTTTCACGACATGTCTTTGCTGTTGATTCTTAACAGACAAACCCATTGCAACACGGGCTTGTTACAAGAAAAACTTTAGGATCAAAGCTTGAATTGTGAATAATATATAAAATACCTAAAACTAATTCACAACTCAAGTTTGACCCTATGCATCTGAAAGCAGTTTTATAGTCTTCCAGATTTGGTCCCCCAAAAATGCTTGACATTTATGTTATACAACAATATTTTACATGTATAACTAAATAATCATCTTTACAGGAGAGTAATTATGGGTACCGGTACAAAAGAATCCATCAAAATGAAAGTGTTCCCTAAGGGTCAAGTGGTCATCCCGGTTTCATTGAGGAAAAAATACCAGATTGATATTGGTGACCGGATTGACGTGATATCTAAATCAGATGGTATTTTATTGAAACCTCTCCCTAAAGAAAATAGACAACGGTCTTTAACTGAACGATTATTTGGTATCTTCAGTGACTATGCAGTCGGAAAAACAATGCCAACTAAAATGGATATCGAAAAGGCAACTGAAGCTGGTTTTACAGAAGGATGGAATAAATGATCGTTCTATTGGACACCAATGTTCTGATTCGATTCTTAACACATGATAAAGACACGAAATATAAAAAGCTATATACTTTCTTTGAATCGCTGGAACTCGACAAAATGAGGGTTGAGTTGAAGCTGATTGTTTTATTCCAGGTGATATTTGTTTTACAAAGCTTTTACAGAGTTCCCAAAGAAGAAATTGTCGCCGGATTAACGGGTCTTTTCAAGTATAAAGGAATTACTATCAAGGAAAAAAAAATTGTTCAACGGACACTGGAAATATGGCGTGAGGAAAATGCGGAGATCGTGGACTGTTATCTGGTTGCTTGTCTGGAAAAAGACGGTCAAAGCATTTTATACAGTTATGATCGGGATTTCAACAAATTCAAGATAAACAGAAAAGAGCCTTAATATTGAACATTTCCGCCATCCGAATTCCAACTTCCACATTCCTCTAAACCATCGATTTCAATGTCGCCAGTTCCAGCTGCTCTCCGGCATCCTCTGCCCGGTCTGAAACTTCAACGATGTGATTGAGACACTCTTTCAGATGAAGCTGGTGGGCGAAATCCTTAGATGAAGTAAAAATTAGCTTGGTTAGATCCCACTCGAGCTTATCCACACTGGATTCCTGGAGACCGATTTCCCGGGTGTGTTCGCGCACGACTTCGATTTTGCATTCACCCTTGAAGTAACATAATACCGCAAGCTTGAGATTATCAATAATGCCCAATGATTCTTGGGAAACGGCAACAAAATGGGATTTCATTTCCGCCGGAATCAGCGGGCGCTGGTTCAAAAAAAAGTCGCAGCAGGCTTCACCGGCATTGGCCACTTTGTCAATACTTTCGATCAGCTTATAAATGTCCTCCCGCAGCAAAGGTAAATATGCCCCGGAGTAAAGCTTGTCCCGAATTTTGTAGCGGACGATATCCGCCTCTGATTCTTCACTTCTTACCTTGCGGGCCAAAATTTTCGCTTCGTTGATGTTGTCGTCAAGATAAACCTCAATGGTTCGGATACCCGTCTTCAGAGTATCCTCCACCAGATTGAGATGCTTTAAAATTAGCTCGATGACCTCTTTTTCTTTTTTGAAGAAAACCATGCATTCTCCTTCAATTTTTCAGAAGTTATGAATTAGCCTGTGGCAAGCCAGGGAGTATCTGTATATAATACCTAATCGGTTTCACCTGAGAAATCTGTGGATCAAAATGCCAAGGTTCACCTAACACACCGACCACGTTATTTCAAGTTGAGAAGGTGAAGATCCCTTCTGCCGACATTCGATCGTGAGTCGATTAGCCTGTTACGTAGGTTATCACCCGGTATAAAACGAATGAAAGCGTTCCCGCCAGGGTCGGGGTCAACACCCAACCGATCAGGATGGTCATAATTGTTTTTTTGCTGATCGATTTCGCACTTTTGTTCAGGCCAACGCCCACCACGGCACCCACAATGGCGGAAGAGGTGGAAACCGGAATACCGAACATAGAAAAAAGATGCATGCCGAAGGCCGAAGAGATCTGGGCAACAAATGCACTCGGGATGTCAAGGGGCGTAATACCCTTGCCGACGGTATCCGCGACTTTTTCCCCGTATGTTATGGCTCCCACGGCAATGCTCACTCCGCCGATGAGCAACAGCAACTTTGGCGGTACAATATTGAGATTGGCGATGGGACCCACGGCGTTACCGGCATTGTTGGCCCCCATGGAATAGGCGACATAACATGCTGATAGTATTGCCAGCCGGCCGAATGCCTGCTGGAAAAGAAGGGACCTGGCACCAAATTTATTCAGTATAAATTTCACCAGAGCCATCAAGCCAAAGGAAAGCGCCATGACCATTAGGGGGCAAACAAGCCAACTTTCAGCAATGACAATTAACTTGGCATAATTGATGTCGGCGCCCACTGCCAGACCAATGCCGGTAACGCCACCGACAATCGCCTGGGAAGTAGACGTGGGAATTCTGCAGAAGGTGGCCAGAGTCACAAAAAAACCGGAACAGATCAAAGCCACACAAACGGCGAGAAAATTCAAATCCGCTTTGACGATACCTTTGCCGATCGTTTTCATGACCTGCTCGCCCTGGAGCATGGCCCCGATGATCACAAAAACGGCAACCAAAACAGCAGCCCGCCTGAAACTTAACAGTCCGCAACCCACCGCTGTGCCGATGCAGTTGGCCGTATCATTTGCGCCGATATTCCAACCGACATATGCACCGGCGCCCAGCAATAATATAAAAATTGGCTCGATAAAAGCTTCACCCCCGATGGTCGGATGCGGTCCCCGTACCAGCAAAACCGACGGTACCAGATATTCCGGAACCTTTCTGATGAAAACCAGATCTTAATAAAAATGGGTTAATTAAGTCAAAAGAATAATTCATATATTATTCATAACAAAAAGTCATGTTCTAAAATGGGTTTAGGAATCGTCGAGATCGCAAATCCGCCGCAAGGAGGATGGCCTCAGATAAGCAGATTGAATCCTGCCGTGGGGGAAGAAGTCGTCGATCAGATACGACCTCAAAATCAACCCTTGCAATTTGTTGTAGATTTGCGTATGCGTTATTCAATCAAATACATCGCGTTCTTTTTCTAAGTAATCCACACCTTTCGAATACGCCTGAAATTTAAGGGATGTTTAAACAAAGTAAAAAAAGGAGGTGCCACTATGACTACAGAACGAAGACAACGGGATCCTTATATTTGGGAAGCCTTAATTTCCCTTGTTTCCCTGGTCGCCGGCATCAGCATATCGATTGTGGTGTATGGCGCCGATCCGCATATTCCCATGCTTTTAGGCGTTTTTGTTGCCGCGGTGATGGCATGGAAAGCCGGATTTGAGTGGGAAGTGGTGCAAGCAGGGATGTTGAAAGGCATCGCCAATTCGCTGCAGGCTATTGTTATACTTTCTATCATCGGGATCTTGATCGGCGTCTGGATATTAAGCGGTGTGGTTCCCACATTGCTCTACTATGGTCTGAAGATCTTACATCCG
>JARFPZ010000432.1 GCA_029288035.1 Desulfosarcina sp.
ACGGTTACAACCCAAGTGGAATCAATGATTCACTGCTGCTGGACCTGGATGACTCAGATGAGAAAAAGCGGATTGAGTATCGACGTCACAAACGGTTTCAACTGAGCGAAAATGCTTTCGCTCTGATGCGATCGATTTCCGCCGGACCACTGAATATTTACGGTAAAAGCATGGGCTGTATTGCCTGCGCCGTGTTCAATGCCAAGCCGACCAAGCTTGGTAAAATCGATAACATCAGCATGGGCGGGCTTATGTTCCATCATGCGGATAGTAAGGAACAATTAAGCCAGGCAGTTGTGTTGGATATCTTGTTGGCGGATTGTGGATTTTACCTGGCGAATATACCGTTTAAAACCATAACCGATGTCGTGATACCGGACGAGGTTTTTAGCGATGCGATTGAAATACGACAGGTTTGTCTGCAATTTCTAAAGCTGAACGCCTTCCAGCAAGCACGGTTGGAAGATTTCATTATGAACCACGGCAGAGAAGAGGAATGACGAACGACGAATGACGAATGACGAATGATGGAATCGCTTCGCTCTGTCTTTTCAATTTAAATCGATAGCATTCCTAAAATATTCAATCTGGCTATGGCATGAATTAGGTTTCAGGTGTCTGGAAAACGAGTCGTTAAATCCTGAAACCTGAACACTGACACCTGACACCTTGTCTACCCTACAACATGTTGTCAGATAAAACCCGATAAGGACCTAAACCCGGATAAACCGGAAAAAACAAACTACTGTTATTTGATTGTATTTTGCTTTTTTTGACATAAAAACCCAAAACAACAGATAGTAAGGGCCTAATACCCAATACCAAATACTAATACCCAATACCAAATGCCCAATTATCCAACCCAACCTCGTATTCTTTTCGTAACCGCGGAAGTGGCCTTTGTGCCCGCAAGGAACGGAAGCCGTCCCGACTATATTGGTGCCTGCTCGGGATGCTTCGGCGGTTTTCCGGCAGAATTGATCACCGATCTGTTAAATCTGGGTGTTGATGTCCATCTGGCACAGCCCGATTACCGCAAAATATTTGAAATGTTATCTCGAAACGAACAAACCAACCCGAACCTCAAGCTGCCGAGCGATCGGGTTCATCTCGCCGAAGACCGGGCATTTTACTATTCAAAACCCATCAATTCCAATTATGAATGGGAAAATATTGAGATATCACTGGACTTCCAACGGGAGGTCATCAATCAGATAGCACCCAGGGTTCAACCGGATTTAATCCACTGTCACGATTGGATGACCGGTTTGATACCAGCAGCGGTTGAGGAAAATGAAAGGCCTTGTCTTTTTACGATTCAAAACGCTGATTCCGCCAAGAGCTTACTTTCCGATGTCGAGGACAGGGGAATAGATGCAGCGACATTCTGGCGGCGTCTGTTTTATGATAGATTTCCCGGCCATTACGAAGAAACCCGTGGCACCAACCCTCTGGATTTTCTTTTGAGTGGAGTTCTGGCCGCCCACTATGTCAGCACCCCTAGTTTCACGCTCATGTCGGAGACTTTTGAAAGTCGAAACGAATTTTATAATTCGCCCCTGAGAAATTTACTGGCTCAAAAGTGGAAGGCCGGGTGTGCTGGCGTAATCCCCGACTCTTCCAATTTGCCCTTTAATCCTGCCAGTCCTGAAAAGCTGCTTGACGGTTTTGGGTCAAATGAGCAGGAAGTCGGCACGCAAAAAAAGAATCATGTTATAAGGCATCGCCCTTTTTCGTTTGATGAACGGAGCACGGCGCAACGCTACATCGATCTGTATGAAACAATATTGCAGCGGCCGCTGGTTGCCCCGGAATCTAAAAAAACCCCCACAATAATGAAGAACAGCCATACTAGCATATCCGATGGCCAATCTATTCCTTATCAAAAGGCACGGCAAACCCAATCAGACCGAATCCCCAACGAGCGGATCTTAACCCCAGCTATGGCCCCCTTATGAGCCATTCGTGATATATGAATTTTTCACAATAACTAAAATTAACATTGTAAAGGAGATTAAAATGAGTATCAGAAAGCAATATCTTAAGAGTAAACCGGTATGCAAGGCAACTTTTCGGATTCCCGAGGAAATGGGAAATTCAGCCAAAACTGCTCACATCGTAGGCGAATTTAACAACTGGACCTTTTTTTCTACGCCCATGAAAAAATTAAAATGCGGCGCATTCACGACCACCTTGGATCTGGATACAGGCCGAGAATATCAGTTTCGTTATCTACTGGACAAAAAGATCTGGGAAAACGAAAGGGACGCTGATAAATCGATACCCACCCCGTATGGAGATAGTGAAAACTCGGTCATCGTTATTTAATCCACAAAGCAGAAACTTGAAGATTTGAAACACAGTCTTACGCACCTTTACGAGATTCTTCCATCGTCGAAACAATGTTCCCATTTAAGTAATCATTTACAGGAAGTATTCGAATTGCGTGAAGAACTTAACCGACTGGAGCAAGTTTTGCTGCAGTCCCATCTCAAGTGTTGCATTTCTCCCAACTTTAAGATTCCAGCGGAGGTCGTCCTAACGACCTCCAAGCTGAGTGCAAGACGTCACGGTGCAATCATTGCCATCGAGCAAGAGAATAATTTGGGCAATTACCTTCAGGATGGCGTCTTCATCGATGCCGTCCTCAATGCACCGATTCTGGAAAGCATCTTCTATCCGGGAAGCCAACTTCACGATGGTGCGGTATTTATCCGAAATGCGCGCATCATAAAAGCTAAAAGAAAAATTTAGAATCCCCACCGTGTTTCCTTCCTGATAATTTCAATTCGCAATTTTGCGAAATTATAGTTTGAAAATTTTCTAACTTGTTTTTTAGAGAGGAATTAATTTAAGAATTTAATACAGCTAACTATACGTAATCATGTTAGATTTTAGTAATTCAGCAGTGTGGCATACATTATGCTAAATAATAAATAAGAATTCTGAATCTAAATCGTCCATCCTGGTCTAATTATGAACGTGCCCCCGGTTGTGTGGCTCTAGAGGGGGAGGATACTTTAATAAGGTCACTTGCCACATTCCGTAATGCAGGAGCTTTGAAACATTGATCCGCGATATAAGGAGGGTCTCAGCAGTTAAAGAAAGGCTTCAAAAAACCGCCAATTATCTGGAAGAAGTTAACCCTGAGATGATCGTACCACTGCATTGCACGGGCCTGAAAGAGGGCAGTTACCTGCGGAAACAGCTTGGAGATATCGTAAAATTTAGGGGAGTGGGTGAAATGATATCGGTCCGCTAGAAGCACTTTAGCTCCCACAGGAATGCTCCATTGATCTGGGCGGTTGAAAAATTCTCGAAAGATGAAATGGAAATAATCATTGTCTTCAAGCACGCCTTGCTTATCAGCTTTTTCGTGTTCGTCATGATGCTGGTGGTGGATTTTATCGATTCCATCAGCAAAGGGCGTATGTCGCAAATTATCAAAGGCGGACCCTGGCGACAATATACTCTGGCCTCCTTGCTCGGATCTACCCCGGGTTGCCTGGGCGCCTTTATGAATGTGAGTCTTTATGTACACGGTATGATCAGTTTTGGCGCGATCGTGGGGGGCATGATTGCGACTTCCGGCGATGAAGCCTTTGTCATGTTAGCTCAGTTTCCGGGCACGGGTCTTATGCTTTTCCTATTGTTGTTTGCAGCCGGCATCATCTTTGCCTGGGTCAGCGATAAGATTGTTAAGGTCCTAAAGATTGCACCTTGTGCAACCTGTCTTGAAGGGCATTGCGATCAGTGCCTCTCCGAAACAGACCGAAATGAAAATGGGGTGGATATTTTCCGGCCGCAAAATTTTATTAGCAATTATATTTCGCTAACTTTTACCCGGTTTCTTCTCATAGGCATGATCCTTTCATTTTTAGTTTTTGTATCCTTTGGAATTCTCGGCCCGGTTGCCTGGAACTGGAAACGGATTACGTTTGTAGTCCTATCTCTTTGCGCCTTATACATTACATCTGTTGTCCCCGAACATTATCTTGATGATCACATCTGGGAACATATTATCAAGCATCATCTTTTCCGGGTTTTTCTTTGGAGTTTCGGGTCTCTGCTCTTCGTTCATTGGGGTATGAAGTACTTTAATCTTGAAGGCTTTGTTGAGCAACATATGTTTTGGATTTTAGCAGTCGGTGCCTTTCTCGGGATTATTCCTGAATCCGGACCGCATCTGATATTTGTGATGATGTATGCCCAGGGTTTGGTCCCCTTTTCCGTGTTATTTACAACCTCCTTCGTCCAGGACGGGCACGGTATGCTGCCGCTTTTATCTTACAGTTTAAAGGATTCTATTTTGATAAAGCTTTTTAATCTTATTTTCGGACTTTCGGTTGGAGGTATTCTTTTTGCCCTGGGATTGTGACAAAACGTGATTCATTAGCTGTGGATTCCAGCAGTCGCTTCGTAGGGTGGGCATTGCCCGCAAAACACTGCACTAACCACACAAGTCGAAAAAATTCGCAATTTTGCGAAGAGAAATTCTAAATTCTTCAAGCTCCGTTTTTTTTCACAAAAGTATCACTTGCAGCCTACCTATTAACTACCTGATTTTATATTAAGAAGTTTTTTTCAGATTTGCTGGCACATTTAATGCAGAAGCACTATTTAAAAGGTACCTCACTACCGCCACAAGAACATGTTCTCTGTACATCATGAGCTATTAAAAAATTGGGGGTGATTGAAGTGTTGAATGGCAGCCTAAGTTTTTGCAAAAGAGATATCATGTCCATCTGTACGGCAGATAGCGAGCGTGAACAAAAAAACTGCAAATTCTATAAGAAATCATCTTTTAGCGACAGATGTATGCACTTTATGTTTGATGAATATTGTGATTGTCTTGAAGCTCAGGTAGCGATTCAACAACCGCAACAATCCGTCGAAGAAAATTATATATGGATATAAAGGTATCCCAATTGAGTATCATGCCTTTGGAAGTTATTCGTCAGCAGTTAACAAATTTAAGGGGGTGTCCACTCGCATGTTTAAACGATAAATTGTGTCTGTATCCCACTTAACCCAATCTACTATATACGCAAGGGCAGTGAACTGGATATCCCGCAAGTTTTAAAATGAAGGAGGTAATGTCAAATGACAATGAAAAGCCAGGGCAGCCAGGCCGAAAACCGCAAAGCGCAAATGGAAAAGCAAAACAAAGAGATTACAGAGACATTGCGCCACATCAAGAACAAAATCTTGGTCATGAGTGGCAAAGGCGGAGTGGGAAAAAGCAGTGTGGCTGCCTATCTTTCCGTGGCGCTGGCCAAGAAAGGCTTTCGGGTCGGTCTCATGGATGTGGATCTACATGGCCCCAGTATCCCTCGCATTCTGGGTTTGAAAGGCCGCCTTGGTTTCGGCGGCAACGACAAGAAAATGCTCCCGATCAACTACCTTCCAAATATGGAAGTGATTTCAATTGAAACCCTCATGGGAGAAAACAAAGATGCGGCAACAATATGGAGAGGGCCCCTAAAGATCGGTGCCATTCGACAATTTATCTCCGATATCGATTGGATGGAATTGGATTATTTGGTGATTGATTCACCGCCGGGCACAGGTGATGAGCCCTTGACCGTGGCCCAGACCATACCGGATGCCAAGGCCCTGATTGTAACGACGCCGCAAGAGGTTTCCTTGGCGGATGTGAGAAAATCCATTAACTTTTGCCGTCAGGTCAAGATGGATATTCTGGGTCTGGTGGAGAATATGAGCGGTCTGAAGTGCCCATACTGCGGAAAGTTAATCGAGGTATTTAAAACGCAGGGTGGGGAGGTAACCGCTCAAAAAGAGGGCTTGCGGCTTTTAGCGAAACTGCCGCTTGAGCTTGAAGTGGTAAAAGAAGGGGATGCCGGAGACATCAGCCTGCTGGATAACCAGGCGCTTTTAATTACGCAGGAATTCAACAAAATGGTCGCTGAAATTATGAAATTGACCGACACAAAAGCATCTTCTGCGGGCCACGGTAATAAAGACCTTGCTGGAAGAAAAACCGGAACCGGTTGAAATAATAAGTAACTGCGAAATTTAAAGCAAAAAAAGGAGGACTACGATGGCTATAAACAAACCAAAAGAGAAATATGTCCCGGGTACTCACGGCAAGAAAAGACCGGAAGCCGCGCCTCTGGCTGCCCAATTTATCAGGGAATGGGAGCAAGGGCGTCATAAACTAAAGGGAAAAAAAATTGAACCATCAGAGATATCCCCTACCATTTGCTTTTCGCGTAAAATTGGCGGTGGGGCGTTGGAGATTTCAGATTTTTTAGCTGAAAAAATCTATTATCGTGTTGTGGACCGGGAGTTGCTGGAGCATATCGCCAAAGATAAGGAATTGAGCAAAAAAACCGTTGAATTCTTTGATGAGCGCTATCCGGGGAAAATGTCGGAGCTGGGGTCGATGCTTTTCGGCGAAAAGTCATTTATCATGAGCGAGTATGTACAGAATTTAGTCAGTGCCGTCTTTACATTTGCGAATATGGGTTCGAGCATATTTGTGGGTAGAGGAGCCCATCTTATCCTGCCGAGGGACCGAGTGCTGGCGGTACGCATTATATGTTCGGATGAATACCGGATAGAGCGATTGGCCAATATTTTGGATGTCGAGGAAAGCGAGGCCGAAAAACTGTTGCATAAGATCGATCATGAACAACGTGCTTTTTTCAAAAAGGTTTTCGGTAAAAAAGATGCCTCACCCTATGAGTTTGATATGGTCATAAACAGCGATTTCATTACCGGGCCAGCTGAAGCGGCAGAAATCATTGCATGCGCTTTCAAAGAAAAATTTGCAGCCGAATTGGAAGGAAAACCATTTTCAAATAGAAATGCTGCCTAATGAATTGGAATGATGGAACAATGGAATGATGCCAGGCTGGGACAATAGAAACGATATTCGTTATTT
>JARFPZ010000441.1 GCA_029288035.1 Desulfosarcina sp.
CATAAGAAGGGGGGGCCTCCGGCACATGCCCCAGCTCATGGATATCGTGCCAAACACAAATATCGGTATTATCCGGATTGTTCGGTTTACCACGATGCCGAAAGGGGAGTATATTTTTATTTTGAAGCTGGCGACTGGAAGTTTGGGGTTTCTTTGCCGGATTATTTTCGGATGGAATTGGATGAATCAGTGAGTTTGGAGCTCGATACCGATAGACCATATATTTATCATGAAGATCATGTAAAAGCGTATCCACCTGGACAAATGAAAAAGAGCAAGCATAAAAAGGACAAGAATAAGAAAAATGACAAAGACAAATGGGGATAATTTTTCAAGCTTTGGATAGGAACGGTATGCGATAAAGGAGACGGCGGCTTGAATATGGCCAATAAAAATGGAAATAAATGGATATTTATATTAAAAGGATTTTTTTGTGTATTGATCTTTTTTAATTTCCTGGATTGTAGCGGCGTTCAGACGAAGAGAGATTCAAATTGGCTCGGATACACCCAGTCAGGAAAAGCTTCCTATTATGCAACGAAGTTTCAATCAAAAAAAACAGCAAGCGGTGAACTTTATGACAACTCCAAAAAGACGGCTGCTCACAAGAAATTGCCGTTCGGGTCTAAAGTAAAAGTCACAAACGTAAAAAATAAAAAAAGCGTCATTGTAAAAATCAATGATAGAGGCCCATTTGTGAAAGGCCGAATAATCGATTTGTCAGGTTCCGCATTTAGCAGCATTGCCAAATTAAGTGCTGGTGTCATTAGAGTAAGAATAGAGGTCATCCAATAGCGGGACTATATATCAGGCACATGATTTCAGATCACGAAAAAATCAGTAATTCTCCGGGTAAATAAATCTGTTTTTAATCCTATCAACAGTTTCCAAATCAGCCCTTAATAGATTAACTGGGGGTATTGGAATTTCTATATTATGGGTATTATAAAAAGGTGTTTGCCCGATTTTCATATTGTATGCCGTCACCAACAGATTTTCCAGTGTGACCGTATCCTGAATATTATATGCCAATAATGTATCAAGTGCCTTCTGGTTGCCGGTTCGTTGATATTCCTGCCACAATAGAACAGCAAAAAAACCATCGACATCCCGCAAATTACCTCGATCGGTTCCAAGCTGACGTTCGATTCCCTTTAGACCGCCCCTGTAACCGAGACTGTATAAGACGTACCGCAAATCGATTTGTGCGTGATTCAACTTGATATTAAAGTAGCTTTCGATAAATGGGATATCAAAGGACTTGCCATTGTATGTGACGATCATTTTGTATTTATAAATCTCGTCAATGAAATCCTCCAGGTTCTGTCCATAGACATAAGTTTTAATCTCATGGCCGCCATAAAGTGTAATGGTTGTAATTGAATGGTAATGACGATCCAACCCAGTGGTTTCTATATCCAGGTACACAGTCGAATTCCTGAACTCTGGAAAGAATCGCCAGGATTGATTTGCATGAAGGCACTTTGAAAAATAAACCGGTTTGTTTTGGTATAAATGTTGTCTGGATTCATCGATGCCTTTTTGCAATAGATATTTTCGTTTACCGGACAAGGGGATTGAAATAGCATCGGTGAATGCATCCCAATCCCTAAGTCCCGATTCCCAGAGTCTTTGTTCGGTTATTGCGCCGATGCTTTGGATGTGAATGAAGGTGTTTTGAAGCATAATTGAATCTATATAACCGGTTTTTGCCAGAATTAAAACAGCTTCCGGAAAACTTCCTTCTCTGGCATCCAATAATTGTGGCATTAATTGGATGGAGGGTGCCATGCTGTTGCTTTTGGAATTATCTGAAAACCTCATTCATTGCCATTTTTTTGAAATGTGCCTCCGATCTTAACCCTTGACCTCGCAACCTTCTTTTTATATTAAAAAATTTATACCAAATTCATTTTTTCATTTCATAATCGTTTAATAACCGCATTCAAGGGCTCTCCCTATGACAGAGCAAGGTTTTAACGCAAACTCACCGCCATACTCAGCGCTGACGCTGTGGGCTACAGTCGCCTGATGGGAGATGATGAAGAGGCGACCATCCGAACTTTAACCGAACACCGCGATACCATTACAGCATTGGTAAATGAGCACAAAGGTCGTGTTGTTGATTCACCTGGTGATAATGTTTTGGCCGAATTTGCCAGTGTTGTGGATGCGGTCAGATGTGCGGTCGAGATGCAAAAACAAATAGGTGAGCGTAATGCCGATCTGCCGGAAAACCGTCGTATGTTATTCCGAATTGGTGTTAATCTGGGTGATATAGTTGATGAAGGTGACCGGATTTACGGTGACGGGGTCAACATAGCTGCTCGTTTGGAAAGTCTGGCTGAAGCTGGTGGCGTATGCCTTTCCGGGACCGCATTTGACCAGGTAAAAGGCAAGTTGGACGTCGGTTATAAATATCTTGGAGAGCAAAATGTTAAAAATATTAAAGAGCCGGTTCGAATGTACAAGATGCTTTTGGAGCCAGATGATGCGGGTAAGATAATAGGTGAAAAAAAGTCAAGACCTGGCCAAAGAAAGTGGACCATTGTAGCTGTGACAGCTATGCTTATTGTGCTTGTAGCAGCCTTTTCAATCTGGAACTATTATTTCCGTCCCCCAGCAAAGGAAAGTGCCGCAACCGATCTTCCAGAAAAACCCTCCATAGCGGTTCTACCTTTTGATAACCTAAGTGGTGATACTGACCAAGATTACCTTGCAGACGGAATCACTGAAAATATCATCACCGCACTTTCCAAGATACCAGAAATGTTCGTTATCGCGCGTAATTCAGTGTTCACTTACAAAGGTAAACCAATTAAGGTTCAAAAAGTAGCTGAAGATTTAGGGATTCGTTATGTATTGGAAGGAAGTATTCAGAAAGCAAGGAATCGGCTTCGGATTACGGGTCAGCTGGTAGATGCAACCACGGGGCATCATTTATGGGCAGAGCAGTATGACCGTGTTCTTGAAGACCTCTTTGCTGTTCAGGATGAGATAACTTTGGCGATTGTTTCGTCACTTCAGGTAAAGCTTACGGATGGTGAACAGGCCCGATTGCGACACAGATCGACCGATAATCTGGAAGCTTGGGGGCTCGCCGTAAGAGGCTACAGCTATTGGCACCATTACACGGAAGAGGACAATGCAAGGGCACGAGAACTATTTCAGCGTGCAATAGAAGTAGACCCCGATTATGCATGGGCATGGACAATGTTGGGCTTCACTTATTTTATTGACACCCGTTATGATTGGCACAGCTCACGCGATGAGTCATTTAAGAAGATGGTTGAGTGTGCTCAAAAATCCGTGCTCCTTGATGACTCGGATCCCGATGTTCATATTTTGTTCGCCCATACCCACTTATGGCAAAAAGAATATGACAAGGCGATTGAAGAAGGTGAAAAATCTCTTTCGCTCGGTCCCAACAGCGCAGAAAATCATGCGAACGTGGGGATGATTTATCGATTTGCTAGAAGGTTCGAGGATTCGATTAGGATGACCGAAAAGGCCATCCGCTTACATCCATATTATCCTGATTGGTATTTATACAGTTTAGAATATTCATATTACTATTTGGGGCAACACCAGAAGGCCATAGATATTGCCAAAAAGCATCTTAAACTAATAGAAAGTCGTGGCGGCACTGATACATTTTGGCAGCATTTGATCTTGGCTCAAAATTACATAAGGCTTGGTGAGGACAAGGAGGCTAACTACCATGCGACTGAAGCTCTCAAAAAGAATCCCG
>JARFPZ010000534.1 GCA_029288035.1 Desulfosarcina sp.
AGGTATTGGAATTCGCCGGTTGTCCCCATAACAAAGATGCCGTTTACGCCACCGTCAACGACGTGATTCGCCAGGGCACGAAGGCTCTTTTCATCGACACGCCCATCGGCCGTAAACGGGGTCACAAGCGGAACGATTATCCCGTGCAATTTTTGGCTAAGGTCTGTCATACGCCAACTTTCTTTTTCTATCATCCTTTAAATTCCTCTTTTTTATGGTACGGCTTGTGCGCTCTTATGAAACTACATTTATTTAGACAGGATTTACTGGATTAACTGGATTATTTGTTCTCGTATAGCCATATCCTGTCCATCTTGTTGATCCTGTCAAAGAAAGAATTTTATTTCGTAAAATTTCTTTTTTAATCAGACTGGACGCTCGCTGCCAATGGCGCCGCCTATAAATAGAATCCAATCCTTTTTCATGTTTATCCAGGCTCAACCTTGATATCCCGCCAGTCGCGGAATCCACAGGACCGTATCCGGAAAATAAGTAATAATGGCTAATGCCAACAACTCAAACGCAATAAAAATGAGCATCTCTCTCATGACCTGGCTCAGGGGGGTTCCGCTGATGCCGCTGGTAATAAAAGCGGTTGGTCCGAAGGGCGGCGTATCCAGGGCGATCATCAGATTGAAAACCGTCACCACCCCGAAATGAACCAGATCGATGCCGGCTTCGGTAACCAGCGGCAGCACCAAGGGTACGATGATGAGTAAAATACTCGACACGTCGATGAAACAGCCCAGAATGAGAAACAAGACATTCAAAGAGAGCAAAACGGTCATCTGGCTCTTCATGAGACCCAGGCCGATGAACGTTTGCGTAATCAGGGCCGGTATTTCCTCGCGGGCCACCACGTAACCGAAAAGAAAGGCACAGGCCACGATAAAGCTGACAAACCCGCTGCTCACCAAGGTTTCGATAAATACCTTGTACAACGCCTTCAAACCCAATGTTCGGTAGACAAATGACGACAAAATCAGAACGTAAACCCCAACGACGCCGGCCGCTTCGGTAGGAGTGAAGATGCCGCCATAGATGCCGCCCAGGAGTATGACCGGGGCCATCAAAATAAAGAAAGAACGGAGGAGTATTTTGACGAACTCTTTTCCAGGCAGCCAGCGGCCGGTTGGATAGTTGCGGATGCCGGCCAGGATATACACCAGAATCATGAGAACCAGGGCCAGAATGAATCCGGGAATCACACCGCCCAGAAACAAATACCCCACCGATGCGCCCGAAAGCATCGAATAGATGATCATGGGAATGCTTGGCGGGATAATCGGGCCAATGGTAGCCGAGGCACAGGTCACGGCACAGGCAAAAGGGCCGTCATAACCGGCATCTTTCATGGCCTTGATTTCAACCGTGCCCAATCCAGCGACATCAGCAATTTCAGATCCGGACATCCCGGCAAAAATAATGCTGGAAACAATGTTGACATGGCCCAGACCACCGCGCAGAGGCCCCACTAAGATTTTAGCAAAATCAAATAGCCGGTCAGTCAATTTACCGGCGTTCATGACCTTGGCGGTAAAAATAAACAGCGGCACTGCCATTAAAATAAACTGGTTTTCATACTGGATCACCATGGTGTTCATGACGGTGGAAAGGTCGACACCGGCAATCAGCAGATATAAAACGGCACTGATAAACATACCGAAGGCCACCGGATAGCCGCAGGCAAATATAATCAGAAAGGTTGCCAGCCAAACGGCTACAGCCACGGCAGCACCTCCTTACTCTCGGATGTCTTTCCGATAAACCGTCGAATGTTGGTGACGATATCGATGATGCAGTGCAGTACCGTCAACCCGATAAAAAGCGGAAAGCACATCAACAAATAGGTCCAGGGAATTCTCAAGGCGGATGCCTTGATGCGATAATTCCACAATGTGTAGTCCACGCTGGGGACCAGCAGGATCAACATCACCACAACGAGCAGCAAATCAAAGAAAATGTCGATCAGCAATTGCCCCCGTGCCGGCAGACGGCGGTAAAATATGTCGAATCGGATATGCTGGTTATAGCGTTTGGCCAGGGCGGCCCCCAGGTAAATCGTCCAAATAAAGGAATAGATGGACAGTTCGAACAACTTAGGGATGGGGGTATTCAGAACGTAACGAGAAAATACCTGGACGGCCACCGCCGACAACATCAGAATGTAAATCCCGCAGGCCAGGTGAATTTCGAAAAAATTGAATATCTTTTCCAAGATATGTTTCATGATGCGGTCATCCGGCGAAACCAAATTAATGTGATTATTTCCTGGTGGGAGCGGCTTCCAGCCGCGAATATTGAGTCAGAATCTCATTGCCACGGGTCATCGCGGCTGGAAGCCGCTCCCACAGCGCTCTGAATTTAGTTAAGTACAACAGTTGCGCCGAAGCGCTATTTCACATTTTGAATTTTGGAGTACATGCCTTTACCCCAGCGTTTATCGAATTTTTCATCGCTGTAGTAGGTCTGGGCGTTGTCCATAAACGCTTTTTTGTCCGGTATCACGACTTCCATCCCGAACTCGCTTTGAAAACGGCCCAGCAAATCGGCTTCCTGATCCTGAATCAGAAAGTTTGAATAGCTGCGGGCCGTGCGCAGGGCGTTCATGATATGGGCTTTGTACTCCGGCGGCATTTCCTGCCAGAGTTTTTCGTTGATCGTCGGGGTGACATAACCGATCATGTGATCTGTGAGGACGATATACTTGGTGACCTCATACCATTTTTGGGCAAAATCCGTTGGCAGCGGATTGTCCTGCCCTTCTATGGTGCCGGTCTTTAGACCCATATAGACTTCACCGAAACCCAGTGGTGTCGGTTTTGCGCCGAGTGCTTTACCGACATCCAGCCAGGCCTCGGCGTTCGGCATCCGTAATTTGACCCCATCAAGATCCTCGGGTTTTTTGACGACACCCACTTTTTCGACAAAATTAAGCTGCCGCGTGCCAAGGTACCAGACATCCAAGACACGCAAGCCGGACTTCTCAGCCAGCTTGTCCCAGTACTGCTGACCGATGGGCCCCAAAAGCACCCGGTACATGTGATCAATATCGCGGTAGGCATAGGCAACCTCCAGGACACCGATTTCCGGATAATCCGCAATATCGGCGAACCACGATGCACTGGCATCGATGGACATCTCGATAGTTCCTTTCATAATTCCCAGCAGGCTGGTCTTTTGATCCGCCAGCGATCCCGAATGGAAGATTTTGACCTTTATCTTCCCGCCGCTCAGCTTGTCGACAACTTCGGCAAATTTTTCCATGCCTTTGACGATGGGTTGGGTCGGTGCGGCCACGGTGGTAAATTGCAGCGTATAGGTTTTGTCTTGCGCCAAACCCATGCTGGTACTGAAAAACAACCCTAAAACCAAAATACCGATGACAATGTTAAACCGCTTCATGGTGAATCCTCCTCTTTAATCTCTCCTAGGTTTAATTCCCTGCAGCTTGCTGCGATAAAAATGAGTTAAATCCTAAAAACATGATACTCCGCGGCTTGCCGTGGAGAGATTTCATTTATTAGGTTCATGTTCCAACGTCATCTTTTCGTGCATTGATGACGTCCCCTTCAACAAATTAAATAAAGTCATCACCTCCTTACACATTCTTTGTTGAGGTTGATTCTTCGGTGACGCCGCCTGATGCCAATGCACGGCAGATGTCCAGAAATTCGATCACCCGTGCATCGGGAGTTGCGGCCTGCATATCGGCCATGGCCACGTCACAGGGTGCTAGTTCGCGGTAAACCTTGGCCATATCCTCCTGAATCTCTGATAGGGGTGCGTCGACCAGTTTAGTGGGCCAATACATAACTGCCCGACGGGCGTCCGGAAAGGTTTCTTTGACCCTTGGCAGATTGGAGTCCATTCCCATATCGAGATAACCGAGCCGGGGGAGTTCATGAAAAGCATCAATGTACGGATCGATATTCCAGTTGCAGGTGTGGACGCCGAAGCGCTCAAATCGTTGCGCGATCTTTCTATCGTAAGGGAAGACAAACTCACGATACATCTCAGGAGATATCATGTTAACGGTACAGTTGCTGACCGTTAGAAAGTCAATGGCAAATCCGGTTTGGCGCTGTCTGGCCTGCACCTTGCAGGCGAGCTCAATCATGACGTCACAGATGATGCCGAAAAAATGATGGGTGAGTTCGGGTCGTTCGAGCATGTCGAGGAAAATCTCCTGACCCCGCAGGTGAAAGGCATTGTTTAAGACCCCCTGAAAATGAAGATACCCGTGGATCTTACCCCAGTGCGCTGCAATGATTTCCATCTGATTAAATAGTTCTTCGACAAAAGGCCCCTCTATAAGTGTTTTAGCATCCAGCCTCTCCACCTCGTCGATAGACAAGTGCCGGCCGGGTTCAAGCAGGGGCCATCGATCCGCCGCGTAGCGCAATGAAAACCCGAACACCGCCGGTATGACGTAAATGCCATAGCACCCCGATACCGTCGCAAGGTCTTCTTGATTGGTATTATCCCAATAGTCGACCATGGGAAAGCGCTTCGCGAGTTCTGCTTTCATTTTCTTGAGACACTCATAGCGATAAACCGGATCTGTGTGCCAGCGCTCTGAAAAATCCACCTCGCAGCATCGATGATACCAGGCGGGTTCAAAGCCCAAAGATACCCGCATGGGGGATTCGGTCCCGTCGGCAAGCTCACGGCTTCCCGTACCGCCCATTGGAATATGATGTCGAAGCTGTAATACCGGCATTTTCAGGTCATCCGATAGCCCAGGCGTTGGGAAATCTCATTGGCTGTGGCAATCACCGTCTTAGCAAATTTTGGAATCCGACTCAACTGAAGCCTCTGGGAAGGCCAAGTAACGCTGACGGCAGCAAACACCTGACCCTCGTGATTTCGAATCGGGGCTCCGATACAGCGCACACCTTGTTCGTGCTCGACGTTGTCTACCGAATACCCGCGGGCAACAACGGTAATGAGATCCTTCATTAGACGCTTTTCATCGGTTAAGGTGTTTTTAGTGAAGCGCTTCAGGCCCTTGGTTCGAATCACGCGATCGATATCCTGTTCGTTCATGAATGCCATCATGGCCTTACCGACCGCCGTACAGTGTAGCGGGGCCCGGTATCCGATAATTTGAAACGGGCGTAAAAGCTTGCTGGATTCAAAACATTCGACATAAAGCACCTCATCATTGTCGAGCACCGTCAGGTGGACGGTTTCGTCAAATTTCTCTTTCAGCGCTTTCAGCAGCGGCTCCGCCACCTTACGGACCTCCAGATTGGCCCGGGCCTTATCTCCCAGAATAAACAGTTTAACCCCCAAAAAATATCGATTGGTTACCGGATTTTTTTTTAGAATGTTTTCACTGGTCAACGTGTTCAGGATCTGATGGACGCTGCTTTTCGGGAAGCAAAGACGTTTGCTGATTTCAGTGACCGTCATGCCCTCATCGGCATTGAATGTTTCCAATATTTTAATGGCGCGATACACGGATTTGACAGCGCCGCTGGGTTCTTGGGTTGGCGATGACTGATTTTGAGAAACTTTATTTTTCATAATTCCTTTTTGGTAGAATCTACGATCATGTTGGTGATACCAATTTACCGTTTTTATATATTCCGTATGTCTCCGCAGCCGTCCGCAAGGCTCTTAAATTTTCGATACGCGAACTGGGCGGCACCACACAGCCGGAGCTCAAAACATATCCTCCATGCAATCCTGCCTGCTGAATGCATTGTCGTGCCTCTTTAGTTATTTTTTCGGGGGCGTCATCGACAAATGACAACGTATTCACCCCGCCCATCAGGGCAATGGCGTTTCCAATCCGCGCTCTGATATCGGCCGGTGAAAATCCCCCCAGGGGATCGAGCGGACCGATGCAGTCCAGGCCGGTCGCCACGAGGTCTTCGGCAACCGGTAAAACATTGCCGCAAATGTGACAGTAAATTTTCACATCAGAGGCATAGGCATGCAGCTCGTCACAGATGGTTTTTATGTGAGGGAAGATAAACTCACGCCAATGTTGGGGCGAGATAAGCGACATACTGGCAACCGAGTCATTGATCCGCAGTATTTTGATACCAAGATCGACGTTGAACTTCCCCTTCTCGATGGCGGCGGCCACGCCTTTTTCCATGACCCGGTGAACGAGTATGGGATTTTCGATTAAATCAAGCATGGCGTTTTGCATGCCTCTTAGCGAAACGTAAAATGCCAGGGTGCCAGCCCCACAGTCTCCGATTAAGGCAATTTTTCCGGCAGTCTTTTTCATTAATATTTGCTGCCGATGGGCGCAGCCGAGATCCACATAAAAATTTTTGTCGGGCACCGCAATTTGTTTTGCGTCCTGAATCGTTTTCACGAACGGCTCGCTTGCCGTCCAAAATTGAGAAAATGCGACAAAATATGGATCTTCGAGATTAAATGCAATCGGATCACTTAAATGCGTACTGAGGCCTCCCATCATATCAATCTCACCGATGAGACTCCCGCGGTCATCAAT
>JARFPZ010000553.1 GCA_029288035.1 Desulfosarcina sp.
TTCCAATGAAGATTTTGAGGCCATCAAGGCCATCAGCAAGCTCGGGTTGAAAGCAAAAATATTTACCTTTGCCCGCGCACTTCCCGTCGATATCGACAAAGCGATCGACTGCGGGGCTGACGGGGTTATCATTGAAATCCCCATCGGTTATCCCAAATTAAAGGACCAGTTCGGCTGGACCTGGGAAGATGTGCTGCGCAAGAGTGTTGACAGCATCAATTATGCGCGCGAAAAAAATCTTTATGCGGTCTACTTCCCCTATGACCCGACCCGTGCCAGGGATGAAGACTTGACCAACCTTTTAACCCGGATTATGACGGATTCGCCGCCAAACTCGATTGGTGTGGTAGATACGATGGGATGTGCCTTGCCTGAGGCCATTAAACATATAGTCAGAAAGGTAAAAGCGCTGACCGGCTTGCCGGTGGAGATTCATACCCATAATGACTTCGGCATGGGCGTTGCCACGGAACTGGCTGCGGTGACGGCCGGTGCCGAGGTGGTCCATTCGTGTATCAACGGGCTGGGGGAGAGAACCGGCAATGCTGCCCTGGAAGAGCTCATGGTCGGCCTCCAGGTCCTGCTTGGCTACGATACAAATTACAAGTTTGAAGAAATCTTGTCTCTTTGCAAGTTGGCTGAAGAACTTTCCGGGGTGACACCTGCCACCAACAAACCGATTATCGGCACCGGGAATTATACCCGCGAATCCGGTATCGGTGTTGATATGGTCATGAAAAAGCCGCTGTCCATGTTTGCCACCGCCCCGCAATTCTTCGGTCGTGAAGGCGAGGTGGTGCTCGGTAAAAAAAGCGGTAAGGCCTCGATTACCTATGCACTTGAAAAAATGGGTATCCAAAATGTCAGTGATGAAACGGTTGCGGAAATCCTGGGGGAAGTTAAAGAAAGGGGAACCGAGAAGCGAGCCTTACTGACACCTGAAGAATTCCAAGAAATCGTGGACCGGAAAGTAAGCTGAATAAAATGTTAATAAGGGGTTCACTGTTTAAGACTAGTTTTTTTTACACCAATTTAAATCCGGAAAAAGGATATGACAGACATGAAAAAGAACAAGATGACCGGCGTAATGACCCCGATATTAACGCCCTTTAATGACGACCTAAGTTTTGCGCCTGATTTGTACATCAGTCATGCGAAATGGTTACTGGAGCAGGGGATTCATTTTATAGCGCCCTTCGGCACTACCGGCGAGGCGCTCAGCATGACCGTCACAGAACGAATGGCCGCAGTGGATGAGATGGTTAACAATGGAATCGATCCGGCGGTATTGATGCCTGGAGCCGGTCTCTGCAACCTCGATGATACGGTAACCCTCTGCCGCCATGCAATCGAAAAAGGATGCCGGGCGGTAATGACCCTGCCTCCGTTTTTTTATAAAAATGCAAGCGACGACGGGCTCTATGCATACTTCGTGCGGTTGATTGAGACGGTTAATTTGCCTGATCTCAGGATCTGCATGTACCATATTCCGCCCCTGGCGGGAATTGGTTTCTCGCCATCACTGGCCGGACGCCTGGCCGGAGATTTTCCTGATATTTTTGTGGCCTACAAAGATAGCTCCGGCGACTTTGAAAATACAAAAGCCGTTATTGATGCCGCCCCGAGTGTTGCCGTTTTTCCAGGATCGGAGCTTTTTCTTAAAGAAGGCATTGAGCACGGGGGGATGGGATGTATTTCAGCGACCTGTAATGTCAACCCGGCCGCTATCCGGTGTGTATACGACGTTGCCACCGGTGCACAGACTGATGACCTTGACAAGATAAACAACGAGATGGTGGGCTTTCGAAAGACTGTGGAGGGGTATGGACCCATTCCTGCAATGAAAGGAATGCTAGCCGTAAAACGGGGAGAACCGAGATGGCGCAATGTCCGGCCGCCTATTATGCCTGCAAGTTCAGCGAACACTGAGAAACTGCTTCAGGAAATCGGTGACAGGCTGACACTTCTCTGATCGTTCATTGCAGCATAGAGCCCGGCTGAAAATTTTTTTCGGGAGATGTTTGACTTGCAAGATGAGCAAAGAAATTGAGTTTTTTGGCTGCCCGGCTAAATTCCGCCTGGGGCATATCCGGCTTACCCGTGGCAATTTCAACAATGGCTTCCAGCACACAGCCGGGAATCCACGAATTAGCATACCCTGGTAGTCTTGGAAAAAATCTTAATTTAACCTAATCATCCGGTTTTATGTTTAACGGAGGTATCAAATGAGCCGAATATTTCTTGCACCGAGTAAATACGTCCAGGGCGCCGGCGCAATCGCATCAATAGGCAAGTATGCTGAAACTCTTGGGAAAAAAGCTTTGTTGGTGGGGGGCGAAACTGCCTTATCGAATTGCAAAGAAACCATTCAAACCTGCTTACATGAAAAAAACCTTGCCTGCCATCAAGAGCTTTTCGGTGGCGAATGCGCAGACCGAGAGATCAACCGTTTGGTGAATGTTTGCAAAGACCAGGGCATCGATTTTGTCATTGCGGCTGGCGGCGGAAAGGTGATTGATACGGGCAAATCGGTGTCTCATGAGATGAAGATACCCATAATTGTGGTTCCCACCACGGCGGCAACAGATGCGCCGTGCTCCGGTGAGGCCGTCATTTATTCTGATGATGGCGTCTTTGAACGAGAGATCGTATTGGCCAGAAATCCAGATTGTGTTTTGGTGGATACGGCCATCATTGCCCATGCGCCAACCGATTTACTGGTTTCAGGTATGGGAGACGCATTGGCTACCTATTGGGAAGCCGACACCTGTGTCAAGAGCAACAAACCCAATGTGCTCACCGGCGAGTTTCCCCCAACCCTTACTGCCATAGCGCTCGCAAGGCTCTGCTATGACATCCTCCTGGAACATGGTCTCTTGGCCAAGCTGGCGGTCGAACAAAATGCGGTAACACCTTCAGTAGAAGCCATTGTTGAAGCCAATACGCTGCTAAGCGGCTTGGGTTTTGAAAGCGGTGGCTTGGCTGCTGCCCACTCAATCCACAATGGTTTTACAGTTCTAAAAGAATCTTCCAAAACGTATCACGGCCAAAAAGTGGCGTTCGGCACCATTGTCCAATTGGTTTTTGAAGGACGTCCGTCAACGGATATCAAGGACGTCATGGAATTCTGTTTGAGTATTGGTTTGCCTGTGTGTCTGGATGATTTGCATATTACCAACCCAACACGCGAGGATATCAGGAAAGTTGCAGAAGCAGCATGTGCGGAGGAGGAGACTATTCATGCGACCTGGTTTCCGGTTTTCCCGGAAATGGTAGAGGATGCTATCTGGACTTCCGACGCCCTGGGCAAGGAATATAAAAAGACTCAATTGGTCTGAGTATTTTAATCTGATC
>JARFPZ010000512.1 GCA_029288035.1 Desulfosarcina sp.
ACAGATACGGTCACAGCTTAAAAATTTTTTTAATTTTTTTATTTGGGATACAAAACAAAAGAAAAACCTTTCGTCCTTCCTCGTGAATTGATAAATGGATACAAAATAGCCAAAAAGGAGTATCGCCATGGCGCGCGGTGATCAGCTGGCAAGACAGTGGAGAATAATCCAGTCATTAATAACCTCCCGGCTGGGTAAGTCTGTTTACGATTTAGCAGAAGACCTCGAATGCCACACGCGGACAGTGTATCGGGATCTTGAGGCATTGCAGGCGGCCGGATTCCCGGTTTATACAAGTATCGTCGAAGGTAAAAGTATGTGGTCTATTCTTGAAACGGCCAAACACAATATTCCCATACCCTTCAACCTCACGGAACTGATGGCGCTTTATTTCAGCCGGGGGATGATGGTGGTATTAAAAGATACCGTGCTGTACGATTCTCTGGAATCTTTGTTTGAGAAGATAAAGATCACTTTGCCGCCGGCGTACCTCGAATATCTTAAACAGATCGAAAAAAGCCTCGAAGTAAAGGCAGAACCTTACAAACAGTACGGTCAATTAAAGGATTTAATTGGCAGGCTTAGTGACGCGGCGATACAAAAAAAAATTATCGAAATTGTGTATTACACCATGAGCCGCAAAAAGGAGACGCGGCGAAAAGTGGCACCCTATAAAATCTGGTTTTTTGACGGCACTTTTTATCTGATCGGCAACTGCGGGATGCGGGATGATGTCCGTATCTTTGCCCTGGACCGCATAAAAAATATCCAGCTTACTGATGAGACTTTTGAAATATCGGAGGATTTCAATTTAGATGATTTTATGAAATCCAGCTTCGGCGTGTTTCATGGAAAACCCGTCAGGGTCCGGATCTGGTTTGCGGCTGACATCGCCGAGTACATCCGGGAAAAGACCTGGCATGACACCCAGGAATTTGAGACGCAAAAAGATGGTTCCATCATTTTTGAAGCAGAGGTGGCCGGCACAAAGGAGATTAAATTCTGGGTGTTGAAGTGGGGTGCAAAAGCCAAGGTATTGGCACCTGAAACGCTGCAGAACGCGATCCGATCGGAGATTGAAACCATGCGGGCTATCTATACCCCTTAGTTGCATAAATAACAGGGCAAAAAATATCTAATACTTTGTTATTATTGAAAATATCTTGGAAATAGCAAGATTTTTTGGAAACTACTCGTGGTGAATTCATCTGACTTCGCTCCTCGATCTACGACAGGACAAGAAGGATAAAGTCTATATTGCCCTGTTATTTACCCTTCGGGAACGCCGGAGGACTTCAGCTTCTGTGTTGTCAAGGGCTCGAAGTAAAGAACTACGACTTCACCCTTGACGCCTTGAATCTGAAGCCCTCCGACGTTTGCAACGTTGGGGTATACAGTCCCATAATTCGGCTTTTCGGAATTGTAAACATTCACAGATTTGGCTAAGGTGGCGAAAATCATACGTTCTATCGCAATGTTTCTTTCAACAATTGATCCCACTTTTATTCCTCCTATATTTTGGATTTAAGGTATTCTGTCAATTAAATAAAAACAGATAGCGCGCAACGATACAACAAATCCCTCTGGGGCGTAGGCCCCTGTGGCCCCCGCGGCTTCCGGCTCGTAGATAGAGCCTTCAGCTCGGAGAGGCCGGAGGCCGCAATCCAAAATTGCCTCTTGGCCTCACGCGTTTTCCCCCTCTCCATGACGCGGCATTGGTGTGGCAGGTCCTATAAACAAAGATTCAACGGATCTTATCCTGCGTGAACCCTTAATTCGTAAAGGGTCACTGGAATGGCCACAGTCCAAAACCTGCACCTACTTCTCCTGATACCAAATCTTTTCTTTCATCGCAAATTCCCAAAAACCCCTGTGAATCCTGTCTTTGAACATTACTACTCCAAAAAAACGATCATGTCGGGTGAATATAAAATCCTCAAGATTGTGTCTTGAAAGCCGATAATTCAATTCATAAGCCACCGGCTCAGCCGGTGAGAATTGAAAAGGTTCTACCGTTACCGGGAGCGCACAGATCATTGATCTAAACTTAGACGATGCCGGTGGCTTATGAATTGATAGCAGATATTTCAAAATAAGTTGAAGGGCCCGCCGTTGAACATAAAAACCAAACGCCTACAATCGACAAAATACGCATTACTCAAGATTTTTTTTTTACTAGCCACGTTGATTTCCGTTTTGCTCCTGATGCCGCTTGGAATCTATGGTGCCGAGCTCAGCCTGGCATGGGATGCCAATAGCGAACCGGATCTGGCCGGCTACAAAATCTACTACGGTATTGCCAGCGGCGATTACTCCCACAGCATCGATGTGGGTAATATCACAGAGTACACGGTTGTAGATCTTGACGACGGCGGTACGTATTATCTGGCTGCCACCGCTTATGATCGAGACGGCAATGAAAGCGACTATTCGGAGGAACTGGTCCACACTTGCCGTAACCCCAAACCAATATCTCCACCGGAAGACAGCGATGGCGACGGTGTGCCGGATGACCAGGATGATTTCCCTTTTGATCCGAATGAGACAACCGACACCGACGGCGACGGCTTGGGCAACAATGCCGATTTGGACGACGACAATGATGGCATGCCGGATATCTGGGAAATTCAGCATGGCCTGGATCCTTTGATCGATGATGCTTCCGGAGATCCGGACGGTGATGGGATCAACAATTTAAACGAATATTTGATGGGTACCGATCCTAAAACATTTGAAGATCCTTCTCAACCGGATACACCCGTTATTCTGGCGCCGTCCGATGAGGAAATTGTATCGCAGACACCGGAGCTGAGGACCGACGTGTTCTATGATCCGGATCCTGACAGCCGTCACGCCGGATCCCAGTGGCAGATTTTCAGAGCAGATGATGATTTCTGCGTCTATGATATCACAAGCGAATCTGCACTCACTTCGTTAACCGTACCGAAGCTGATCCTGGAGGCCGACGTGGATTATATTTGGCGGGTGCGGTTTTTCAACGACCGCGGCGGGATCTCGGACTGGTCTGCAGACGCCGCATTTACGACAGATTTCTCGGACTGTGATCTTGACGGCAATGGTGTCCCGGACCATCAGGAAGCAGACCCGACGCTGGATCTCGACCAAGACGGTATCATGGATGGGGACCAGGACGATATTAAATGTATTGATACAGGACACCTTCAACTGGGTCTTAGTATCCGAGATGCCGACAATCTGGATTCTTTGATATCCCTGGAAATCGAAGACCCGGATGATGAGATTCTATCCCTTGAGGTCACGGGTGCGCCCGCAGCTATCCAGTTTGGATTGCTCTCCTTCAAACTGCGGGTCGATGCCCCCGGTGATGATACCATGGTGACCATCTATCTTTCCAGAGCGGCTGCCGACCCCGGTAAATGGTACAAGTATGATCCCGTTAGCGCTGAATGGGTGGATTATTCCGCGTATATTACATTCGGCATTGATCGCAAAGTGGTATATCTGAGCCTCAGAGATGGGGGATTCGGTGATGCCGACGGGATCGAGAACGGCATCATCGTGGATCCCCTGGCCTTTGGCACGGATGCCGAGTCGAGCGCAGACAGCCGTGCCCTGGAATTTGACGGCCATAATAATTCTTCTGGTAACGCCTGCTTCATTTCAACCGCCGCATGCCGGCCTGAGAACGGGCAATTATCGAAGTTGATGTGGCGTGAAATTCTAGCACTAGGATTTTCTACCTTTTTGGTCCTTGTTTTGACGGTGTGTTTTATCCGACTACAAAATTGATATAGCCGCAAAAAGGCACAAAAATCACAAAAATATAATTTCAGGGCTTGTTATTTTAATGGGTTATTCATTCAATATTCGATGTTGGGCGTTTGATGTTCGATGTTCTTTTTTTTCAATTCTCATGTCAATACCTCACCCGCCTCTCTCATGAGCCGTCCAATCGGCATTTTTTGGGGACATCTTTGTTCGGCCAATGAATAGTCTAGGTCGGCTATCCGCTGCCGGATGCCGGGCGCAATATTTCTAAAACGCCGGCAAGCACGATCATGGTCGCCATAGCTGCGGCTGTACATGAGATACCGCATCACTTTTCCGATCGGGGCATCACCGGTCACGGCAGACTCACAAATAGCCGCGCAGCCGGCACAATAATCCGCATGAGTGTCCTGTGCGTATTGCTGTAATAATTTTCTATCAATGGCGGAGAGTTGCGTCTTGCCCTTGGCAGCAGCAGCGTTGGCCATCAGAATGGTCATGTTCGGCATTTGCGAGCAGATACTGGCAATATTTGGATTCTGCCAAACTGCCATGAGTTTGGCCTGGGCGTCGGTAAATCCTTTTTGCAGAAACTGTCCGGCCATTTTGAGCTCGGCATCCGTATCCGTCTTTAGCGATCCTCCGCCCTGGGTTTTCATGGCGGTCATCCCGATTCCCGCCTTGACGCAGGCATCTACAGCACGCTTCATGCGGTCGGTATGCATCAGGCGGTAGTTGTAAGTCATCATTATACCGTCAATCCAGCCGAGTTTGGCGGCTTCCAGCATACATTCTTCCATGTTGCTGTGTGTGCTGAAACCGAAAAAACGGATCTTGCCGGCGGCTTTGGCTTTTTCAGCCCAGGCTTTGGTGTTCTCGTCCAATTCATCAATACTGCGGATTCCATGCACAAAGTAAAGATCAATATAGTTGGTTTGCATTTTTCCAAGAGATCGATCCAGAAGCTTTGTCATGCCTTTGGGGCTCCGAGCATCGGATTTGGTTACCAGAAAAACCCGGCGACGATCTTCAGGATATTTATTGAAATATTTGCCGATGCCCTTTTCACTGCCCCTTTGATAGCAATCCGCCGTATCCCAGTACGTTACGCCCCATTTCATGGCCTGTTTCATCAACATTTGATTGGCGGCGATGTTGAACATGCCGCCCAGTGAAAGAATGGATACCTCCGCTCCGGTTTTGCCGAAGGGGCGGGTCGGTACCTGGAGCGTTTTGTCGGCGGCCTCGGCCAGGTGCGTCGCCGGAACCAACAGTGAACCGGCGCCGGTTATTCCAGCGGTCTTTATGAAGTCCCGGCGGGACCAGCATTTGTTTTTAGCAGACATAATATATTCCTCCTTTTTTATCCCAATTCTTTGAGTGCTTCCCTCATAAGACTGCCAATCGCTATATTTTGGGGGCACCTTTGCTCAGCCTGGTTGTAATTTTGGCCTTGCATCCGACTGCGAATGTCCGCCGGTATTGTTTGAAAGCCCGTCTTGGCCCGATGGCGATCCCCATAGCTGCGGGCGTACATGAGGTAACGCATGACATCACCAATGGGGATGTCGCTGTCGACCGCCGATTCGCAGATGGCGCTACAGCCTGTGCAGTAATCCGATCGTGTTTCCCTGGCGTATTGCCGGAGCAGATTCACCTCCCGGGCCGAAAGTTTCCTCCGGTTCAACGCAGCCGCCACGTTTGCCATCAACTGCGTCATGTTGGGCATTTCCGTACATATGCTGGCAATATTCGGATGCTCCCAAACGGCTTTGAGTTTGGCCTGGGCATCGGTGAAGCCCTTATTCATAAATCGTCCGGCCAATTTGAGTTCGATCTCCGAATCGGTTTTTACCTGACCGCCGCCCTGGCTTTTCATGGCCGTCAGACCGATTCCCGCTCGGGCACATTTATCCATTGCGCTTCGCATATCATCGGTGTGCATCAGTCGATAGTTGTAGCGCATCATAATGCCGTCAATCCATCCCAGCCCGGATGCTGCCAGCATGCATTCTTCCATGTTCGAATGGGTACTGAAGCCAAAGAGGCGGATTTTGCCTTCGGTCTTCATCTTTTCGGCCCAAGCTTTTTTGTCCGCCGTCAGTTCGCTGCTGCTGCTTACGGAATGCATAAAATAGAGATCAATATAATCGGTTTGCATGCGTTCTAAAGAGAGATTAAGGTCTTCGCTCATGCCCTCTGTGGTCCAGGCATGGGATTTCGTAACCAGAAAAATCCGTTTGCGGTCGGCAGGATACTTTTCGAAATATTTTCCCATGCCCTTTTCACTTCTGCCGCCCATGTAAGTATTGGCCGTATCCCAGTAGGTGACGCCCCACTTGACGGCCTGTCTGAGTAGCAACGTACTCAGAGAGGTACTTAAACTGCCCCCAAAGGAGAGAATGGGTACATCGATGCCGGTTTTGCCAAAGGGGCGAGTCGGCACGATTGCTTGGGGTTGGGCTGCCATTGCCGGATTTCCCGGAGCTCCGAGTATTGACGCTGCACCGACGGCGGTTTTCAGAAAGGTTCTGCGAGAAACGTAGTGAATTGTTTCATCAATTATTAGTTCCTTCATTCCGTTATCCAAATTTAAGGGCTCCTGACCTCAGTCGGAAAAACTTCTCGGGAGGTCCTGATATCAAAGGGATCTACAAAAATTGTAGAAAAATTAAATGTAAATTCAAGATGCAACGGCATCTATAAAAAGCTAGTATCGACAACTTTTGTTTTGGTTCTAGAACCGAAAAAAATAAAGAATAAAAATTCAGAACGATTCGCCCGAAATCCAGTATTGTTGGCGCGACCGCAGACATTTGTGCTGCATCAGATTTTACGACCCGTCGGTAGTTCTGAATTTAGGTAATTCCATTTTACGAGTTCAATTATCCTTCTAACAGCAATGAATGGCTGCGGTCGCGGGATTCTCCGTCGGCCGTCACCCGGATTGCCCGCCTGCCGGGAACCGGACATTCATGTTGGCAGATACCGCAACCGATGCATTTTTGGGGGTCCACATACGGTATCTGAAGCCGTATCTGAATTTGAACCCGGCTGCCCGATGACGGTGGCGGGTCAAAGGGAATTTCACTGTCGACCTTCAAGCCTCTCTCCCAGTTGCTGATGATTCGTCGCCGGCGAGAGTCAGCAGATGGCGATAGGGTGCAGTAATAATCGCCGGTAGTGTATTTGCCTGATTCAAGCTGCGAGGTTTGAAATACTAAATAGGAGGTATCGGCCTTCGCTACCAGCAGCGTAGAACCGGTGTTGATATTATTAAATATTTCACGGGTGGTGATGGCTTTGGGACTGACCGGGCAAATTTCCTGGCAGACGATGCAGGGCCTGTCC
>JARFPZ010000001.1 GCA_029288035.1 Desulfosarcina sp.
AAAACATCCCCAATATCGCGCAGCATGACAAACCGCAGGCGGCCGGCTTTCTTTTTCTTGTCGCTGGCCATGACTTTAAGCAGGCGCTGAGGATTCACATCTGCCGGAATGCGGGTGGGAAGTGCTGTGGATTCGAGTGCGGATTCAATTCGGTTTTGCAGCTCAGTAGTACCGTGGCCCAGGCGGGCCGATAAATTGGCAGCTGCCACAAGCCCCATGGCAACTGCTTCACCGTGGCGCACGGCGTGCTCGGTGACAATTTCGATGGCATGCGCGAAAGTGTGCCCCAGGTTGAGAACGGCCCGGCGGCCGCGATCAAAAGGGTCCTCCTGAATAATGTTGATTTTGACCTGGATGGCTTGGGCTACCAGGGTTTGAAGTTCTGCCAGCGGTGGCTGGAGTTCGCCGGCCTTGCGTATCCAGGTTCCGTTTTCTATCCGGGTAAACAAATCCGGATCGCCGATCAGGCTTTGCTTGATGACTTCCGCCATGCCGGAGGCAAACTCTCGCGGAGATAGGCTTTGCAGGGTGGCCACATCAACGATGACCGCTTTGGGCTGTTTGAAGGCACCGATTAAATTTTTTCCCTGGGGCAGATTGATGCCGGCCTTGCCGCCGATGCTCGTATCGGCCATCGCCAAAAGACTGGTGGGACATTGCACAATATCGATGCCGCGCATGTAGGTTGCAGCGACAAAGCCAGCCAGTCCGCTGATGACGGAGCCGCCCAGCGCAATAACGGTTGTACTGCGGTCAAAGCCCTTCTCCACCAACTCTTCGCAAACAGATTGAACAGTCGTCAAGGTTTTATGCTGCTGTCCGGGTGGAACTGATACCACTGCATCCGTATGCCCGCAGCTTTCGGCGTACAGTGGGCCGATGTTGCTGTCCGTTATAATGGCAACCGGACCACCAATGCCTGCCAACTGAGAAACAAAAGGTAGAATCCCGCCGCCGACAATGAATTCATACCGAACATCGGGGGCCGTAATCGACAGGCGCAAATCCGGATTGGCCTGGAAGATGCCGACCATATTCCGGGTGACCTCGTCCGGAGTTTTTTGGGACGTCACCATTTGCGGAAAACGACCATAGTCATCTTCTCGTTGCTGCATGAGATCAACAATGCGCTCAATGGGATTGGACACTTCGAGCAACGGTCGTCGTACCTGCGTGTCACTTTCAACGCGTTGCAGTATGTCCTCCGGTGTTGCAACCAGGCAAAACACTCTCCCCCGCCTGCTCAGGGCGGCTGCATTGGCTGGATCCAGCATCAAACGACCACCGGTGGATACCACAAATCCCTCTTTTTCACCCAGCTCCTGCGCAATCTCAGATTCCATCCGGCGAAAGGCCGCTTCACCTTTTTCACGGAAAATCTCGGCGACTGTTTGACCGTAGCGTTTGACAATGAGGTCGTCCGTGTCAACAAACTCATATTTCAGTTGCTCCGCCAGCATTTTGCCAACGGTGGTTTTACCCGTCGCCATGAATCCTGTTAAAATGATATTTGGTTTGGACACTTTTTATTATTCTCCTTTTCGGAAACGCTTCCTGAATTCCGCTGGTTACCCTTTATGCGAGAAGAGAAAAATAAAAAACCGCAGGTTTTAATATGCCCGCGGTTTTTTGCTCAATTTTATTTGTCGGATTGATCAGAGTACACCCCAGGCAGATGGGTACGACCAAAAATAATACCTAAAATAACATCTGCTTGAGTGATAATTTTCCATGAGTGAGTATCCGATATTTGATACAGTTAAAATATGAAACTTTTTTACAAAAAAGGTCGGTGGATGTCAAGGTATTATTTAATCCCCGCGTGCATAAACGACTGGACAAATTGTCTTTGAAACAGCAGAAAGGCAATCAGCAGCGGGGCGACGGACATCAGGGTGGCCGCGGTGATAATCGACCAGTCCACGCCGGATTCCGGTGCGCCGAAGATACCCAGTCCAACCGTCAAGGGCCGGGTTTCCACCGAATTGGTCACGACCAGGGGCCACAGGAAATTGTTCCAGTGGTGGCTGATGGAGACCAGCCCATAGGCAAGATAGGTCGGGCGCGCCAAGGGCACATATACCCGCCATAAGACACCGAAGACGCCGCAGCCTTCCAGACGTGCGGCTTCTTCGAGTTCTTTGGGTGTCGATTTAAAGGCCTGGCGCAGCAGGAAAATGCCAAAAGCACTGGCCATGTAGGGCAAACCGATGCCGAGAATGGTATCGATGAGTTCGAAGCGGGCCAGGGTGCCATAGTTCTCAACAATCAGGATTTCCGGTGTAATCATCAATTGGACCAGAACCAGGGCAAAGGCGATATCACTGCCGAAGAACCGGTACCGCGCAAAGGCATACGCCGCCAGTGTGCAAAGCACCAGCTGGGCGGTTAGAATAGTGGAAACCAGGATAAAGGTGTTCAATGCATAACGAAGAAAGGGTGCCTGGGAAAGGGCTTCGCGAAAGTTGGCGAGGGTCAGCGGCGCGAAAATGTCGAAATGAACCGCATATTCGCCGGGATGGAAGGCCGCCCAAAACGCGTAAGCCAGGGGTGCTATCCAGAGCAGGGCCAGAAACCAGGCGGCACCTACCTCCAGCACACCTTGAAAGTTAAATGATAATGGTCGGTCTGTATTCATCGATAGTGAACCCGTTTGTCCAGGAAGTAGAACTGCATCAGTGCCATGACGGCCAGAAGGCCCAGAAGGACGACGGTGAGGGTGGCAGCGTAATTGGTGTCAAAATAAGAAAACGCGTTTTCGAAAATATAGTAAAGCAGCAGATTGCTGGCATTGTCGGGTCCCCCCTTGGTGAGGACAAATAAGTGGTCGACCAGTTTAAAAGAATTCAGTACCGCATTGATCATGACGAACAAGGTGGTGGGCATTAACAGCGGGAACAAAATCCTGCGAAAATAGTACCAGCGGGTCGAACCTTCCAGCCGGGCGGCTTCCTCCAATTCGGGGGGAATGTTTTGTAGCGCCGCGAGATAGAAGATCATGAAAAATCCGGCTTCTTTCCAGATCGTCATCACGATGATGGCCGGCAGCACCGTCGCTGGATCCCCCAGCCAATTGTGCCCGGCGATCCCGAAAAAACCCGCCACTTGGTCGATGAGACCGATATCCGGCGAGTAAAAGAACAGCCATATATTGGCGACCGCGATCATCGGCAGGATGGTGGGTGTAAAGTAGGCCATGCGGACCAGCGAGCGGCCCGGCAGCGACCGGTTGACCAACAGCGCCATGATGATGGCCAGGATAATGGACGTCGGAATCGTGCCGGCTGCAAACCAGGCATTGTTGATGAGGACTTTCCAAAAAATAGGGTCTTCAATCATCATTTCATAGTTTGCCAAACCAACGAAACGAGACGGCCGGATGGCCGTTCCTTTTGAAAACAGACTGTCGATGATGGTGGCGACGGTCGGATAATGGGTAAAGGATATCAACAGAACAACTGCCGGTGTCAACAACAGCCACCCGTACACATGTCTCATAAAATTCCGCGACATCTTCTTAGTATCCTAAGATAGCGTAGCAAACAGAAAAAAGGGGGATGGTTCTATCTTCGGCCATTTTGTTGGGTTTCGCTGATAGCACAAAAATGGATAATAAGTAGGTTGGGTAGAGGAACGAAACCCAACAAAAGATATCGGGATGCTCAACCCAACCTACGAATAAGCTGTTGCCGATGTTAGAATCAAGCCCGAAAAAAGAGAGGGGAGGTATTGCCCCTTTTTTCTTTTGTCATGACTAATTACCGCCAAGGTTAAGCGGTTCAGGGTTCAAAGTTCAGGGTTGAAAAACTTCCCACCAGCTCCTTTCAAAGGGATTCCGTCTTCATGTGTTAATATCGCCTTTTCACCCAATGGATGAAGTCGCGTATTCTGGCTCTTGATCAATATATTATGTCGTTTCAATCCAATTTAACCTTTGAACCCTGAACCTATAAACGATCATTTTTGGTACTTATCTGTACTGCTTCAACAACCGATCGGACAGGGCCTGGGCCTCTCTAAGGGCGACTTCCGGGGTTTTGGCGCCGGTCAGTGCAGCTTGAATGGCATCGTCCAAAGCCTTACGAACGCGACCGGTCTGGTAGGTCGACAACTCGGCGGTGGCATATTCAAGCTGGTCCCGGGCCACAGCGGCATACGGGAAGCCCTTGACATACTCTTTCAGCTTGACAGTCTCATAAGCTGCCGGACTGATGCCCATGTATCCGGTCTTCATCGACCACTCGGCCGACCGTTCCGGACTGGTCATGAATTTGATCAGCCGCATGGCGGCCTTGCGTTCCTCGGCGGAGGTTTGTTTGAAGATATAAAAATTTCCGCCACCGGTTGGTGTGCCGCGCCGCTTTTTGGCCGGCAGCATGGCAACACCGAAGTCAAATTTGGCCGTGTTTTTTACGATCGTCAGATTGCCGGTGGAATGCCACATGATGGCGGTTTGGCCCTCGAGGAAATTTTGGCGCAACGTGCCCCACTCGATCGTGCCCTCAGGCATAATCTTGTGCTTTGCACCCAGATCCCGCCAGAACTGCAGTGCCTCGACAACAGCCGGACTGTCGAAGTAGGTTTCGTTGCCGGCATCATTCATCAGCACCTGGTCGTTTTGCATGGTCAATGCACCGAACATCCAATAGGGGTAACCGGTGGATGGGATCATCACGCCCCATTGGGATCCATCGGCTTTGGTAAGCGCTTGGCCGGCGGCGACCAGTTGATCCCAGTTCTCCGGCGGCTTTTCCGGGTCGAGACCGGCGGCTTTAAAAGCATCCTTGTTGTAGTACATGACGATGGTTGAGCGCTGAAAGGGAATACCCCAGGTCTTGCCGCCCGTTCGGCCGTTTGCCATCAGTGTCGGATAGAAGGAATCCAGCCAGGCCTTTTCTTCCGGGGTTTCTGCGATATCATCGAATGCGATGATGGCATCCTGCTCGATCATTTCGTAAATATCGATGGAGAACATGACCGATAATTGAGCCGGCTTACCGCTCTTGAGTGCTGCCAATGCCTTGATACGGGCATCGTTGTAGTTACCGGCATAGATGGCATTTACTTTGATGTCCGGATTTTCTTTCATGAAGTCGACGACCATACTGTCCACGACTTTGGTCAAGGGCCCTCCGACGGCGACCGGATAATACATGGTCAGTTCGGTTTCAGCCTGAGCCGTTGATGTCATAAGGCAGCAGACTGCCACGGCAACCACCACAACTAAAAATTTCATTTTGCTTAACATGGTTTCCTCCTTCCTTTTTTTGAGTTTTGGTTTTGTCCATTGCGGCACTGAACGATAGGTTCCGAATCAGATAAGTCGAATGGATCACTGAAGTTAAGGATGATGCAATAATTGTTTAGATATTTCCTATTTAGATTTGATATTTTATTCACCGCAAGTCGCAAAGTGCACAGAGAATATTTATTTTATGTTTGCCAAGAAAAGTCCCTCTGCGATCTCTGCGACTCGAGCAAAGCGGGCGGTGAATCCATTTCAAAACAGTAATAGTTTCAACAGCATATGGATGCGAGCAGTGCTGTCTCCTAACTACCCCGTCTTAAGCCGTTTTCATCGAAGACGTGCACGGCGTCGGGGGGCCAGCTAATCATCACCTCATCACCGGGTGCGAGGACGGCACGTCCGTTGGCCCTGGCAAATAAGGTTTGTTCCCCATACATCAGGCGGATCACCGTTTCTGCGCCCAGGAAATCAACGGCAGCGACCTTGGACGGCAACCCTGGTTGATCCAATTTGATTTCTTCCGGCCTTATGCCAATGGACCACCCCGCGGTTCCATCCGCAACCGGCAGTCGGCCACCAGCCGCTGACAGTACGGTGCGATAATCGATCAGATCGAGCGGTACAATATTCATGGGCGGAGATCCTATAAAATGGGCGGAAAACGCGGTCGCCGGGTGTTCGTACAATTCGTGGGGTGGGGCGATTTGTTCGACACGTCCGCTTTGTAGCAACACCACCTGATCGGCCATGGTCATGGCTTCCGTTTGATCGTGGGTCACATAGATCATGGTGAGGCCGAGTTTTTGTTGCAGGGTACGGATCTCTTCGCGCATTTCGTTTCGCAGCTTGGCATCCAGATTCGACAAGGGTTCGTCCATCAGGCAAACCGGCTGTTGGGATACGATCGACCGCGCCAAAGCGACTCTTTGCCGCTGCCCGCCCGACAGTTTGGCCGGCTTGCGATGGAGCAACCCGTCAAGCCCCACCATGGCGGTCACCGCGGCCAAGCGTTTTTTTCGTTCAGTCGCTGAAACGCCTCGAACCTTAAGACCGAATAAAATATTTTCGCGCACATTTAAATGCGGGAACAAGGCGTAGGATTGAAAGACCATCGAAACACCCCGTTTGGCAGCATCCTTGTAAGTGACGTCTTGTCCGGCAATCGCAATGCGGCCGGATGTCACGTCCTCCAATCCGGCAATCATCCGGAGGATCGTCGATTTGCCGCATCCCGAAGGTCCCAGCAACACCGTCAGGCTGGCTTCAGGAACGTGGAAAGAAACATCATCCACCGCTCTAATACGTCCCCACTCTTTGATGAGGTTATATGTTTCAATGCTGCTCATACATCACCGTTCCCTTTACAACCATTTTTCATAACGAATCTAAACGCTAAAGTAAATGTCTTTATTTTTAATTAGCTACCTGGTTTTCTGGATCAGATCAGAGATAATCGGATATGCCAAAAGAGATTAAATCGAGAGAGGTTAAGACGGTTTTGCCGTCGGCCTGTTTCCATCTGCCTCGCTGAATCGTAAGACTATCATCATCCAGGCGGGAAGGAGAACCACGCATGGCGTAATTGCTAGGCTTAATAAAGACAAATTAGTCTTTTATGTCCGCCAATAAACGGCTCAACGGGCTAACCTTGTCACATAAATGCTCGGTGTATTCAATTAGCCCAGATAGTCCATGCAAAGGGGCATCAGGTAGAAGTTTTTTTATCGAAGAAGGTGTGTTATGGGCGGATACAGGCGATAGGCTGATAGACTTGGCTACGGCGGCCAAAGAATTTTGGTTGATTTTTTTTTGCGTCATGCTCAGTCTTACGAGCAGCGCGCCGGCTTATCAAAACAGACAGGTCAGATGAAAGCATTCCAAAAATCGTCTTATCAAGAGCTATGACCTCCCACAGTGTCAGAAAAAAGGAATCCGAAGCCAAAAAATTCTTTATAAAAATCAGCGATCTCCAGCAGCAAGGCACCGGCCTCTTAGAGGGGCTTTCCTCATACCCCCAGCTTTGCTCATGATCGCTGATTTTTGGAAATATAAGCCCTCAGATCCTTATCGATCTGCGGATCGATATCCGGTTTGATATAGCTCGATACCCGATCCTCAAGAACTTCAGCGGCTTTTTCATCGATGCGTTTGTGGCCGTCTTCCTGCCAGCCGCTATAACTTTTGCGGTTCACCAAATTTGGCAGAAAAAAAGCCGTTCGGCATTGTTCCAGGGTTTTGGTCTGTGACAGGTAATCACCGCCGATGCCCACTTCCTTGATGAAGTTGGTATCAATGGATTCCTCGTCTATTTTTATCGGCTTTAATGTTTCGATGACCATCCGGCACAATTCTTCATCAATAATAAATTTCTCAAAACTCATGGAACTGTATGATCCGAGGATACCGGCGGCATGTAAAACAAAATTCGTTCCATTTCGAATGGCCGTCATTAGGGTTAAGGCCGATTCGAAACCGGCTTGGGCATCCGGCAAATGGGCATCCGTATTGGAACAGCCGGCACGCGCGGGCAAATCATAAAATTTAGCCATTTGGATGGTGGCGGCGGTTATTCTAACAACCTCCGGCGATCCCATGGCCAGACATCCGGTGCGCATGTCCAATATCGCGGAGGTGCCGCCGACGATTACCGGTGCACCTGGGTTTGTCAGCTGGGTTAAGGCCACTCCGGCCAGAATTTCAGCATTCTGCTGAGCTAGTAACCCGGCCAGGCTTATCGGCCCGGACGAACCCGCCATTACCAATGCGCCAAAGATACACGCCTGATTATAGCGCGCAAGCTCAATAATCGAGCCGGCCATTTCGGCGGTATATTGAAACGGCGATAGCGGCGTAATCAATGATGCCGTCATTGTCATCTCTTTAAGTGTTTCCAAACTGCCCCAGATGATGCCAAGCAGATTGATGCAATCCCGTGCCGCTTCTCTGGATAGAGGACTTCCCATAAAGGGCTTATCACAAAAGATGATATTCGAATAAAGCATCTCCAAATGAGCGGTTTTAGGCGGTAAATCCCACGGTGATACCATCAGGAATCCGTTGACATTGATAACATCGGAGGTCTGCACCAGTTGGCAAAATCTATGATAATCGGCCAAGGTTGCTTCCCGCTGCAGACCACCATTTGAGCTAATAAAGGATGCGCCGTATCCTGGAACCAGGGCGAAATTATCTCCTCCGATCGCAACGCTTTTGACAGGATCCCGGGCAGCCAGCTTGAAATTCGGTGGGGTTGTATCCAAGGCGCGACGAATGTTTTTTTCAGTGAAGAAAACCGTTTTATCGTCTATTTTGAACCCATTTGATTTAAAAAGGTTTACGGCTTCATCGTCGTCAAATCGAACGCCGACAGTTTCGAGAAGGTGCATTGAGGCATCGTGAATTGCGTTTAACTCTTCACGGCTAAAATTATGGACGCGGTCATACATTTTTAAAACTCCATGCAGGTCAAAATGTTTGCAAAAAACGCTGCGGACACCCCTGTCTGCGTGTCCGCTAAACGTCTATGGCGCAGACGGCCTAAAAGAAAAAAAAATAGGGTAGGATGCCGACATCTGCAGCTGCGAATTTATTAACGCCCATTCAGGGGATAAATCCTCCAAAGCGTCAATTATACTCGTCCGCCCAACACCACGTCAAATCAAAAATAAATAATAAAATTCAGAACTATTCGCCCATATAAGTACTGCTGACGCGACTTCTGACATTTCTGTTGCATCAGATTTTACGACACATCAGGAGTTCTGAATTTTTTGTTGACAAATAGATCGATTTAGCTCTAATAATTTCAAACGTTACCGCAAACGTTTGCGGCAGTTTTCGAAATGGCCATTAGAGGAAGTGGCATCCTTGTTATCTGCCGCGGAATTTTCATTTTTTAACTAATAATTCAAATGGTTTACGTGATGAGATGGCTTCTACTACCCCAATAGAAATCACCACAGCAGCAACCCTGTCTCCTCCTATTGATTCACATGCTCTACCGGAGCATTCAAGAAATATTAAAGATATCAGAAAGAAGTGCCCCATTTCGGGAAACATTATTGAATATTTTTCCAAGGATCCTATGATTTGTAGGAAGCGGTATAGTTTTGTTGAATCGACCTATGCCATGGCCGGGTTTTAAAACCCATATTTTTCAATGCTCTTCAAGGAGGTGTCTGATGCGAAAATTGGTAATGATGAATGTTTTATTGATTGTGGTTTTGATTTTTGGCGTCCTAATGATTTGCCCGACTTCGGATGCGGCAGATAAGGAAATCGTCGTCGGATTTTCACAGATCGGAGCGGAAAGCGCCTGGCGTGTCGCGAATACCGAATCGATTATTTCAGAGGCCAAAAAGCATCCGAACATCGTGCTGAAATTTTCCGACGCACAGCAGAAGCAGGAAAATCAGATTAAGGCGATCCGGTCATTCATTGCCCAGGGTGTCGATGTGATCGCCTTTTCTCCCGTAGTTGAGACCGGCTGGACGCCGGTGTTGAAAGAAGCCAAAAGGGCTGGAATTCCGGTCATTCTCAGTGACAGGGCCGTGGACACCGATGATGACTCGCTGTGGGTCACCTTTATGGGGTCCGACTTTGTCGAAGAAGGCCGCCGGGCCGCCAATTGGCTTGTGGAAAATTATGAGAGGCTTAAAAATCCCGACAAATCGATGGATGTAATCAACATCGTTGAGCTGCAGGGAACCGTGGGGTCGGCTCCGGCCATTGATCGAAAAGACGGGTTCGAAGAAGTCCTGGCAAAATATCCGAATTTTAAAATCATTAAGTCCCAAAGCGGCGATTTTACCCGGTCTAAGGGCAAGGAGGTGATGGAGGCCTTCTTGAAGGCTGAGGGCAAAAAAATTGACGTGCTCTTTGGACATAATGACGACATGGCCATTGGCGCCATCCAGGCCATAGAGGAATATGGACTCAAGCCGGGCAAAGACATTATTATTGTGTCGATTGACGCCGTCCGGGGCGCCTTTGAGGCGATGTTGGAAGGAAAATTGAATGTTACGGTTGAATGCAGTCCTTTGCTGGGGCCGCAGCTGTTTCAAGCTGTTCAGGATTTGATGGCCGGCAAAGAACTTCCCCGGCGGATTGTAACCGAGGAAGGCGTTTTCCCCCAGGAAGTTGCGGCTGAAGTATTGCCAACACGTAAATATTAGTCTTTTATAATTACCTGTGGTCACACATTTTGCGTTCCGCAGGTCTTTTTACCCGAAATGTGTGACCAAAGGTGAGTGCACTTTTAGAATCCGGGTCTAAGCGGCGCAGCTGGCCGCGAGCGTCCTGTCTGATCGTAGAAGAAACTAATCTGCTCACTGTTTCGGCCAGGCAGAGTTTCATAAGGCCATACTTGCATAATTTTTCATACGAGCAACATGGAGTTCGCGGGTCGAGTAGAACGTGACGGGTTTGGGAATTTTTCAACTGTCATGGAATTTCCACCTTCTTGCCGGATTTGAGACACCCTATGACTGAATCCGATACTATCGTTCAAATAAAAGGTCTTAGCAAGAGTTTCCCGGGGGTCAAGGCTCTTATCAACGTCGACCTTGACCTTAAACATGGTGAGATCCACGGGTTGATGGGTGAAAACGGCGCCGGTAAATCAACCCTGATCAAAGTGCTGACCGGGTTATATAACAAGGACGAGGGCCAGATATTTTTCGACGGTAAGCCGCTTGAACTCAATTCGCCCGAGGACGCTCCAAAATTCGGAGTCAGCACGGTGTATCAGGAAATTAACCTTATCCCCGCGCTATCGGTTGCAGAGAACATTTACATCGGTCGTGAACCGAAGCGTTTGGGCTGTATTGACTGGCGCGCCATCACTACACGCGCCAAAACAGCCATTAAGAAGCTTGATCTGGACATCGATGTGACCCTGCCGGTGTCATCCTATTCAGTCGCCATCCAGCAACTCGTTGCGATTACCCGCGCCCTGGACATCTCGGCCAAAGTCCTGATTCTCGATGAGCCGACATCCAGTCTGGACACCGCCGAGGTGGAACAGCTTTTTTCCGTCATGAGAAAACTCAGACAGGAAGGGATGGCGATTCTCTTCATAACGCATTTTATCAACCAGGCTTATGAGATTACCGACCGGATTACAGTGCTGAGAAACGGGGAGCTTGTCGGTCAATTTCAGACTGAAGAACTTCCCCGGATTGAGTTGATTGCCAAGATGCTGGGCCGCGACGTAACGGAATTTGAGGGTGAAAACGAAGGTGAAGACAGTGGAGAGCCCGGTGGTGAAAAAGAGGTTTTCTACCAGGTTCGGGGCATGGAACGTAAAGGGTCCATTTCTGCGTTTGACCTGGATATTCGCAAGGGCGAGGTACTCGGTCTTGCCGGTCTGCTGGGCTCGGGAAGAACCGAAATCGCGCGTCTGCTCTTTGGTATTGACCGTCCGCAAAAAGGGATTACACGTTTGAACGGCAGTGAAGTGGTAATCACTTCACCGCGAAAAGCCATCGGCTATTTTTTCGGGTTGTGCCCCGAGGACCGCAAGACCGAAGGTATTATTTCCGATCTGACCGTGCGGGAGAATATCATCCTGGCCATTCAGGCACGGGACGGCATATTCAAGACCATACCGAGGAAGAAACAGGAGGAGATTGTTGATAAGTATATTAAAGCACTGGATATTAAAACACCCGGTTCGGAACAAATCATGAATAATCTGAGCGGTGGGAACCAACAAAAAGTGATCATCGCACGCTGGCTGGCCTCCAATCCCGAGTTTCTTATCCTAGACGAACCGACCCGTGGTGTCGATGTGGGGGCCAAGGCGGAAATCGAAAAACTGATTGCATCACTGAGCCGAGAGGAAGGGATGGCCATTTTGTTTATTTCTTCCGAGCTGGAAGAGGTCATCCGCTGCAGCGACCGGGTGGCGGTGCTGCGAGACAGAAAGAAACTTACCGAATTAACCGGGGAACAGATAGAAGACAGCACCATAATGCACATTATCGCCAGCGAGGACGTCGGGTGAGTAATCAACGCATAAATAACGAGAATTTTCAAAAGCTCCTCTGGCCTCTGGTGGCGTTGGGACTGATACTGCTTTTCAACTTCTTTTTTACACCGGGTTTCTTAAACGTGGAGGTAAAGGACGGCCACCTTTTTGGCAGTCTGATCGACATTGTCAACCGAGGGGCACCTGTTATGCTGCTGACCATCGGCATGACGCTGGTGTTCGCCACCGGTGGGATCGATCTCTCCGTGGGAGCCGTCATCGCCATTTCCGGGGCCCTGGCTGCCACCATCATCCGGCCGGACTACGTCAAAGGTGTTCTGGAATACGGTGAACTGCGTCCGCTGTTTATGGTGGTTTCCATCCCGCTGCTTGTGTCCATGGCGGCCGGGCTTTGGAACGGCCTGCTGGTGGCCATTGTCGGCATTCAGCCGATTATCGCCACGCTGATACTGATGGTCGCGGGCAGGGGAATTGCCCAGCTCATCACCCAGGGCCAGATTGTGGTCTTCATCCATGAACCGTTTCAATTTATAGGAAGCGGTTTTCTCTTCGGCCTGCCTTTTCCCATATCCATTGTGATATTCATGTGTGCCGTCACCTATCTGCTCACCCGCAAAACTGCACTGGGAATGTTTATCGAGGCGGTTGGCGCAAACCCTGTTGCCAGCCGCTTCATGGGCGTCAAGGAAAGGCTAATCAAGGTATCGGTCTATACGTTTTCCGGATTGTGTTCGGGGATTGCCGGCTTGATTATCTGTGCGGATATCAAGGCAGCCGATGCAAACCACGCCGGATTTCTTCTTGAGTTGGACGCTATTGCGTCCGTCATCATCGGCGGAACCATGTGGGGCGGGAGATTCACGCTCATCGGATCGATTGTCGGGACCTTAATTATCCAGAGTTTAACCACCACGATCCTCACCATCGGAATTGCACCGGAAGTCACCCTGGTTTTCAAGGCGGTCGTTATTATCTGCGTCGCCCTCATTCAATCGGAAGATTTCCGGAAGGTGTTTACACATCGTTTAGCGGAGTTAAAGGCAAAGAGTTCATGAAGATACGGCTGAATCAAAAGACTATTCCGATATTGGCAACCATTGCGGTATTCTTCCTCATTTATACGATTGGATCCTTTATGTACTCCGGATTCTTTTCTCTGAGAGTCTTCACCAACCTTTTTATCGATAATGCCTTTGTCGGCGTCATCGCCGTCGGTATGACCTTCGTCATCATTTCAGGCGGAATCGATCTTTCCGTGGGCTCGGTGATCGCATTTGTCGGTGTGCTGACGGCCAAATTGATCCATGTCTATCACATCCACCCCGTACCGGTTATTATTCTGGCGCTGCTGTTCGGTGCACTGTTCGGCTTCACCATGGGATGTCTTATCCATTTTTTTAATTTGCCCCCCTTTCTGGTAACGCTCGTGGGAATGTTTCTGGCCCGGGGACTCGCATTTCTCACCAGTCTCGATGCCATTCCCATAAAACACCCGTTTATCGAACGCATCGTTGATTTTGGAATCCCTCTGGGATTCAGGGCCTGGTTGCCGGCGACCGGCATCATGTTTATTATCGTGGTGCTGATTGGAATATATTTATCTCATTTCACTAGATTCGGACGCAATACATATGCCATCGGCGGCAATGAACAATCGGCGATCCTAATGGGTCTTCCGGTAGGCAAAACCAAGGTCCTGATCTACACCTTGAACGGGACATTGTGTGCCCTGGCCGGTATTGTTTATTCCCTCTACACCCTATCTGGTTATCCCCTGGCTTGTGTGGGCCTGGAGCTTGATGTCATTGCCGCGGTCGTCATCGGCGGGACCCTTCTCACCGGGGGCGCGGGATATGTGGAAGGCACTCTGATAGGGGTTTTGATCCTGGGGCTGATACAGACATTTATTACTTTTCAGGGGACATTAAGCTCGTGGTGGACAATGATCGTTATCGGGGTACTGCTTTTTGTCTTCATTCTTTTGCAGCGGTATCTGTCGACAACCTCCATCACAACGACAAACCTTGCAGCGAAAGAAGCGGTTGAAATGCAACCGATTTGAAGCAGATAAACATTTTTTACAAAATGAGCTACAATTAGCAATATTTAAAAATGGCTCCTGCAACCATAAAAGATCTCGCACGAGAACTGAAGCTTTCACCCTCGACGGTATCGCGGGCTTTACGGGATCATCCCGATATCAGTCCCAAGACAAAAAAGCGGGTGGTTTCGCTGGCCAACAAATTGGATTATCATCCGGATTCCATCGCCCAAAGCCTACAAACCAAAAAGACAAAAACCATCGGCGTCATTGTACCCGAAATAAAGCAGCCATTCTTTGCTTCGGTCATAAACGGCATCGAAGAACTTGCCTATGCAGCCGGATATACCATCATCGTGTGTCAGTCGAATGAGACCGCTGACCGGGAAGTTCTGGTTACCCGCAGCCTCGGCTCCCACCGCGTGGCCGGTTTATTAGTTTCTCTATCCCGGAGCACTGAAAATCTGGATCATTTTAAAGTATTGCAGCGACGGGGAGTGCCGATTGTTTTCTTCGACCGCGTCAGCAATGATATCGAAGCCAGCAAAGTGGTTGTCGACGATTATAAGGGAGCCTTTGACGTTGTCGAGCATTTGATCAAATCCGGATACAAACGCATTGCTCACCTGGCCGGACCCAAGAACCTGTCAATTTCCAAGTTTCGTTTAAAGGGTTACACGGATGCACTTCAGCAGGGAAATTTGCCTTTAGACGATTCCATGGTAGTTTACGGCGGGCTTGACGACACCGATGGCATTGTCGGGTTTCAGAAATTGCTCCATCTCAAAACATTGCCCGATGCAATTTTTGCCGTTAATGACCCGGTTGCGACCGGTGCCTTTGTGATGATTAAAGAGCATGGAATGAAGATTCCCGATGATATTGCTATAGCTGGTTTTTCAAACACGTACATGACTTCATTACTTGAACCTCCGTTAACAACGGTTGAACAACCCTCATATGAAATCGGAAAAACTGCAGCGCAGTTATTGATGGAGCAAATCAATAGCAACTATGAAAATTTTATACCCAAATTTATCGTATTAAAGACGCATTTAATCGTAAGGAGTTCAACCTAACCCGGATAAACCGGATAAACCGGAAAAATGGCCATCAAGGGGGTCAAGGACAGAAGGCAAGGCTGTTTGATAACCGCTCAAGCCAGGTTTGCGTTTTGGTGTCTTGGTGGCGAAAATGTTTTGCAACAAAATTCAAAAAAAGTTACTAAGGTTCTGCTTGAAGGATTAACCAGCGAATTCCTGTGTGCGAAAAGGAGGTGATTTCTTCCGCGACGGATCTTTTACCCAAATGCTGCAATATCGGGATTTATCGTTCACCCTAACAATTAACCAGAAAGGAGGATAAAATGATGAAAAAAGTCGCCGTTATATCAATCAGCTTGATGTTATTGTCGGGTTTAATGGTTTTGGGCACCCATCTTCCGAATGCCGAAGCTGCCGGCAAACATTTCGAAGGCA
>JARFPZ010000004.1 GCA_029288035.1 Desulfosarcina sp.
TTGACTTATTTTTTACGATTTGCTCTGATATGCAACAAGCAGCGCAACTTTTTATCAAAACATTCCTATAGGATAAAAGCGTACTCAGATTAAGCTTATCAGAAATTGTGATGACACACGCTATCAGAAGAAAAGTAACATGAAACCAAAATTCTTTTAAAAATCAGCGATCACAAGCAGAGCATGGCGACACGGCCCCTTCGAGGGACCTTCCTCATACCCGCAGCTCTGCTTGTGGTCGCTGATTAACTGCTTCGGCGATTGCCTCGAAAGCAAGAACCAGCAACATGTCGGTGTCGTCATTGACCGGCTCTTCCTGGGCGGACACTTTGACGATGACAACCTCTCTCCGGGGGTCAATCCACAGCCATTGCCCATGAATGCCAATACCGCAGAAAGCCCCCGACGCGTGACCGGTCTGGTACCACTTGCTGCGGTAGCGACCGTTCGGAAACAGATGGACCATATCCCCTTTTTTCCAGGGGCCACTGTCACCGTTATGCCGTATGTCTTCCACCCACCAACTAGGTAGAATATCTTTGCCCCCCAGGCGCATCATCTCTCCAAAACGAGCCAAGTCACGGGGAAGCACACAAATTCCTCCCGCCGTGCGCGGCGCTCCTTCCCTATCGACGGTTACATATGCATTGGCCTCGGCCCCCATCGGCTTCCAGACCAGGCTTGAAAACAAGCTGCTAAACTCCCGGCCGGAAACGCGCTCCACGATCCAGCCAAGAAAATCTGAATTTGGTGAAAGGTAGTTAAACACCTCTCCATGTGGTTCCGGCGCCCGTGACAGGGTTGCCAACAAGCCGTGCAAGGTGCCAGGATCTTTTCCGGGCAGGGTCGGGTCCCATAGCGTGGCGCGGCGATATCGAATGTAATCGCCTGACTGGTCGAGGTATTCCTCGGAGAATGAACTGCTGACCGTCATGTCGAGCACATGTCGAATCGTACATTCGCCGTAAGCCGAGCCTGTGACCTCCGGGACATATTTGATTGCAGGGCTTTCCGGGTCGAGCATTCCCTTATCAACCAGTATTCCTGCCATTGCGCCGGTCAGGGACTTGCTTACCGAAAATAAAATATGAGGGGTTGTCCCATCATAACCTTGGCTATACCGTTCAGCGACCAGCCGCCCTTTCTGGAGTACGACCAACCCGCGGGTGGCAGTTGAATCGAGCACTTCCGGAAGCTGTCGTTTCTGCCCGTGCTGATCTTTAAAAAACAGCGATTCGAGGGATTGCAATTCAGCCGCAAGCCGGCATGCCTGTTCAGGACCTTCAATCCGGGAAACAGGGATGAGCTTGTCTACATTGTGAAAAGACTGCGAGCTATACGGCGTTGTGCGCCAGTTGGCGAGGGTAACAGAGCTATCCATATCGTCCTCATAGAAAGAGCAGATAAACCTGAAAAGTATAAAACCAGAGGACCCGGCAACCGGATCCTCCTGTTTTCCGTAAACGTATCATATCAATTTCCATAGCTCCGGGATATTACTTGGTCAATTCCGTCCAGATGGCGGTGTAATAATCGTTGGCCTCTTTGGAACACGTCGGCAGAAAAACGCCGGCATCCTTGTACTCGTCAGGAACAATAATCTCCGGTGCGGTTTTCATATCTTCCGGCATGAACTTTTCAGAGCCGCTGATGCCGTTGGCATAGCGTGCAAAACTGGAAATCAGGGCTGCATTTTCAGGTTCCATGATAAAATTCATGAACAGCTTGGCATTCTCGACGTTTTTAGCGCTTTTCAGCACAACGACACTATCCATCCATAACCCATAGCCCTCACGCGGGTAACCGAATTTGATCGAGGGTTTGGCCAAACGCGCCCGGAAGACAGCGCCATTCCAGTAGAAAGCGGCAGCAAAATCACCGCGCGGCATTTTTTCTACCAGGCCATAATCCATGGACACCCATTTCGGCTTGGCGGCCATCAATACATCACGTGCCTTTTTCAGCGCCGCTTTATCGGTCGTGCAAGGCTCGCTGCCGACATACATCAATGCCAGCCCCAAAACATCGCCCATTTCAGGCGCAATGTTGATCTTGCCGGCAAGCTCCTTTGGCGGGTCCAAAACAATGGCAGCGGTGTTGATGTCGCCCTTATAAACCTCTGTATCAACGGCGATACCGACCGTTCCCCACTGCCACGGAACACTGTAGTGGCGACCGGGGTCCCAGGATGGATTACGCCATTCGGGGGCGACATTCTTGAAGTTTTCCATCTGGTCCGGGCGAACCTCAAGCGCCAGGTCCTCTTTGATGAAAATTGGTACGTAGGTGGCGGAAGGGACAACCATATCGAACCCGTGCCCGCCGGCTTTAACCTTTGCCAGTGCCGTCGAGTTTGAGTCATAGTCGGTAATCGTCATCTTGACGTCGTATTTTTCTTCAAACTTCTTGACTAGTTCAGGGTTGGTATAGTTCCCCCAGTTGTACATGTTTAATTCACCGGCTGCCTGTGCCATGCTTGAGAAGGCCAGCACAGTCGCTGCAACAACAGCAAAAACCATTTTCTTATTCATCTGAATACTCCTTTCTTATGGTTAAATTTTAACTTCATAGTACCTCAAGTAATATTGGTATGAATATTATTTGAGGGGGTAAGAAAATGTTAAAAAACGAAATACAACCCTCCTTTCTTTTTTTGGATTAAAGTTGGGAAGAGAACCCGCCTGGAAATTTTAAATCTTCTCTTCCTCGATGCTCAAACACTCTATTTGCCAAATTTTTTGTTGACCAAAAAGAACAGACCCACCACCGATATCGAAAGGCTAACCAAAACGGTTGAGATGGCGTTTATTTCCGGCGAAATCACTCGACGAAGCTGGCCCAGCATATAGGTCGGCAGGGTTTCCTGTCCGGATGATTTAACGAACTCAGTTATCACGACGTCATCTAATGAGATGACAAATGCCAGCATCGCACCGGCGATGATGCCCGGCCAAAGCAGCGGCAATGTTACGCGCCGGAAGGCTTTCCAGGGAGTGGCGTACAGATCTGCCGCCGCCGTTTCCAGCATCAGGTCCATCCCCTCCAACCTGGCCCGGATGGGCAGGTAGGCAAACGGAATGCAGAAGGCCGTATGGGATAATACCAAATAAATCAGTCCCTGAATACCCGTCGCCGTCTTGATAATTGCAAACAGGGTCAGCAGCGCCACGGCGGTGACGATTTCCGGCACCATCAACGGCTGGTTTATCATTACGTAGATCGCCGTCAACCCCTTAAAAGACTGAGTACGGGTTGTCCCCAGCGCGGCCATGGTTGCCAGTATGGTCGCATAGATCGAAGCCTGCAGGGCCAGAATAAGTGAACGAACCGCTGCGTCCTGCACCGCTTCATTATTCCAGGCCGAAACATACCATTGCAAAGAGAATCCTTCCCAAATGGAGATATATTTGCCGGCGTTAAACGAATAAACGACCAGGGTGATAATCGGTGCATACAGCATCACAAAACAGAGGATGGCGATGACGCCGAAGCCCGGCTGTCTTTTCAATGAAAAAGGTTTGTGCTTGTTGATCGTGGACGTCATTGCAGGGGACTCGAATTACGTTGGGTTGTGCGCACATATATCAACAGGGCGATCATCACGATGCTCAGCAGGGTGATGGAGAGCGCAGCGCCAAGCGGCCAGTTACGTCCGGCGCCAAACTGCAACTCAATCAGATTGCCAAGCATCATTTTTTTGCCGCCACCCAGCACCCGCGGGGTTACGAAAGCCCCCAGGGAAGGGATGAAGACCAGAATAGACCCGGCAATGAACCCCGGTTTGACCAGCGGGATAATCACCCGGCGAAGCACTTTATTCCGGGTGGCATAAAGATCATAGGCAGCCTCAACGAGGCTAAAGTCCAGCCGTTCCATGGAAGCATACAACGGCAATACCATCAGCGGCAGATACACATATGTCATGCCGACCATGATCGCGAAATCGGTGTAAAGCATCTGTATCGGTCCATCGATGACCCCAAACCTTTGCAGGCCAATGTTGATGAGGCCTTCATTGCGGATCACCTCAAGGATCGCAAATGTTCGGATCAGCAGGTTTGTCCAGAACGGGATTGTGATCAAGAACAACCAGATATTACGGGTTGTGCGCGGCCGGGTGGCGATGAAATAGGCGGTTGGAAAGCCGATCGCCAGGGTGGTCACGGTTGTAAAAAACGAGAGCTTGATGGATCGCCAGAGGATAATCAGGTGGGCATCAGCCAATCCAAGCGTCTCATCAAAAATGTCACGATGAAAAACCACGTTGAACCAGGCATCGGTTGAAAACTTCCAAATCACACCGCCGTATTCGCCGGAGCTGAGAAACGAATATACCAGCACGATCAAGAGCGGCCCTGAGGCCGCAAAGGCCAGAATCAACAAGGCCGGGGTACTTAACAGCCAGCTTTTTCGAATTTTCTTTCGTTGGGCATCCTCGACCAGATTGGACCCTGCCGCCTGGTTTTCCAAATCAGTCCCTCAACACTTGCACGGAATTAGGTTTGAAAGCCACACTAACCGATTGGCCAACCCTGAATGCTTCGGTATCTTCTCGTTGGTTTTGCCGGCGGGACACAAACATCGTCTCATCCGGTAAGCGGATATGATAATGGGTATCTGTCCCGAAATAAACAATGTTTTCAAGCACACCGTTTAGATCATATTTTCCATCGGAATCTGTAATAAGGATGGAATATTCGGGGCGAACAACGGCGGTCACGCTGCCGTTCGGCAGCATGTCGTCAGGCAGCTCAACACTGACTTCTTGCCCGGAAGAAAGTTTTAAGCGAGCGTTTCGGTCAGCCGTCGAGAGAACTTCAGCAGAAAGAAAGTTGGTGCTGCCGATAAAATCAGCGACAAAACGTTCGCGCGGATGATTGTATATCTGGCGCGGTGTTCCGATTTGAAGAATTCGGCCGGCGTTCATCACCGCAATACGGTCAGACATTGTCAGAGCTTCTCCCTGATCATGAGTGACAAAAATAAAGGTGATTCCCGTTTCGTGCTGCAACCGCTTCAGTTCGAACTGCATTTCCTTGCGCAGCTTGTAGTCAAGGGCTGCAAGGGGTTCATCAAGCAACAAAACCTGCGGTTTGGGGGCCAGGGCTCTGGCCAGCGCCACGCGCTGCTGCTGCCCGCCGGATATCTGGTCCGTACGGCGGTTGCGAAGCTCCTCCATTTTAACCAGCGCCAGCATTTTGCGGACAGTTTCCTCTATATGGCTTTTTGGTTTACCTAGCATCTCCAGCCCGAAGGAAATGTTTTGAGCGACGGTCATATGCGGAAACAGGGCATAACTTTGAAATACGGTATTGATCGAACGCTGATAGGGCGGCAGGTGTGAAATGTCCTGGCCATGGAGCATGATCACACCTTCGCTTGGGTGGTCAAACCCGGCGATCAGTCGCAAGAGGGTCGTCTTGCCGCATCCCGAAGGTCCCAATAAGGTAAAAAACTCGTTTTCCCTAATGGCGACAGAAACGTCATAAAGAGCCAAAACTTTATCTTTGCCCACACCAAAGGTTTTGGTAATCCGCTCAGCACAAATTGCGGCTTCCGGGGATTTCTCCGACGCTGCTGGTACTATTTCCGACTTATTTACCAATCATAATCCTCTGTATTTGATGTTTGCGCAGAATTTTCGGTTGATTTCATCCATCTAAGAATCCAGTTAGCAGATTGACCACATTGATGCCGATTTCATCTAAGGAATAACCGCCTTCCATGACGAAAAGGCTGGGGCAGTGGATTTTTTTAGCAATGTTAGCGCCTATATTGAAGAAGTGATCACTTTTCAACTTGAATCTTGAAATAGGATCTTTCTCATAGGTGTCAACACCTAAGGAGATCACCAGCGCATCAGGTGAAAAATCCTGAATTCGTTCGAGGCCCTGATCGAGACATTCCCGATAGTCTTTCCATTGAGTTCCCCACGGCATGGGAAAATTACGGTTGTATCCCTCACCTTTTTTGGTGCCGGTTTCATTTGCATAGCCCAGGAAAAATGGAAATTCCTGCTTGGGATCGCCGTGGAGCGAAACATAGAGGACATCGGCCCGCTCGTAGAAAATTGACTGGCTTCCGTTGCCATGATGATAGTCCACATCCAGTAGGGCTACCCGTTTTGCTCCCCTGTCCAGTAGAGCCTGTACGGCGACGGCGGCATTGTTGAAGAAGCAGTATCCCCCATACATATCGAATCCCGCGTGGTGCCCCGGGGGCCTACAGGCTGAAAAAACGCTTTTATGGCCGCTTTGGATCAATTCGACGCCTGTTAGGGCTACGTTGATCGAGGAGGTAATGGCTTGCCATGTTCCGGCGGTGATGGGAGTGCCGGCATCGAATGAATAGTAGCTCAATTTGCCGTCGATCTCCATGGGCGGCATTTGGCGGAAGGTTCGACTCGGCCAGCAGATAGGCAGCGCGTCGGTATCACCGTGGCGTTTTTTCCAGCAGGCGTGAGCCGTGCGCATAAAATCGATGAAGTCCTGGGCGTGAACCCTGGCAATCGGATCGAGACCGAATCCCTGAGGCTCGACTACCTCGCCAAGTTTGACCTTGGTAATCCTCTCAATGATGCGGTCCATACGCTCAGGACACTCAAAAGGGGTGACAAACTGACCGTCAATCAGCTCGTACTTGCCGAAGTGCAGTCGATGGTCCCTTGAAAATACTGAAATCATCTTCGATTCCTCTGCATATTTTAGAAATGCTATAGCTAACTTGAATCTTTAAATCAATTTATTTATTTAATGCTTTTTTAACAGTTCCATCAGTCGCTGCGGATAATCCGTCATGATGCCGTCCACACCCAGTTCCAATAGCCGCTGCATTGACCTCACATCGTTAACCAGCCACACCTGAACCCGCATGTTACGGGCATGGGCCGCATCGATAAATCTTTTGTCTACAATCCGGAGATCCCCCAAGGCTTCCGGAACCTGCAGCACCTGAGCGTCCGGTGAATATGCGGCTTCCAAATAGGCCTTCTGGAGTCCAAAAAACAGTCGTGCCTCGGAAGCACCGGCAGAGGTAGCCACCTGGGGACACAGCCTGCGAAATTCCTTCAAGGAATCGGTATCAAACGAGGCTACTACCACGTTGCTTGTCATCTGGTGATCACGAATCAACCTGCAAAGAGACGGGATCGTACTTGACCGGGCTTCTTTGATTTCAAGATTCAGCTTTGTTTGCGGAAATGCCTCAAACACTTCGGACAAGGTGGGAATCTGAACTCCCTTGTTGCGTAGTGGAAACGTTTGGCCGTTATCCGGTGACCAGCGATGAGCGGCGTCCAGTTTCTTCAGGTCGACCAGGGTATAGTTTTGAGCCGGACCGGTTGCGTTGGTCGTGCGGGATACGGTATCGTCGTGCAGGATGATCAACTGCCCGTCTCTGGTGCTGCGGACATCCATTTCAAGTACGTCAACTCCCAGTTTAACGGCCTTGCGGAAGGTGTAAAGGGTGCTTTCCGGACCCAGACTGGGGCCGCCGCGATGGGCGATGACGAGGAATTTATCCGGAATGAAGTAGGGGTGATCCGGAATGGGCTTGGCGAGCAAACGCAAAATTGCATAGGCAATTAAAATTATAAGCAGTAAAACAAGCAGGGTTCTGATGCGCATTGGCAGTAATTTCATTTCCCCTTTGATCGCGGCTGAAAGTCTCTCTCACAAACGAGTACGGCGTGCAGGCGTTTCAAATATCACTAAAACCTTCCGACAATTTGAAATTTCAGGGTCCCTGATCTCAGTCGGGTAAATTTTTCGAAAGGCCCAAATCTGTATATAGATTTAGGAAATAATTTCGTCTTTTGTTGCAAATTATCCAAAAAAGTCGTTGTACGGCTTAACGCTCACTAAGCCCCTCAGGCAGTTTCACGATTTGCAACGAAACATCCACCGGCTTATAGCGACACTCTTTGTTTGGGTCATAGAACCGATAAAAATAAGAAATTAAATTCAGAACGATTCGCCCGAAATCCAGTATTGTCGGCTCAACCACAGACATTTGTGTTGCATCAGATTTTACGACATGTCAGTAGGTCTGAATTTAGTTTGAGCAGATTTTCAATTGGCAGAAAACAGGGTTGTACATTCGGTGGCCATTGGAACCACGCCCATTTTTCACATTTGTTAGGCTCTTTGACCATCGGGGACCCCGAATCGTAGTCCGCTATTACGAACAGGGTGACATAGTGTTTATCTTCGTCGGCAAAAATATCATTGGTGTAGGGGCCGTAGCGTAAATTTTTAATTCGGATGCCGGTCTCTTCAAGTACTTCTCTTTTGGCACACGCCTCAATGGATTCATTGAATTCCAGATGGCCGCCTGGAAAGGCCCAGGTGCCTGAGCCATGGGCGTTCTTGCGCTTACCTAAAAGTACCCGATTGTCTTTTATCACCACAACGGCAATTCCGACGAGGGGTCTCTTGATCATGTTTCTCTATTTTCCTGAGAGAAAATCTTCCGGCATTTTGAGCGCTACGACTTCCCCGCGGGCCGTTTCTTTACCTTCGGCCGATAGCGTGACGGAGATCACCATTTTGCGACCCTTGCTCTCTTTCACTCGACCTCTCAACTCCAGGGTCGTATCAATAGGCGTCGGTGCTAGAAAATCGACGTGCAAGGAGGCCGTAACAAATCGTTCTAATGTCTCGGTGCCGATAGATTTACCCTCTTCGCGATATTTAGCAGAGGCAGCGGTGCCTGTGGCATGACAGTCGATTAAGGAAGCGATCAATCCACCGTAAACGTAGCCGGGAAAGGCCGTATGATAAGGTTCGGGTTGAAAACGGCTGACGGTCTCTTCGCCCTGCCAATAGGTCTTAATTTGATAACCGTGTTTGTTCGATTTGCCGCAACCATAGCATACAGCGATGTCATCCGGGTAGTAATCTTGAATAGCTTCATCGGTCATCACAAATGTCCCTTTTTGGATTCAAGTTGGAGTTTAGATATCGTTGATTGGTTGATTAGTTGATTGGTTAAATGGTTGCAAATATGCATTTATGCCATATTTACAAAATGATTGGGCACATAATAATTGGGCACATCATGGTTCAACAACCGGAACATTATTAAATTATGCCTATAATTTAACAAATCAACCAGTAAACCTTTCAACTCATTTCCACTGCCGTGAACCGGCCGGCATGGAGTTCTTGTACTAATTCGCGTTCATTCTGGATCTCTTTTTCAAAGACGGTCACCCATTTACCGATTTCATCGACCCGATGGGCATCACTACCGCCAGTGCCCGGAAGATCCAATCTGCCGGCCACTTTTCGGGCCATATCGTTCTCACCGGTTGACAGCTTGCCGTTTCCAATCTCAAGGGCATCAACATATTCAAGCGCCTTGCGTCGACAGGCTTGCTCGACCGTCATCTGGAGCTGACCGATGCCAAAGGTTTTGAACCCTCGGAAGGGATGGGCCGCAATCATAAAGCCCCCGGCCGCTATTACTTCTTCCCTCAGCTCTTGAATCATCAGGAGCTCCTTGATGTCCTTATAAAATCCAAAAACCAGGATATCACCCTGATTGGTCGTAAACTCGTTTCCACGAAAAATTTTAACCCCACCATCCTTGGCCAGTTTCTCGACATCCCCAATGTCCCATAAGACTTGATGTTCGGTGAGACAGATTCCATCCAGTTTCAAACGCCGCGCCTCTTGAATAAGCTCAAGGGGATCTAAGTAGCTGCAGGCAGATCGCGGGGAGGTGTGAATATGTAGATCAATTCGCATTATTAGCCTTTCTCTACACGCGTCAAAATTAATAGAGGAATGGATTCTATTTGATTTTTTTTTTAACAGGATCAACAGGATTAACAGGATTTTCCCAACCATTCATCCGGAAACCGGAAAAAATCCTGTCAATCCTGTCTAATTCAATAGCGTAAATGGAATCCATTCCATATTCTTTTAAACAGCTTGTTCAGCGAGCCAGTTCTCCATAAAGTCCAACTGATCAATGCCGGGGTCGGTTTCCAGGGTCTGCCACATGGCTTTGGTCATCCCAGCCTGGTCAAGGCAGCGGCCGCATTCGATAATGATCTCAGCGAAGTGTTCGCAGCCTTTACGTCCGATTTCTTTCATGATCCGACGCTCGCAGTCGTCTTCACGCAGGGACATGCCGATGGCAGTTTGAAGAACCGGCACCGCTTGTGGACAAACAAAGTTGGTGTAGCGTTTCATAATGCCCTCAATGGCCAGGATTTTCCCATCGGCGATGTTCACATCCATATTGATTTCCATACTGTAGATATGATCTTCCAGGGTACCATTAAACCTTACGGTTTTCTCATCCGGGAATTCGGCCGTGATAACCTGGCTGCGGTTAAACGTGATCATTCTAATCTCCTTTTAGGCCTTGCATGATGGGACTGTCGTCCTGGAAGGCCACACAGCTTCGCACCAGTCTGGGGTTATTTTTGATCATTTCTCTTAAATTAGCCAGTTTTTCGTCACCCGCCAGATTTTCGCCCACTTGAATAACCGGTCGCGTGAAATGAAGAATAACGGCGTTTGCGCTTTCCAGGACGGCATTCGCCAATACCATACATCCCTTCGGACCACCGAGCAGACCCTGCACGATCTTGCGCAAACCGGCACCCACTCTGACACCTTCGATTTTTTTGATCAAATCGGAAGCAGTCGACCAGTTCCGGGGAACCAGCCGATCCAGTCGGGCCTCCGCCTGCACGATCTCAAGGTCCGGCGGCTGTATCGTCAGATTCACTTCGGCCTTCAGCAGGTCGTCCGTCAGCCGCCAGGAAACCGCCAGACTTCCGTCTGACAGCGGGCTGACCTCGACAACTTTGTTTCTTAGAAAACGTATCGTCATT
>JARFPZ010000014.1 GCA_029288035.1 Desulfosarcina sp.
AACAGCACAAGCGTTTCATTTTCTGACAGAATCAACAGGATGGACAGGATATAAAAGAAAATACTAAACCAGAAATATCCTGTTAATCCGGTAAATCCTGTCTAATATGATCACTTCGATTTCGTCAACGAGATGATGGCGTCCCAAACCGCATCCCTGCCCTGGCGGGATTTAGCTGAAAACAGGATTAATTCACTGGAATCCACTTCCATCGATCCGGCGACGGCAGCGCGTTGTTTGTCCTGTTTTGTTTTTGAGAGCTTATCTGCTTTGGTGAGCACCAATATTCTGCCGATTGAGTAGTGCTCGAGCCAGGCGATAAGATTATGCTCTTCCTCCCGGGGTGTGCGCCGAATGTCCATGATCACCACCACGCCTTTTAATACCTTGCGGCCTGAAAGGTAGGTTTCGATCATGGGTCCCCATTTTTTTCGGACAGCTGTCGGGACTTTGGCATAACCGTAACCGGGCAGGTCGACAAAGGTTAGAAGGTTGTTAATATCAAAAAAATTGATCAGCTGAGTTCGGCCGGGAGTGGAACTGGTCTTTACCAGTCGTTTGCGGTTGACAAGGGTATTGATCAGACTCGATTTGCCGACATTTGAGCGCCCTGCAAACGCTATTTCAGGGTACTTTACCGGAGGGTACTGGTCCGGTTTGACGGCGCTGGTGATAAATTCGGCAGACTTTATGTTCATCTTAGGCACGCTTTTCGAGATATTTCTCAAGCCGATCCATCCCATCCTCAATATTTTCCAGGGAATTGGCATAGGAAAAGCGCAGGTACCCTTCTCCATTGCGCCCGAAATCGATTCCGGGGGCCACCCCCACATGGGCTTTTTCCAGGATATCAAATGCCAGTTCATAGGAATTGTCGGATAGGTGTCTGGCATTGGCAAAGACATAAAACGCCCCGGTGGGTTCCACCGTGATACCAAAACCGAGTTTCTTTAATCGGGTAATCATGAAGCGTCGGCGCTTTTCATAGATCTCCTTCATTCGGGCGACATCCGCTCCGGCTTCTTTTAATGCAGTAATACCCGCCTGTTGAACCATGGCGTTGGCGGAGATAAAAAAGTTTTGCTGAAGCTTTTGCATGGGCCGGATAAAGGACGTTGGCGCGATCACGTAACCCAGCCGCAACCCGGTCATGGCAAAGAGTTTTGAAAATCCGTTTACCACAAAGGCATGGTCGCTGAATTCGAATATCGAATGCTCTTTGCCCTCGTAAACCAGTCCGTGATAGATTTCATCGGATACGATATACGGAGCGTTCGGCGTATCCGCCAGGGCTGCAATGGCCTGCATGCGGCTATGCGACAGGAGGTTGCCGGTGGGATTGGATGGTGAGTTAATAAAAATCGCTTTGGTTTTGGCGGTAATTTTTTTTTTAATGGATTCAGGTCGGTATTGAAAACCGTCTTCTTCATAAACTCGGATCATGACCGGTTGGCCCTGCACAAATTTGATGAAGTTGGGATAGCAGGCATAGTGTGGATCGGAAATTATCACCTGGTCGTCTTTTTCAAGCAAAGCGGAAAACACCAGAAAAATAGCCGGTGAGGAACCAGAGGTGACGATCACCTGATCTGGGTCGACGGAAACACCATAGGTTTTCAAATAGTATTCACAGATGGCGTCACGCAGCTCAAATAAGCCCAGGCTGTGGGTATAATGGGTATGGCCGCTTTCCAGTGCCCTGCAGGCCGCCTCTTTAACGCAGGCAGGGGTATCGAAATCCGGCTCCCCCACTTCCAGGTGAATGATATGAACCCCTTGACGTTCCATTTCATTGGCCCGCTCCAGGACATCCATAACGATAAAAGACGTCATCTCTGCAGTGCGTTTGGAAATCATTTTAAACAACTTTATTTAGTGGATATTCAATAATGCCTTCCGCGCCGTGTTCCAGAAGTTTCGGAATCAGTTCTCTGACCGTGTCCGAGGCGACGACGATTTCCACCGAAAACCAATTGGATTGGTATAGGGACGCAACGGTGGGTGCGTTCAGGCTTGGCAGCATATTGATGACTTTTTCCATGAGCTCCCCGGGCACATTCATTTTAAGTCCCACCATCTTCTGGCCCAACAGTGCACCTTTGAGCAAGAGTGCAATCTGTTCGATTTTTTTTCTCTTTTGTGGATTTTTCCAGATCTCGTGATTTGCGATCAGCTGGGTGTTGGTTTTCATCAATTCATGAATAATGCGCAGCCCATGGGCCTTTAGGGTGCTTTCTGTTTCCGTTACCTCCACAATGGCATCGGCCAGTCCGGATACCACCTTTGCCTCGGTAGCTCCCCAGGAAAATTCGACGATCACCTCTATATTACGTTCAGCAAAGTATCGTTTTGTAAACTCAGTAAGTTCTGTTGCGATCTTTTTGCCGGTAAGATCCTCCAGTCTTTGGGCAGGAGAATCGTAGGGAACCGCGACCACCCAGCGAGCCGATCGTGAACTCACCTTGGAATAGACAAGATCGGCAACCACATGCACATCCGAGCTGTTTTCCGCAATCCAATCCTTTCCGGTAAGGCCCGCATCCAGGGTGCCGTTTTGCACATATCGGGACATTTCCTGGGCCCTGCATATGGCACACTCGATGGACTCGTCATCAATTTCGGGGAAATAACTTCTTCCATTCACATTAATATGCCAGCCGGAACGTTTCAGCAAGGCGATGGTGGCGTTTTGAAGGCTTCCTTTGGGAATGCCGAATTTCAGTCGAGTATTCACTTGTCGTATACCTCTCTGGGGTCGAATACCGGTTCTTCTGTAACCCGGATTGACCCATCTTCTACTTTTTTATGAAAACAGCTCCGATGCCCGGTATGACAGGCCGCACCTCCAAGCTGTTCGACTTTCAGAAGCACGGTGTCATTATCGCAGTCAATATAAATTTCTTTGATTCGCTGAGTATTGCCGGAAGTTTCTCCTTTAACCCAAAGGGATTGCCGGCTGCGGCTGTAGTAAGTCGCTTTACCGGTGGACAGGGTGGCGTTGAAGGCATCCGGATTCATATAGGCCAGCATTAAAATCTCACCAGTTAGGTAGTCCTGAACGATTGCGGGAACGAGCCC
>JARFPZ010000221.1 GCA_029288035.1 Desulfosarcina sp.
GTCGTCCGTCGGCCGTATGTGGGATATTCCAACGCCTAAAGTGGATGCCGTCCTCCAGATTGCTTCCATCATGACGGATGTGGATTACTTCACAGAGGGCTTGAGAGTTGATGATTTGGGGATCAAGGGTATGACCCCGGAAGATGTCAGAGAGTTAGTTGGCTAACAACCAGGGCCACACCAAATAAACAGATATATTGTTGCGCGTTTTCTGGCTGACCCTGCTGCTGCTCTTCGGTATCAATCGGATGATGTCAATTCGGTTAGCAGCTCAGAGGATAGAGAAATAGGAGCTGAACATGATGGTCTGCAATCATAACGAATGAAAGCTATAAGTAGGCGAGATTGTAGAATAGGATTCCCAAATATTCGTGCAGTGCAATTGAAGTTGTCACCAGGCTGCTGGAATGAGGTAAATAACTATACAGCTGATAGTTCTTAGTACGTTTTGATCTGAAATTGGCAGGATAGGGCACGATATCCATCCCAATTTTTTTAAAGGATAGTAAGGAGCGCTTCAAATGAGAAGCCGATGTCACTAAAATTGGGTTTTTATAACCATTTCTTAAACATATTTCTCTGGTATATTTTGCATTTTCATAAGTGTCTCTGCTTTTATCTTCAATAATTATTTGACCCTCTTCGACGCCAAGATCGATCAGAAAGCGTTTGGCGATAAGCGCTCCCGCACTGCTGTTTTTGTGTACCCTGCCACTCGATACAATTATTGGAATGCTCAAATACTTCTGAAGTCTTACGGCGGTCACGATTCTTCCAATCATTCTGTCCGTCGGGATGCCATAACCTGAAAAATCGGGGACCTTATCGATACTACCACCGCCTAATAGGACGATAACATCACCTTTTACGTTGTTGGGAATTTGAAATTCAGATTCAAGACCTTCCATCAGGAAATTTGAAAACGGAGCGGAGCATAATATCCAAAAGAATAAGCCGACAAAAAAATTAAAGATCCCAATTTTCCGATGATGCCGAAAAATTAAAAAAACACCGGATAAAAGCAGAACTAATATGAATAAACCAGGTGGTAACATAAAGGGGGCAACTAATTTTTTAAAAAGAAACATAAATTTGTCCTCAAACTAAGAATCTGCGGCTTTCTAACCTGTTTTACAATATAATGATTTTTTAGTAATATTCAATTGTTATCGCATAACAATTAGAATCTATATTATATGATCGATAATGTAATCTCATCGCGGCAAGCCGCGGAGTATCATGTTTTTAGGATTTAACTCACTTTTATCGCCGCAAGCTGCGGGGAATTAAATCCAGGAGAGATTAAATTCTTGATTTCGATAGGACGCTTAGTCCACCCATCGAGAGTTTCAGCGTCATACGGCCAATGATGTTTGACTAATACCAAATGGTTATTATTTTAAAGGTATGAGGTGTATTTGACCTGAATTGATAACTAGTCTTTCTTTCGTACCTCAATCGAGGTTGATGAATCCTTTGATTGATCAACCAGCATATGGTTACTGTATCTTCAACGATATCCAAAAAGATGCAGAATAATGAGGAGGTTTTATCATGAACGACAAGGATAAAAAGAAAAAAGGCGATAAGTCTGCAGCAAAATCTTGCTGTTACCGTGTCGTAGACGGTTGCGGCTGTGTTGTCGGAACGTATTGCTGTGACGGTCCGGACATGTCGAATTGCCGATTTGAAAGTAGCTGCTGATAAAACGTCTTTTCCTGATAGATAAAAAAAGACCGAATGTAAATTCGGTCTTTTCATTTCAAGAGCTGTAATTATGCCAAGTTTCCCAATTATTCCAAATGATTCAGATGCCACGATCTGTCTGCCCGACAGTTTTCTTCCGTCCTTTTACATGGAGGACTTTACCATTTTGGGGTTTCGGGTTGGAAATCTGGATGCAGCCCTGCGGGTTCTGGAAAAAAACGGCATCAGCATCTTGAAAGGCCCAGAATACAGTGAACTGTCTGTCGAACAGAGAGATCAGATCCCGCACATTATCCAGTTGCTGAATGCAAATGACATTTCCTGCGTTATGGCCGATATCGTCGACCAGGTGTATCAGGGGTGATAGACCGATATTTGCCGGTACGGCAGGTAAGGGCCTCGGAAAGAATAAATTCATCCTCCCAAAGGAAGAACCAATCTCTCCTTTTTGTCGGCACCGGAAGTACGTTACTGCGATACCTTGGAATTCCAAATGGTCAGAGTGAATATTTTACGTTAATGGCCAAATTATTTCCTGAAGAATTAGGAAACCTAATTTTAGATCGAAACGGCGGCACGGGGCTTGAAAGAGCCGGCGACTGTTTACAGGATTTCCAATATATTAAACAGGCTGCTTTGGCGCCTAATAATAATAGGGGGAAACCCCAGGAGCCGTTTACAATTACTCTCAATGCGTTGTGCGGGGGTCACAGGGAAATAGCATCTGCTGAAGAAGTCTTAATGATTCAAGAACAGATCAGACAGATTTATAAATTCTTGCCGGAACTTGATCCCAGACAGCAACAGATCGTGATACGCCGTTTAGGGCTATTTGGAACATCGGAATGGACCTGGAACGAGCTAAGCCTAATATTTAATGTATCCAGAGAACGAGTCCGTCAGATCTTTAAGGGAGCTACTAGGAAACTGGCAATTAAATATTTTAGAAAGACAAGGGACCCCAGCCCGATAACAAAATCTGTTTTCGAACATCCCGATCTTTTGGAATGTGAAATCATCCATTACAGTTTTCAGGGCTGAATTTGCAACTGCTATAAATCCTAGCATTTGACATCGCCTGAATTTTTATGATATCCATAACATATATGAATTATTGTGAATTTTCACATAATGACAAGAAATCTGTCGCCGGAACTCCGTCAAATTTGGAACTAATTTTACATCAAAATCGACAAATGCTGATGAATCAATTATGTTTTAGTAATTGATAATTACATATTTCTATTTCTTCTCCTAATAAGAAAAAGAAATATCGGCGTAGTCATCAAAATGCAGGGGATTATCCATTTTAAAAAATAGAATCTAGGCTCATTGCTACATCTCTTAATTTGATATCCTTTCGCGCCTTGCTCACTCATTACTGCATTTCCTTTTTTTTCATATATATTTTCCAACTTATTAATTTTTTTCTGCTTATACCCTGCTTGGGCATAAAAGGGCCTAATTAATTTTGTGTTATTCTCAATAATATCTATATCATATGGTATAACAACCCCATAATCGGGATCCAATACCCACCATTCGTCATGGCTTTTATCTACCTGGGCACGAACCACTACATGACCGGATAAACCGACAATAAATGAAGGAATACTTTGTTCCAGTAGAATTTCAGATACGATGATGGCCTGCTGTGAACACAGGCCAATTCCACGTTCAATCGCTTTCCTATAATCAACAAACTCATATTTCAGATATTCTTCGGGGTTCAGGTAGCTGGCAATGAAAAGCAGATAGTTTTCATAAAAGGGGATTCGTAGATTGTATTTATTTATACCTGCATTACGCCAATATTTTGCTATACCCTGATTTACCGCTTCGTTCAGATTCGTAATATATTCTTTTTTATCGATTACTGCTTTATTTATCCTATCGTAAAATTCTTTCTCTGTTAAAATAATATCATTTGTGAAAAATGTATTCTTTTCTTGGTAGATTGATTCATTTCTGAGTGAAATAAATAATCCAATAATGTTGATGATAAACAGGAAAAAACCAAGATAGAACAGAGTTTTTACAGTTAAATTTAGAAAGACCTTCAATATCGAATAATTCCTCTAAGTACATTTTTTTGATAGGCTGAGTTGAATATCGGATTACATTGACCGTATTTCTCGAAAGAATGTGAGCAATAAATTATCATGAGCTAAAATTACAGTAAAGAGGTAATGTTAGCTCAGGCGAAGACAATGTTATAGTGAAAACTCCATTAGAAATATCTGCTATTTGTAAAAACCTCATAAGGTTAATCATCAAGATACTCAAATGATATCTTACAGCGGGCAATCTTTTTTTACAGGCTTGTATTTTCTATTTCAATCCCACCTTGAAAGCCCGCTAAATATGCCAATGAAATTTTTAGCCTTCATTTTATCAAGATTTATATGCTGGAGATAGAAAGAAGACGATGGAAACGCGAGCAACGGTTCGATATCCTGGAGTGGGTCGGACCTTTTGAAGGCATGAACGATTTTTAATATTGAAATAAAATAATACAGAGACTAAACTGAATTTTCGGTCAGCCGATGAAACTGATCTGAAGTTTTATTACAGCTTCTCGTCAACCCCACACGGGATTACCGGAAAGGAGAGGGCAACGATGTTTATCGTTCATGTCTTTGTAGACGTTAAGTCGGATAGGGTCGAGGATTTTAAATCTGCCTCCATTGAGAACGCTCGTAATAGTCTTAAGGAGCCGGGTATTGCCCGATTTGATGTTATCCAGCAACTGGATGACCCCAGTCGGTTTGTTTTGGTAGAAGTCTATCGCACGCTAAATGATCCCGCCCGCCACAAAGAAACACCCCATTATCAAAAATGGCGTGAATCAGTTGAAGAAATGATGGCGGTGCCGCGTCAATCCGTTAAATATCAGAATGTTTTTCCGGGCGAAGAGGGCTGGTAGTTAAAGGGGCGCCGTAACCGTTGATCGGCGTGTAGGAGGATAGGGGCAATCGATGATAGTCGGGATCGATATTGGTACCCAGAGCCTCAAGGCCGTGGTCGTCAATGAACGCATGCGGGTATTGGGAGAAGCAACCTATAGTTACCTTCCTTCCTTTCCCCAACCCGGATGGGCCGAGCAGGACCCGAGGCTTTGGGAGGAAGGTTTGCACGCTGCCGTGGCTGAAGCCCTGAAAAGTGCCGGGATTTCACCGTTGGAGGTTCGGGCATTGGGAGTGGCTGGTCAGCTAGACGGATGCCTTCCTGTAGACCCTGATGGTCGGGCCCTTTGTAATTGTCTTATTTGGATGGATCGACGGGCTGAGAGGGAAATGTCTGCTTTGAAGGGCATCGACGCCGATACCTTGCGTCAGATAACGGGCATTACCATGGATGCCGGGCACATGGCAGCCAAGATTCGATGGTTCATGGAAAATCATGTAACTAGCAAAATGGCGGCTTATTTTCACCAACCCGTATCTTATCTGGTAGCTCGTCTGACTGGAGAGCATGTCTACGATCACGCCTTGGCTTCTACGAGTATGTTGTATTCTATAGAAAAATGTGAGTACGATCACACTCTTCTGAGGGCATTCGGCGTGGACCGCCGTCAACTTCCGAAGATTAAAGAGGCCTGGGACAAGGCCGGCGAGCTCAACTCTCCAGGTGCTGCACTGAGTGGTTTGCCGGAAGGTATCACTGTCGCCGTTGGCACGGGTGATGACTACGCGACCCCCCTGGGCGCAGGTATGATCAAGCCGGGCCGTATGGTCTGCATCTTGGGTACGGCCGAAGTGGTGGGCGCCCTTGATGCCAGTCCTAAAATCGACCCCGGCGGTTTGGTGGAAACGCACAAGTATTTTGGAGACACCTACTTTATTGAAAATCCGGGTTGGCTTTCAGGGGGCGCGCTCGAATGGTTTGTCAATACCTTCAGGCTTCGCGGTGTTGAAGAAATGGTCAGTATGGCTGAAGAGGCTCCGGCCGGCTGTGAAGGGCTTGTTTTCCTCCCGGCCCTGTCCGGCGCCATGGCGCCGGAGTGGATCGAGTCCGCCCGAGGATGTTTTTACGGCCTTACACCGGCTCACGGCACAGCCCATATGGCTCGGGCGGTATTAGAGGGCTGTGCCCTTGCGATGCGTGATGTTTTTGGTCGACTCATTTCCATGGGTGTTCCGATTGAGTCTATTCTGCTTTTGGGCGGTGGCGCTCGAAGTCGTTTGTGGGCGCAGATCCGGGCAGACGTCAGTGGTGTTCCCGTTGTCGTGCCTGAACGTCTGGATACCTCACCAATCGGGGCAGCTATGCTGGCTGCGGTTGCTTCAAAAATTCAACCGGATCTTGATTCCTGCGCCAAACTCATAGACAGCGACAAGACGGAAGGTGCTGGTAAGATCACTCTGAATCCTGATCCAGCCAATTCAGGGGTGTATGATACGGTCTATCGTGCATATGGTCAACTATTTGATAGTCTCAGGCCAGTGTTCGGAATGTGATAAAACTTAGAAATCCTGTTCCTCCCTCCGGGCTGTAGGCCTTGGGGCCGGAAGCTGGGCCAGGGCAGAGATAATCGGCTCTGCCTGTAACAGTATGTTGAGCAAAGCAGAGTCATGGAGAGTCCCCTTTCAGGGGACAAACCATATCATAGTTTCATGGGCCAGGGTTTTTTACTGGTTTCCGCAACCCTAAAACCAACGCAACCAGATGAGATAGACAATCACCAATATAATGGCATCCCAGAAAATAAGTTCGCCTAACCTGAACCATCGCAGCTTAAGGTTTGCGCGGGCCAACCCCCACCAGGCAACTGCCGCGATTCCCATTGGTATGAAGCCAACCCACCAGCTCACGATAATCGCTCTCCAGTGCCAAGGTCGAAAAAATGCAAGGCCTGTTGGGGGAATTTCAGATAGATGGTATCCCGTGGTCTAAGATCCGAGCAGTCCTCCATGATCCTGACCACGACGGAAATGGGATCGCTCTGACCCTTTTTTGCAAAAAGCAGGGTATCCGGCTGGACCAATTCGACCACGTCCAATGTGAAAGGTATAAAGTCACTTTGAGATTCCCTTTGCAGGACGATGTGCTCAGGCCTTATGCCTAAGACAACCTTTCCGTCGCTTCTTCCCGATACGGGCAGATCGAGCTCCTTGGCGCGGAATCGGCCGTTGCTGATTTTACCCTCGATGGTGTTCATGGCCGGCCTGCCGATGAACTCGGCGACAAAACGGGTCGCCGGTTCAGAGTAAATTTTTCTTGGTGTATCGAACTGGATGAGCTTTCCCTGGTTAAGGACGATGATGCGGGTGCCCAGCGTCATGGCCTCCTCCTGGTCGTGGGTAACAAAAACAAAAGTGCATTTGAGCTCATCGTGCAGGCGCTTCAGCTCCGTGCGGGTTTGGAGACGCAAAATAGCGTCCAGGTTTGAAAGCGGCTCATCCATGAGGCAAATTGAGGGCTGCCAAACCAGTGCTCGGGCCACTGCCACTCGTTGGGCCTGGCCGCCGGAAAGCTGTCGTGGTTTTCGTCCCAAATAATCCTGAATCTGCAAAAGATTGGCCACATTTTTGACCAAAAAATCAATTTCATCCTTGGGGTATTTTCGGATGCGCAGGGGATACGCAATGTTTTCATAAACCGTCTTGTGCGAGTAAAGCGCATAATTTTGAAAGACCATGCTCATTTCCCGCTCGCGCGGCGGCAACGGCGTAATGTCTTTACCGTCTACGAAGATCTTGCCGGCGGTGATGTCCTCCAAGCCTGCCAGACAGCGACAGGCGGTGGTCTTGCCGCTTCCCGAAGGACCCAGGAATATGACAAATTCACCCTTGGAAAACTCGACTTCCAGGTTGTCCAGGGCAAGGGTACCGTCGGTGAAGCGCTTGCTCACATTCTTAAATTTTACGCTCATAGGATTCAGCTATCCTTTTATGGCGCCGAACGTCATTCCTCGCACCAGGTGCTTTTGTACCAGGAATGTAAAAATAATAATGGGCAGTGTTGCCACCACTGCCACCGATGCCACCTGACCCCAAAGCGTCCCATGAGGCTGCACCAGACCGGGAATGCCCACGGTGAGGGTGCGTGATTCGAAGGCGGTCAATATCATGGCATAGAGTAGCTCGTTCCAGGAAAGAATGAAACACAGGACTGCCGTGGCCGATATGCCCGGCGCGGCCAGAGGCAGCAATATCCTGAAAAAAGTTCCTGCTTTGGTATTGCCGTCCATCTGCGCAGCTTCATCGATCTCTTGAGGTATTTCCTCGAAAAAACCCCGCATCATCCAGACGACCAGGGAAATATTAAAGGAACTGTGAGCCAGGATGACGGAATAGTAAGTGTCCACCAGGCCCAGCTTGCCAAAAATGATAAACATTGGTACCACCACGGAAATAGCCGGTGCCATGCGGGTCGTCAGAAAAAAGAAAAACAAGTCTTCCTTGCCGGCAAAGCGCTCACGGGCAAAAACGTAAGATGCCGGCACGCCCACCAAAAGAGACAACAGAGTGCTGCCCAGGGCGACGATAATGCTGTTGCCGACCAGAGGCAGATATTCTTTGTCCAAAAAAACCTTTGGATAGTGCTCAAATGTTGGAGAGAACAGCCACTTGGGTACCGAAGTCAGGGCATCTACGCGTGTTTTGATTGAGGTTAGAAACATCCAGACGTAGGGGGTCAGCGCGATGATGACTACCGCGATAATAACCCCTAACCCCAAATTGCGCCAGGCCCTGCTCATGTTCTGATTTCTCCAATTCCTTGTTTCCATGTGATCGCCTTATAAAAAATCGAACACATGATGAGAACCACAAGATAGACCATGAATGCAACGACAGATCCATAGCCAAAATCCCAATTTCTAAAATTGATACGCCAGGTGTAGATAGACAACAGTTCCGTGGCTGTACCCGGGCCTCCTCCGGTAAGGATAAAAACCTTATCGAACTCTTTGAAGGCATCGATGCCGCGAAGCAGCATGACAAGGGCGATGATGGGACGTAAGAGCGGTAGGGTTACATCCCAGAATACACGCAGGGGCTTGGCGCCGTCCATGATGGCCGCCTCGAAGGGCTCCTTGGGAAGGCTCATGAGGCCTGCCAGGATAACCAGGGTTACAAATGGCGTCCATTCCCACACATCGATGCCGACCATTGTCCACAGCACGAGTTTATAGCTTGAAAGGGGCGCTGTCTGGGGGGCCATCAGAGCAATTTTCCGCAAATAGTAGGTAAACATGCCGAATTCACCGCTTAACAGCAGTTTCCACATCAGGCCAACGGCGACCGGCGCGAGCATCATCGGCATGAGGATAAGTGTTAAAATGATGCGTTGCGATTTAATGATATTAAAAAGCAAGAGTGCCAGGCCCAGGCCGAAAAGGAACTCTGCTCCTACCGAAGCAAAGACAAACTTAATCGTCGTTAAAAAACTCTCCCAGAAAATCGGATCATCACGCAAGAGTTTTCGATAATTCTGAAAACCAACAAAATTGCCGTCATGATCAGGTTGGGAAAAGCTCAGGTCTGTAAATGAGAGCCCCACCATGTAACCGAAAGGGCCTACCAGCAACACCAGAAGAAGAATGAGTGCCGGAGCTAGGAACATGGCACTCACGCCTCTATCCAGTAGGATACGTTTCCAGTTGATGGTAGACCTTTTTAACTTCATTTAACCGGATATTTCAAAGGGGCCTTGTCCCCCAACAGTTTGTGAATTTCTAATGCAGCCCAATCCAGCGCCTCTTTTGAAGATTTCTTGTCGGCAAGGGCGTCGCTGAGCGCCAGAACAATAATGTCGGTCATTTGGGGCGATTCCGGGAAAGTGGCTTTCGGCAATGACGCGGCATTGGTGTCCATAGCAGCCTTGGAATAGGTAAGTTTTTTGACATCCTCATGGGCGTAAACATCAGGTCTGGGAGAAGCACCTCCGTTGAGGTGTTGTTCGAGTTGATTGTCATATTGCAGTGCCCACTGAATGAACAGGTACGCGGCTTCTTGATTTTTGGAATAGGTCGGGATGAGGTATGTCCAACCTTCCACCTGGCCGATCTTGCCGCCCTTTCCCTGAGGCACCATATCAAAACCCATTTTTCCTGCCACGGTGCTCTGTTTGGGATCTTCGACGGCGTAGGTGGCGTCGTTCCACATAATGCACTCAAAGATTCTGTTTTGTTGCATGGCTGCCATAGCGCCGTCCCAGTCATAGTTCAGCGTATCCGAAGGCGAATATTGAACCAGGCTTTTGTAATAATCCAGCGACTCGATCGCTGCGGGACTGTTAATGATAATGGGTCCGTACTTGTAGCCTTTGTCGGCTTCCAGAATGTCGCCGCCAAAGCTGTAAAGAAAGTTCAACCATTCGTACCAAAGTGCCACATGGCGCTTGCCCTGAATGGCCGTGCCATAAAACCCTTTGTCCGGTCTGGTAAACCATTCCGCCATATCTTTGTATTCTTTCCAGCTCTGGGGCGCCTTCAGATCATATCCGTACTTGGCCTTGAAACCGTCATTTTCCTGGGGATCGGCAACCAGATCGGCGCGATACCACAGGAACATGGTAATCGCTGTAAATGGGAATCCATAGGGCTTGCCACCATACCAGGAGATCTCGTTCCAAAGGTTGACATAGAGTTCTTTTTCGGGGTGGAAGTCAGGGTCCCGCAGCTTGGCGTCCTCTAAAAAGCGGCTTAAAGGCACGACATGCTTGTTCTCAACGAAACGTCCCAATTCTCTGTGCGGCTGAATGATAAAGTCATAGCGACCCGTACGGGAATTGAGGTCAAGCATAACCTTGTCGACCGCTTCCTCATGGGCGTATTGTTCGACCACAACCTTAATGCCGGTGGCTTTTGTGAATTTTTCTTTGACCTTATCCAGGGCCTCCAGCGGCGGCAAGGCTTCTCCAATTGTCCGAATGGTTGCCCCCTCATAAGGTTTGGCCGCCTCTTTGAGATCCCATGCATGGACCGGTCCCGAAACCGTAAACACCAACACGGCCAAAACGCATAAAATAGCCACTGTCTGAATAGAATTTCTAGTTCTTCTTTCAATTTTACCTTTCATTTTTTACCTCCTTTAGATTTAGTGATTTCAATCAGGCCGGCCATTCTTCTGTAGCCAGTCCCAAACCGCCATCATGTTGTCCTGAAAAGTTCCATCCGGGATAAACTTCTTTTCAAAGAAGGCCGTACCGATGGTAAATCCCCAGGCACCGGTGTCTCGAACTTCGGCAATACGGTCATAAGCGTCGATACTACCGGCTGAAACCATCGGAACACCGGTGGCTTTTACAACTTCCTGCAGCAACTTAGGCGCATCCCCCGTATATCGGTAGGTCAGCAGATCCATACCGTCAACTCCTTTGGCTTCCATATCACGGGCATGTTCAACGATCTCTTCGATGGTGCCGTCCAAGATGCTGGGGTGGCTATGGACATGGCCGGGAAAGGGATAGTACTTCACCGGCTTGTCCTTCAGGTAATCATTGATGGAATCGAAAAAGACGGTTCCCATGAGAATATCGAAGCCGCAGTCTGCCGCCAGCTTTGCGCCGGTGAGACCTTCTTCTTCGGTCAGGCTAACCACCTCAAGATAGGTTGTTTTGCCGGCCGCATTCATACTGTCAACCACCTTCTTCATCTCAGCCGGCGGAAGCCCTACATCTTTGAAACCCCAGTGAGTTACGGGGGTATCTTTCATTTCATTAAAAAGCTCATAAGCGTTTTCCACGGTTTTGTCGTTGTAAGTCAGCATGACAATCAGTTCTGGTTTCATCATTCTTCACCTCTCATATTTGATGTTAATTTCAGGGCTCCTGACCTCAATTGGAAAAACTTTTCGGGAGGCCCTGATATCTAAAGAACCTAGAAAATTTGTAGTGAAAATAAGCGTAAATTCAAGATGCAACAGAGTTTATCAAAAATAAATGGAACGATAACCCAGAAAAAAATAATATCGACGTCTTTTATTTTGGTTTTAGAACCGAAATAAAAAATTAAATTCAGAACGATTCGCCCAAATTCATTTTTATTAACGCGATTTCTGAAATTTTTATTGTATCCGATTTTACGACACATCAGTATTTCTGAATTTAGCTACCATATCTTTTTTCTTCTTCTGTAGACGATAAACTCGAACCGGTCGGCAACAAAATACTCCTCTGAATATAGTATTGGTATATTGCCGGTATTCGTATCCGTTTGTTCAAGCAGCAGCAGGAGATCTCCTTGCTTAACTTTCAAGCGGCGCGCAATGGAGCTCGTTGCTTTGATTGGTTGAATCATGAGCATGCTGTTGGTGAGTTCAATCCCGAGCTTTTCTTCCATATAAAGGTAAAGAGAATCACCTTTAAAATCTTCAGAAAATGTCTTTGGGACTGCACCCAGGGGGACAAAGTCAATGGTATGCGCCACCGGGATCTCATTGGCCGTTCGAACACGGGTTATGGA
>JARFPZ010000251.1 GCA_029288035.1 Desulfosarcina sp.
TTCGATGTCGACGGCAACAAATACCTCGATTTGCTCAACAACTACACCTCCCTGATTCACGGGCACGCGCATCCGGAAATTATCGTAGCCGCCAACGCTCAGCTTAAAAACGGTACGGTGTTCGGTGCGGCCAGCGAAATCCAGTTCCAGCATGCCGAGCATCTGTGCAACCGCATCACCGCAAAGGATCAGGTCCGCTATTGTAACTCGGGTACCGAGGCCACATTGTTTGCCATTCGGGCCGCCCGGGCGTTTACGGGCAGGGATATCTTCATCAAAATGGACGGCGGCTATCACGGCTGCCACGATGCCGTTGAAGTCAACATTTTTTCCGATCCCAATTCCCCAGACTCTGCCGTCAAGCACATCGGGCCTGGTGTGCCGGCCAGCGTTCTCGAGGATGTTAGAATCGTGCCTTTCAACGACTTCGATGCCGTCGAGGAGATGCTCATAACCAACGCCGACAACGTCGCAGCCATTCTGACCGAGCCACTGATGGGTGCCGCCGGCGCCATATGCCCACAGCCCGGCTATCTCAAAGGTCTGCGGGCAATGGCCGACAAATACAAGGTGGTTCTCATTTTCGACGAAGTCATGACCTTTCGTCTCAGTAACGGCGGGCTGCAGGAAATAGAGGACGTCCAACCGGATCTTACCACCCTGGCGAAAATAATCGGCGGTGGAATGCCCATCGGCGCATTTGGTGGCCGTCAGGAGATCATGTCGCGATTCGATCCGGCCCATGAAGCGCCGATTTTTCATTCCGGCACCTTCAACGGCAATAACATTACCATGGCAGCCGGCATGGCGGCCATGAGGTTATATGATGAACAGGCGGTCACAAGGCTTAATCAACTGGGCAACCGGCTTCAAGACGGCTTGACAGCCGCTTTAAAAGATGCTGGTCTCAACGGCTGCGTTTCCGGATTGGGTTCCTTGCTGCAGCTGCACTGGCAGGACCGGCAGCCTGCCAATGCAAAAGATTCCATGGTGGGAATGAAAAAAGCCGGTGAACTGCCCCATTTGGTCCACCTGGAGATGATGAATCACGGTGTTTACGCCGCCCCGCGGGGCATGTTTTGCCTGTCCACACCCATGACGCAGGGGGATATTGACACCGCCGTTGCAGCCTTCAGAGAAACACTTTCTATACTCAAGCCCTATATTGCGGACACAGCACCTCACCTGCTCGCAGATTGAAGATTACCATATATACTTTCCTGCAACGGCCATGATCTTTTCACTGAAGCTCAACTCGAAAGGCGCTAGTACTCGCTCACACTTGCTGAGATCCGCTGCCAACTGACCGCGAAGTTCTGAAATAAACGGATCATCTTTGGTGCCGTGGACAAATACCGTCAACTCTTTGCTCGTAAGCATGCTTCGCGGTGTCAGATTGGCTGAACCGACCGCGGCGATGACGCCGTCTGTCAGGAACACCTTGGCATGACTCATATGCGGATAAAGAAAAATCCGCGGTGGATTCTGTGGGCCGGCCGCCAACAGCCGATTGATGGTCATCAGGTTTGCATAAATGTGCGTATCGGGTCGCCGGGGTAAAATCACGTCAACCTGGATCCCCCGCATCGCCGCCCGCTTGACCGCTGCGATAACCTTGTCATCGGAAAAATAAGCATGCTCGATGATGATATGCTCGGCCGCATGATCTATGATTTGTATCAGGGCGGTGCGGATCTCGGTGGCACTGCGGTCGTTGACCGCCACGATAAACGGGGAAGGCGTCGGCCAGGCAACACCGTGGATCACTTTTTGCTCAAATGCTTCTGTCCAGCGTGCGCTCCGTATCGCGGCCATATAGTCGTGCCACTTTTTGTGGTATTCATCGGCAATGTTCATGCCGCCGAATATCACGACCTGCCGGTCCACGATGAAGTATTTGCTGTGGTCCGTGTCGGCAAATACGTCGTTGTCGACGTTGATGTTTTTATATCCTTTTAACCCTTCGCTGGTAAATACCGGACTTGGTTTGCCATTGAGCATATCACCGAGTTCGAACACAGTTCCCAGTACATCCTTGCGGATTGTCACCACCACACCTCGATCGGCCGCAGCTTTGAGTTTTTTGACCATGAGTCGGCCGATTTCATCATCTTTCCAGATATAGGTCTGAATATAGATCGAATCTCGGGCGGCATCGATGGCGAAAATCACTTCCCCAAAGGCGGACTCGCCGTCCACCAGCAGTTCCAGTTCGCTCAGGTCTTTGGCAGGCTCATCAAAAAAGCCGTGCGACAAAATGATGTCCGGTTCCGGACCCAGACCAAGGGGATTGAAGACAAAGGAAATTGTGCTCGCCAGCAGAAATATAATTATAACGAAGATCAGGAAGATGATTTTATGGCGACTTTTCATTTGGTTCGAAGACCCTTTATAACCTTACGTGTAGCATCTATTTCGTTCATTTTCAACTGGTTAATTTGGCCGCCAAGTAATCTTATATTTTTGTTTATTGCAACTCATTGAAGTTGTGGCCCCGGAATTTTATTTTTGTACCTATTGCGCCTTTTGGCGGCCATATCAAACTTGTACCCTAAATCATTCGGTCAGGGATCGGTAGTCAAACCGTTTGGAGTACCTCAGTGCTGCTGCGGGAGGTTCGTTGTTGACACCCAATCACGACTCCGTTATACAATTTTCCCTACCAGGAGAACTGTTACAGAGCTTAGCGCTTCGATTCGCAATTACAGTGACATATAATTATTGTCCAATCCAACATAATTGCTTACTCAGCACGAAGTCCTGAGTGAGTAAATACGTTATCGTATTTACGAATCGATGGACTTAGTATCTATTTATTGAAATCACCTCAAACAGAAAGGAGCTAGACGATGGGAAAGTTCAGAGAAAGTAGGACGGCTCACAACCTGCTGTGTTCTTTTGCCGGGGAGTCCCAGGCAAGAAACCGTTATACCTATTTTGCGAGGAGAGCAGAAGAAGAGGGATATGTTCAAATCGGCGATATTTTCGAAGAAACCGCAAACCAGGAATGCGAGCACGCCTTGAGGTTTTTCAAGTTTTTCAATGGCGGAGAATTGGAAATCAGCGCTAGCTTCCCGGCCGGCGTCATCGGACGCACCCATGAGAATCTGCTAGCCGCGGCCGCCGGCGAAAACTTTGAGCATACCGAGCTATATCCCGGTTTTGCAGAAATTGCCCGTGAAGAGGGCTTCGAACGGGCGGCCGAAACCTGGGATGCTATTTGTGTTTCCGAAAAACAGCACGAGAAGCGTTACCGGGAACTTGCGGCCAATATTGAGGCCGACAGGGTATTCAGGCGGGACCAGGACGTCGTCTGGAGATGCCGCAACTGCGGTTATCTGCATACCGGAATGGAAGCACCGGAAAAATGTCCCGCCTGCGTGAGACCCCGGAATAATTTTGAGCTGCTGGGTGAAAACTGGTAAGCGGGGGCGAAGCTGCTGAATCTCATGCTCCCTTACCGAATGTGACGTTTAAAAAGTGATCTTCACACCTCGTTGAATAGTTTATTTGTTGACTGGTTGATTTGGTAAATCGTGGTTATTATTTCAGCATGTTAGGATTGTTAAAACATCAAGTGCCCAATTATTTTGCAAATACGGGATAAATCCCGACTTGCATCCAATTAACCAATCAACGAATCAACCAATTAACGATATCTGGATCTTGATCAAAATAGAAAACAGTGTCCATCCGCTGTAACCTTGAACCCTGAACCCTGAACCTGGAACCGATCAATTATGGACATCAACAGCGGTGACATCATCGGACAGGTGTTGCATAAACGCGGTGTTAAATTTTTATTTACGCTCTGCGGCGGGCATATATCTCCCATTCTGACCGGGGCCAAAAAAGAAGGCATCCGGGTGATCGATGTCAGGGATGAGGTCAATGCGGTGTTTGCCGCGGATGCCGTCGGCCGGCTTACCGGTGTGCCCGGGGTGGCGGCGGTGACGGCTGGCCCCGGTGTGACCAACGCCCTGACGGCCCTTAAAAACGCCCAGATGGCTCAAACCCCCTTGATCCTGCTGGGTGGCGCAGCGCCGACGGTGTTAAAAAACAAGGGGGCCTTGCAGGACATCGACCAGCTTTCCCTGGTGAAGTCCATCGTCAAAATGGCGGTGACCATCCGTCGCAACTGCGATCTTATTTCCGTGATGGAGAATGCCTTTGACGTCTGCCGATCAGGGGTTCCCGGTCCGGTGTTTGTTGAATGTCCCATTGATATGCTGTACGGCGAATCCCTTGTGCGGCAATGGTATGGCGTCGAATCCGGCATGGGGCCGGGAAGCGGTTTGCGCAGCAAACTGCTGGATTTTTACCTGAAGCGGCACGTGGATCAAATCTTCGCCTGTGATTTTAAGGAGATGAAGCCCGGTGAACCCAACCTTATCCGGCAGGATGTTGACGACAGCAAGGTGGCAAAAGCGGCAGAGTTGGTTGCCCTGTCGCAAAAGCCGGTGATGATCATCGGTAGCCAGGCCATGCTCCAGCCCGAGATGGCCGACAAACTTGGCGGGGCGGTGGGGTCGTTGGGAGTTCCAGTGTTCCTGACCGGTATGGCACGTGGGCTTTTGGGCAGATCGCATCCCCTGCAGATGCGCCATCAACGAAAAAAGGCCCTTAAAAAAGCAGACCTGGTGATCCTGGCAGGGATGCCGTGTGACTTTCGTCTGGGCTACGGACGCTCGTTCGGATCCGGCGCCAAGATCATATCAGTAAACCGCAGCAAAGCCGATTTGAAATTGAATTGCCGGCCGAAGCTGGCCATATTGTCCGACCCGTCTTTTTTTCTGTGCGCACTGGCTGATGTGCAGCCCGCCGCGTCCTCTGCTTGGGAACCCTGGCTTCAGGAACTCAAGCAAAATGATGATCGTCGCGAAAAAATTATAATAGACACCTCGCGTCAAAAAACCGAATTTCTAAATCCGCTTTTTTTGTTGAAAAAGCTCGATGATTTTATGGATGACACGAGTGTGATGGTCGTGGATGGCGGCGATTTTGTGGGAACGGCAGCCTATATTCTGCGACCCAGGGGTCCGCTGACGTGGCTGGATCCGGGCGCTTTCGGCACCCTTGGCGTCGGCGCCGGGTTTGCCCTGGGATCAAAATTGACCCAGCCGGGAGCCGAAGTCTGGCTGATATATGGCGACGGGGCGGCCGGTTTCAGCCTCCAGGAGTTCGACACTTTTGTGCGCCACAAAGTTCCGGTAATCGCCCTGGTCGGCAACGATGCCGGCTGGAGCCAGATCGCCCGGGACCAGGTCACCATTTTCGGCGATGATGTGGCCACGGCCCTCAGACGGACGGATTACCATCTGGTGGCCGAAGGATACGGTGGCAAGGGCTTTCTCCTGGATTCGGAAGAAGAGATCGAGCGCGTTTATGGTGAAGCCCGGCAGGCCGCCCAGGCCGGGCACCCGGTCTTGATCAATGCCCTCATCGGCAAAACGGATTTCCGTAAGGGATCGATTTCCATGTAACGTCAACCGCCCTTTTTCATCCTTATTTGTAGCGCTTGATCTCACCGGAGGCAAGGCGGGCCTGATAGTCCTTCATGTCCACCTTTAGTTCGCCCATAAACATATATAGTCCAATCACATTGGTGATGGACATGGCGAAAATGGCGGC
>JARFPZ010000277.1 GCA_029288035.1 Desulfosarcina sp.
TAGTATAATTTTATCATGTTACGGAATTGCGCAGGCTGACCCGGTTGAATTGGCATCGCTGATTCCTAAAAATCAGGAATACGCCGTGCGAAGTGAAACCATCCGAGTTGTTACCGCCTACAATGCGGGTGACCCCAAGCAAACTGACGATACCCCCTGTATCGCGGCCAACGGAGAGAATATCTGTAAGGCCTTGGCAAAGGGTAAAAAACGCTGTGCGGCCAACTTCGTTCCTTTAGGCTCCCATTTACACGTGGATAAAATTGGGGTGTGCATGGTAACGGATCGAACCAACAAACGTTATCGCAATCGGGTGGATATTGCCATGAAAAAGAATGAGTACCATAAAGCACGCCAATTCGGTCGTCAGAAGTTGATCGTAAAAGTTATTGATATCACCAATGTGTCCTACCAAAACGCAAGTAATCGGTGAATATTTCGAATGCCGATCTCAGAATTTATGCGTGAAGATGCGCCCATGCTTCATCGTATTATTTCAGCGCTGCTTTTGATAACACGACGTCATCAATCCAGACGGTGCCTTTGCCATTGATCACGAGATTGAGGATGACCACATCCGGATTTTGTCCCTTTTGAAACATGAATGGCGTCTGAATTGACATCCAATCTGATTTCCCCTTGATAGGATCGGTCATTCCCCTTGAAAAATACTGACCGCCCCCAACGTGAACCCACATCTCTAAAAAAGCGACCCCGTCGAGGTCACTTTTGACCTTGGCTGTATAAAGAAGCCGCGCATCCTCAACATTCAAACCAATGACCTCGCCAAGGCACACCGTTGTGGAATGTTTCGTTGTGATTCGGACAGAACTCTGGCCTTCTGTTTTGACCTCTGAATCTGTTTGAATGGTTGTGCCGATGGAAGCGGCATCGTCCAGACTCAGTTTTATAAGATCTTCTGCCATGGCCATGCCGGAAACCAGTGCCAAGATGATAACGATTGTTAATAAACGTTTCATTTTAATCTTGTAGAAAAAATTGGCGTAAATTCAAGATCCAACCTAGATTATCAAAAAATAACTAAAATTCAGAACTATTCGCTCAAATTCAGTATTGTTGACGCAGTTCCTGACATTTTTGTTGCATCTGATTTTACGACACATCAGTAGTTCTGAATTTTAAGTACTGTTTTCCATCAGAAGGATCAAATCTGTCTGGTTGAAAACCGGATACCCGAGTTCTTGTGCGATGCGGGCGTCATCGGGTCCTGTATAGCCCCAATCGGCCAAGAGCAATGTGAGCATCTTTTTCTCTTGGTTGAACTCAAGATCGAGTTCCTTCAGGTTTTTGACGGAATCGTCAATGAAAGAGACGTATTCGATACCGAAGCGAGTTTGGATTTGCTGCATATTTTCAACTTTGGTTGTGCCGCGATCACCGCTGTAAATATCATTTGCGTCGATATCGAGGCCGAAATGGCGGCACAAGCGCAAGGTGGCATCATGGTTTTTGTTGGTAAGGATGACAAACACACGATCATCACGTTTGATCAATTCACTCCATAGGGGCTGGTAGGGTTGATGTAGGGAGAGCCAGCGATTTTCGTCCCGCTCTATAAAGCGCTTTCGCGTTTCATATATCAGGTTTGTTCTGGCGTTTAAGCTAGCAGTGTCGCCGAAGGCAACGGTTCGATATTCCTCCTTTGAGAGGGGTCTTGTCGAATCGAATTGGGGTCTTTCTATACACCAATTCATCAGGGTTATGGCATCCCCGATCTGCTGAACATGGAATCGGTTTCGTTTAAACAAGGCCGCCGGGGCACCTGGTATTTCCGACAAAGAAGTAAGGAGGCTTCCGGTAGCTGCGTTGTATGCGGTCAATGCAACTTCATTAAGTGAGTCAACCAAGACCCCGTCAAAATCAAATAATATCATAATGTTAAATTAAACTAATAACCGGAAGAACCAGGCGGGAATATGATTCCATCTTCACAAAACAGTATTTATCGTCAAGGATTCTGGCGGGCCCCTTCGATCTGAAGCTTATCGAACAATGAATATTGTTCGAACAGTTCGACAAGTTCGGCCTTTAATAAGTTGGCCTTGTCCACGGCGTTCTGGTATTCAGCTTTTAGCGAGTTGATTTTGTCCATGGTCTTTGAATATTCTTCCCGGAATAAGATGGCTCCTTTCTCAATGCCCCGTTCATATTCCTCTTTTAGCGGACTTAACCCCTTTCTCATTGCAATGAGATACTCTTCTTTCAGAGAAGCGAGCTTTTCAAGGGCTTTTTCATATTCATCCCTTAATTTGCTGGCGCCTTTTTCTGTCGCATGCTGGTATTGATCGATCAGCTCCTGGAGCAATTCGTTGACTGACACGATTTTATCGACTCGATAGGCATTGCTGCCGGCAAAGGCAAAGCCCTTATCCAGGATCCCCTGGCGGGCATTGTCAAGGACCAGAGAGATACAATAGCGAGCGCTTTTGATGTCGCAACTTTTAAGGCATCTCCAGGCACATTTAAAGCCCATCTTTTTCCCGGCGGCGACATCTTTTAAAAAGCTGTTTCTGATGGCCCGGCCGGGCAGACCCACCGGGCTTTTAATAATTTCGAGGTCCTCCTCGCGGCAGGCAATATAGGCTTCTTTGAACCTGATATCGGCGTCGCATTCATGGGTGGCCACAAAGCGGGTCCCCATCTGGACGCCGCTGGCACCCAGTTTGAATACCTTGTAGATATCAGCACCGGTAAAAACGCCGCCGGCCGCAATTACCGGAATTGTCCGGTGATATTTTTTCTCATAGGTCTTGATCTCGGCCACAACCTCGGGCAATATCCGTTCAAGTGCGAATTCCGGGTCATCGATTTGCTCGGCTTTAAATCCCAGGTGCCCGCCTGCTTTGGGTCCCTCGACCACCACCGCATCGGGAATATCCTTATATTTCTTGGACCACGATCTGAAGATCAACCCGGCCGCCCTGGCGGAACTCACGATCGGGATGACTTTCACCCCGGCCGTCCTGAGATCTTCAACAGGAATGCCCTTGATCGGCAGCCCGGCCCCAAGAAAAACCATATCGATCTTTTCCTCGATGGCGACCCTGATGAGATCAAGACAATCATCCACCGCCATCATGATATTGACGCCGATTAGGCCCGCGGTCTTTTCTTGGGCCTTACGGATTTCCTTTCTCAGGATGATCGAATTGGCATCTTTATTTTTGGCGTAATATTCGGGGTCCAGCATGCCGATGGAATTGGCGGCAATCACCCCGATGCCGCCTTCATTGGCAACGGCGGAGGCCAGCCCCGATAGAGAAATGCCAACTCCCATTCCACCTTGAACTATCGGCAGTTTGGCAACGGCATCACCGATTCTGAGTTTCGTCATTTTTACCCATTGGCTTCCGGAGAAATCAAACCTTGGCCATTCAATATTGCGCAAGTCCAGTTTTGGCATTTGCAGCCTTTTTATCATACTAAAATCCATCTAAAGACTCTCCTTTCCCGGTATAGTCCACCACATCCGGGGTTCTGCTATACAAATGATCTCTTAAATTACCTTAAACAACTGTAAAAGTAAAGGGGCAAAAAAGGTGGTGGTGAGATGTAACTCATGAAAATTCATTAAAAAATTATCGATAAATCCATGGGGATGGCCGCCCAATATAATGTGGAGCCTATTTCAGCGGGGCAAAGCATATTCCGGCAT
>JARFPZ010000348.1 GCA_029288035.1 Desulfosarcina sp.
TTATCTTCTGTGTGTCACCGAAACCATCAGCAAGGAAGATATGGATGAGTTGGTCAGAAAAATCAAATAGGGATAGCGAATCACCAACTCTAACCGACAAATTTGCGTGCATTTATCAAATTTACTGCTTAAGCATAGAGACGCTGGTTGCTGGATGCTCGATGCTGGTTAAAGAAAAAAGCATTCCTTACCCAATTCAGTATCCAGAAACAGCATCCAGTATCTTTGTGTTGGATTTCCAGCTAACGCTGGTTGGGAGGTCAAATCATGAAAGAATTTCCGGGAACTTCCGGCCTGATACTCAATGAACCACTGCTCTGGGAAAAAGGAAAAAAGGGAAGATGCGGTTTTTCACTGCCCCGTCGAGACGTTGAGTCCTATCCTGTCAGTAAAGACCTGCTTGGCGAGGGACCGGATTTTCCCGACCTCAGCGAAGTAGATATCGTTCGCCACTACACCCGTTTATCCCAATGGAATTTTGCGGTAGACAGCGGCATGTATCCCCTGGGCTCCTGTACCATGAAATACAATCCCAAAACCAATGAAAGACAGGCCGCACAGCAAGGGTTTGCCGCAGCCCACCCCATGCTTCCGCCCAATCTTTCCCAGGGCATCCTAAAACTGATGTATGATCTTGAACGCTTCCTGGTGGAGATTACCGGCATGGATGCCGCCACCCTTCAGCCGGCTGCCGGCGCCCACGGCGAGCTTACCGGTATGCTGCTCTTTTACGCCTACCATCGGAGCCAGGGAGCGCCGCGCTCCAAAATAATTGTGCCGGACACGGCCCACGGAACCAATCCGGCCAGTGCCGCCCTGTGCGGCTACCGGCCGGTGCCGATAAAATCCAATGATAATGGGGTCCTGGCCCCTGAAGATGTCGCCGCCGTCATGGATGAGGAAACTGCCGGCATCATGGTCACCAATCCCAATACGCTGGGACTGTTTGAAGACAACATAAAGAAAATAGCCGAGATCGTGCATGCCAAAGGCGGACTTGTGTATGGCGACGGGGCCAACATGAATGCTGTGATGGGCATCGTTCACATGGGCGAGATCGGCATCGATGTGCTGCACTTAAATCTTCACAAGACCTTTTCAACACCCCACGGCGGAGGAGGGCCGGGTTCCGGGCCGGTCTGCGTCATGAAACAACTGGCGCCTTTTTTGCCGGTGCCCCGGGTGATTGAGAAAAAAGGTCGGTATTTTCTGGCAGAAAATTATCCGGAATCCATCGGAAAGCTTCATGCCTTTAACGGCACTGTGGGCGTTCAGATAAGGGCCTATAGCTATATTTTGAGTATGGGTGGCAAAAATTTAAAGAAAGCCAGTCAGCTGGCGGTATTAAATGCCAATTACATCAAAGAGCGGCTAAAACAAACGTTTCATCTGCCTTATGATCGTCCCTGCATGCATGAATGCGTGTTTTCCGACAAGTTGCAGCAAGTGTACAAGGTCACTACCCTGGACATGGTCAAACGGTTGATGGACTATGGGTTTCATCCTCCCACCATTTACTTCCCGCTGGTGGTTCCGGGAGCCATCATGATCGAGCCCACAGAGACGGAATCCAAGGAAGACATCGATCTGTTCATCGATGCCATGAAGGCCATCGTCAGGGAAGCCGAAGAAAATCCCGACCTGTTGCATGCATCGCCGGGAAGAACCCGACGAAGAAGACTGGATGAAACCACAGCTGCCCGCAAGCCGTGTCTGAGAGGATGAAACGGGACAGGAATGTGGATTGCGGAATGCGGAATGCGGAATGATCCACTCAAGACGGCATGAATGATGATGGAATAGTAAAGCATTAAGATTTTTAGAGACGGGTTGCGGGAAAAGGGGCATAGTGGGTAGTACAAAAAACATAATGTATAGGTAAAGGATAGAAGATAAATCGTATTGGGATGATTGATATTTCTTGAATATGGAAACGTCGTCAAATCATAAATTAAGATATTTACTCCCAGGGGTTACAGATGTTAGTTTAACTGATACTTTAAATTCAAAACCGTCAATAAACAATGGAAACCCGGCGACCCGCAACCCGCAACACGCAACACGCAACACGAACTCCGCAACCCGCAACCCGCAACACGCAACGCGTAATCCCGAATTCTGTTACGCCGTTGATCTCGGCCGCATAGATTACAAAGCAGCCTGGAAGCTTCAAACGGACATTGTTTCTGCCCGGGTCAAGGGGATCATTGACACGGATATCATCCTGTTTCTGGAACATCCCGCTGTGTTCACCCTGGGTCGCCGGGGGGGTCGAGACCACCTGCTGGTATCCGAGGAATTTCTAAAAACATCCGGTATCCCCATCGTCCAGGTGGAACGGGGCGGACATATCACCTTTCACGGCCCCGGTCAGCTTGTCGCCTACCCGATTGTCAATCTAAAGGCACACCGCATCGGTGTCGTCGATTTTGTCGCGGCCTTGGAAGACATCATGCTTGCCACCGTACAAACCTGGGGAATTACCGCAGAGCGCAATTCCGCCAACCGCGGCATCTGGGTCGACAATAACAAATTGGGCAGTATCGGCCTCGCCATTCGAAAAGGCATCAGTTTTCACGGTTTGGCACTTAATGTCAACATTGATTTAAAGCCTTTTTCATGGATCCAGCCCTGTGGCCTTGAGGGGGTCTGGATGACATCCATGCAACAGGAGCTGGGCCGCGAGCTGCCTATGAATGACGTCTGCACTGTGGTGAAAGAACAGTTCGAATCCGTTCTGGACCTCAATCTTACCGCCACCAGTTTTTCTCACCTGCAGCAACAATTGCAAAATCCAAATCAGCGACCACCTGCAGAGCATGGGGTATGAGGAAGCCCCCTGGAAGGTGCCGAGACCATGCTCTACTTGTGATCGCTGATTTGTAAAAATTCGTTGCTGTTTATGCGTTTAGTGCTTACCATTCAAGGTTGTGAAATCAATATTAGACCACCAGTGCCAATGGTCTATTCCCAAACACCAAAAACAAAACACGAAAAACCAAACACAAAAAATATGAAAGATATACCGAATACCCCTGCACGCCTCCGGAAACCGGATTGGCTGAAACAGCGATTGCCCACCGGCCCCGATTTTGAAAAAATCAAGGGAATGATCCATAAGGACCGGCTGCACACGGTCTGCCAGGAAGCCGGCTGCCCGAATATCTGGGAGTGTTTTTCGCATCATACGGCGACCTTTCTGATTATGGGCTCCCGTTGCACACGCAATTGTCGATTTTGTGCGGTGACCGAAGGCCCTCTGGAGCCGCTCGACCCGCAGGAACCTGCCAAGGTCGCAAACGTGGCCCGGAAAATGGGGTTGAAATACGTCGTGGTGACTTCCGTTACGCGGGACGACCTGCCGGATGGCGGTGCCGGACATTTTTCCGAAACCATAAAAAAAATTCGCCAGAAAATTCCGGGTGTTTTTGTAGAAGTTTTGATACCGGATTTCCAGGGGAGTAAGGAAGCCCTTGCAACGGTCTTGAGGGCTCACCCCGATGTTTTAAATCACAATATTGAAACCGTCCCGCGGCTTTATCCCGAGGTACGTCCCCAGGCGGATTACCAACGATCGCTGGAATTGATTCAAAACGCCCATGAATTCGATCCCGGGCTGATGACCAAGTCCGGTCTCATGCTCGGTTTGGGCGAATACCCGGCCGAAATCAGACGCACCCTTGAGGACATCTTGAATGCAGGCTGCCGCATGTTGACCCTTGGTCAGTATTTGCAGCCTTCGAAAGACCATTTGCCGGTCAAACGCTATATTCCGCCGACGGAATTCGATGAATGGCGCAAGACGGCCCTCGAACTGGGCTTTATGGAAGTTGCCAGCGGACCCTTTGTGCGAAGCTCTTATCACGCCCGGGAATTGTTTCAGGAAATAAAAGAGTGAAGAGGATACGGGTTGCGGGTAGAGAGAGCATATAGCAAAGGGCAAGGGGCATAGCGTGTGTAGAAGAAATCGGAAGTCGGAATGCGGAAGTCGGAAAAAGGCAACACAATTGAGCCCGGTAGCCAGTTTATTGAAAGAACAGTCTTTTAGACGCTATGCGCTCTACCCAACGCCCTCCGCTCGATTCTTTATCATTCCAAATTCCGCATTCCCACTTCCGCATTCAAATATCTGTTATCTGTATTCTGACCTCTGTCATCTCAATAACCAAATTATCGGAGCACCATTTTGGACAATCCAGTAACCTGGGCCGAGATTAACCTGGGGGCCTATTCACACAACATCAAAGAGCTGAAACGCATCACCCGTCCGCCGGCCCGATTGATGGCTGTTGTCAAGGCCAACGGCTACGGCCATGGTGCTGTCGAAGTGGCCCGCGAAGCGTTGCATAATGGGGCGCAATATTTGGGCGTTGCCAGAATCAACGAAGCCATTTCGCTGCGGAAGGCCGGTCTGAGTGCGCCGATATTAATTTTCGGTTACAGTCCGCCGGATCTTGCGCCATTGCTCATCGATTACGAACTCACCCAAACGGTCTATTCCCTGTCGACCGCAACTGCTTTATCCGAGCAGGCAAACCGCAAAGGGAAAAACATAACGGTTCACCTCAAGGTGGACAGTGGCATGGGAAGACTCGGTTTTGTATTGGAAAACATCAATACCACCCCGAATAATACTCCGCTAAATAATCCCGTCCGAGAAATCGAAGCCATCACCCGTCTTGCCGGACTGACGGTGGAAGGAATATTCACTCATTTTGCCACGGCCGACAGCGCCGATAAATCCTACGCAGACCTGCAGCTGGATCGATTCATGGATTTTCTCCACGGTCTGCAGAAAGAGGGGCTGGAACCTCCGCTCAGACATGCTGCCAATAGCGGCGCTCTGATCGACATACCGGAATCTCATCTGGATATGGTTCGTCCCGGCATCGCCTCCTACGGTTTGAACCCCTCGGACGAAATCAATAAAGACATGGTTGACCTGAAGCCGGTCATGACCTTGAAAAGCAAGATCATTCATTTAAAAAAAGTGCCGCCCGGTTTCAACATCAGTTACGGAATCACATACCAGACAAAGGCTCACACCACCATTGCCACCATCCCGGTCGGATATGCCGACGGTTTCAGTCGCCTGCTGTCCTCCCGAGGGCACATGCTGGTACATGGCCAAAGGGTTCCCATCGTGGGGCGGATATGTATGGACCTGACCATGCTGGATGTGGGCGGAATATCGGGGGTCGCGCTCGAAGACGAAGTGGTGGTAATCGGAGAGCAGGGAGACGAAGCGATTAGGGCCGATGACATTGCCGCAAGCATTGACACAATTAATTATGAAGTCGTGTCGACGATTACCGGCAGGGTGCCCCGGGTTTATTTAAAATGAGAGAGATCATTATCGAACCTCGTTGTGGGGCGGCGGGGCGTCATCATAGTGCATCCGCCTTAAACGGTAGTTGGCATCGATGGTCGTGTCGATGCTGGACGGCGGCTCCCCCATCCACGGGGCGGTAAACTGACAGTTATGACCCGTATTGAGCGAGGTGGCATTGAGTATCAGGATCGGTACTTTGGCCGATTCCCAGGTTGGAATATCCGGCAGGGCTGCAGCTTTCTGAAGCCAATCACCGGCTTGGTCATAATTGGCCCAATCGAAAAAGGCTTCGGCCATGGTGACGGAAACCAATGGCTCTCATTCAAGGTCACATCCTGATCGGCAAGTTTCGGCAGTGTCTCCACCAGGTCTTCCCGAATTTGCCGGGCCTGATTCCAGCGCTCTTCGGCGGTGGTGGAACTTATGCCGGCAAGCTGAGCTTGTCTGGCCTCGAGACCGGCCAGTTGATCCAGGACAAGGGCAGCATTGATGCCCGTGTAGCCGTGATCGTTGACCGGACCTTGTAAATACCCGCGCAGGTAGTGGTACAATGATTGCTCCAGGTAGATTTTTTGACCGCTGACCGCCCATTTGCGTTTGAAAAGGTGCCCGTCTTTGGCAACTGTCTTTTATGGACGGGCACTAACTATGAGCTAGGCTAAAAGCGTATCCCCTGAAGCGAGTGCCTTGCTCACTCGGGCAAGCCGATCACTGACGTCGGCCGTCATCAGCTCTTGCGCCCCACGAATGCGAACGTCGCGCAACATATAAAAATTGATATTGGCGCGCTGACGGTCTTCGACCGTCTTAGGGACTCCATGTAAGATACCCAGTCGTCGGCTTACGCAATCGGCTTGCCACTGCGGGTGAGCCTTGCGACCGCGTTCCTCAACCGCGATTCCGACGAGGTGAAACTGATCTTGCGGATCCTCCTGCTTCACGCGCGTTTCGATTGCCTGCCGGGCTTTGTTAAGGCTGCCCTGTTGAATGACCAGATCGTACAGAGAACAAAGGCAACGAAGATGGTCGATCTGAACGCTCGGCTTAAGATCCTGCAAGTACTTGACCGCCTTCAATAAGCGAGTACCGTACTTACGCAGCGCCTGCTCCACCATGATCGCCCGAAATTTCTCGACCCGACCGACCGCCTGTAAGTACCCCTTCCAAGGCTGGACAACATCATGCCCGCCCCGTCCGGTGCTGATATCGTTGGCCCACGCGATTTGTTGCCCAACAGGCAGGTCGAGCACTTCGATCCACTCATCGTAGTCGATCTCGTCGGTAAAACACGCGCGTAAAGCAGATTCGTCTTTCTCCTGGAATTTGCGGAATAGGGGCACCAGTGTGTTGCTTTTGAAATTCCACTGCACCGGCCCAAATGAGAGGCCGGCGCCGTCGAAGTTGCCGGTGACCTGCTGAAACCTGTCGCCGCTCGTCTCGAAGCCCGAGGTCATTGAAAAGGCCGTCTCAAGCGCTTGCTCCAGTTCGATCTCGGGAAGCTGGTCCGGATTGGGGATCCTGACGTGGACTTCGTCCCCTTGTTGTCCCACTTGGTCGAACAGATGATTTGCCTTCACCCGGTCGGCGGCCGCCAGTAGTTCGGTCACGGATTGTCCCGCAATCACCGCCCCAAGGCCATCGTCGTCTGTCTTGCTGACCGAAATCGATTTAGCGAAATGTTCCCGCAGTATCTGCAGTGCTGATACCAATTCCCGATGAACCCGGATGTTTCCCGTCTCGCTTTTAAACTCCTTCAAACGAAAGTTCGGCGTCAGCCGACGGTTGCCCTGACCGCCGACGATAAATCCTTTATCCCACTCAACGTTCCAAACCATGATTTCTCCTTTCCCCTTTAAGGTCAACGGCACCATGAGCAGGTGTCCTGCCCCGGGCCCTGTATTAGATTTGTACCGGCCTGTCTTGGAGCTGGCTATAATACCGCATATATTGATAAGCCTACCCCAATGGCGTGATAGGTCTTCTTTTTCAATATCATTCCACTCAGGGTAATGGTTGAAGAATGCGGCTGTAATATTCGTGCATTTTATTTACGCGGTCTTGGAATCCATCACCGAGATCGTGGGTTGTTGCAACATTTTGTAAGTCATCAAGAGCCTTATTTTTGAAATCGTTGTATTTCGCGTAGTACTTTTGTGCGCCGTCGCCCGGGAAGACTGCCGTCGCCGCTGCTGCTTCTTGGAGAACGTTGGCTGTCTCACAACGTGCCTCTGCCAGAAAGAATTGGAAAGGGTGTTCCCTCAGGACCGGATCACCCACGATCTGATCGAGATCAGTTTGGATCTGGTCGGCGTTCGCCATGATCGCTTCGATCGTCTCCTCCCGTCTGTCATTCGGGTTTTGCGCTGAGAAATCCTTGGCCTGATCGCCAAGTGCATCGATTTTAAAGAGAACCGGCAACGATTTGCATATTCCTAAGTCTCGAGGCCAGACTTTATCCGTATCAGAATTTTGACCGGCGAGGGCAATCACCTCGTCTGCGACCTCTCTCGATGACGCCGTATCGCCGAGTCGCCACAGCGATAGGGCTTTGATTGTCATAGCGGTGCCGTACAGGCCGTCCTGTCTGAGATCCGCTGCGCCACCTCGGATGGCCTCGTTGACGGTTCCGACGGCAAGGGCGTAGTACCGGTGTGATTCCTGTACGGGATCGCTGACGCCAGGCACATCCATGTTGAATTTCCGTGCGAGATCGAGTCCCGCGCCCTGGGAGAAGATGTCCTGGGCATCGCGGACCTGATGCGCATGCTGCGCACAGCCCATCAGGTTCTGCACACAGCCCATCATCAGGATTGTAAAAATCAGAGCCGTTTTCAGTGTTCTTAATGGGTATTTATTCATGATTTCTCCTCCTTTTAGGCTGCCAGCCTGCTTTCTAAGTCACTTGCGAAGCCTTCAACCCAGAATCGACCGCCGGCCTCCAAGTTAGCCCGGACCTCGTCAAGCACGGCCTTCAGCTTGCCAAGCGAGTCCTTGGTGACGCCATAATCGATCAGCTTTTCAAATGCAGTATTAAAAATTGCCACGAGGACATGGCTCTGTGTCAGCCGCCAAAGCGCCTTCTCGTTTCCGCCGCTCACACCAGCGAAAACAGTGTCGATCACAGCAGTCAGTGCCAGCATGTCTGCCCCTTCACCGCCTGACAGATGTTCAAGCATCTCCCAGGATTCTGTGGCCGCTTTCAGACCGCGAATCGCAATCTTAACAGCAGTGGCCGACGAGAAGTTGTCCAGCTCCTGCTCCGCAAAGCCGGCGAGGATTGCAGCGACGCCAGCCTGGAGGGCCGGTTTACCGGTCACCACACGCGACACGATTGCCGGGTTATCTGCCAGATTATCGAGTGCGGCTTCGACGATGTTCAAGACCTGAGACTTGGACAAGTCCGGTTTCCACTTTCCCGTTGCCGGCTCACGGGCCAGCTCACTGAGGAGTGAGCTGACAGCCGTAATCGCGAGATTCTGACCTGAACCATCCGGTATCCAGAAAAGCTCCAGGTTGGCAGCCGTCTTTTCCAGCACGAGGCGGGCGATATCCGGAAAAAGATCGGGTCCAATTTTCTCCGTTTGACTGGCCAGCTTGGTTGCAACCTCCTGGACAATTTTCTCGATCTCCGGGTTGTCGATCCCCATGAGATCCGGATGCTCGACGAGAACGGCAAGGGCCCCCTTGACGAGCTTGTCGAGCGTCTCACCCGTAGCGATCGCGGTAAGGTCGACCCCCGTGCTGCCTTCCGGAAGCACGGCATCGAGGACGATCTTTCCCAGCTTGGCGGCCATCGCTGATTCGCCTCCGGCCTGGACACCAAGGAAGGTCTCCGGATTTTCGAGCACCGTGTCGGCACTGTTGCGCACCACACTTCGAAAAACCGAACGGGCGACCTCACCAAATCGGTCCGCGGTTAGGAGCCGTTGATTTTCCGGGAGCTTGTCGATTCTCCGTTGAATATCGTCTATCACCCCCCAGGCAGTCCCGGATACGAACTTCTGCATTTTAGGGTCGCCGGAGACAATAGCCGGATTTTCCTGGATGACGTCCAAGGTGGCAATGAAAACTTTTTCAATTGCACCCTCAAGACCCTCTGACACAAAGGAGTGATCGTCCAACGTCCTCAGCACTTCAGTCAGCAAAAGCTTGGTCGGCGAGTTCCCGGCTAGCTTACCTGCACCTGGACCGCTTGCGAAAAAGTCAATACCGATCTCTGTTACCGTGCCTGCGATCCGACGAATCGCTGTCGGGTGGGGTGTCTCGCCACGGCGCCACTGGGCGACGGTATTCAACGCAACGATATCTGTGAGCAGTAATTCTTCAGATACCAGTGTTCCCGCATCGTCGAGGCGGTAAAATTTGTATAGTTCCACATATTCCTTTGACTCGACAGGATGGTTGCTCTCGAAAGCCTGAGCGCCGGCCTTGGCCATCTCGTGCAGCTCAGTTAGCCGCTCCGATGCTGCCACATAGCGCTTTCCTTGAATGTTGTCCTTAAAGTAGGCAAACGCCTGCGTGACGGTGGAACTGTGTTCGAGTCCCGGCAACGGGATCGCGAGTTCGCGTTCACGCGTTTTTTCAACATATGACTGGCGGGCCTGACCATGGAGCCGGACACCGGCCTGGATTCCAAACATAATAATCTCTTCAGCGCCAAATGCCATATTCCCTCCTTTCATTTTATAGGGGTTTTAGCCAACATTACGCTTCGCAATCCCCAATTAGATGCGCCTGATGCTTTTCACAGGTTATATTTAAAGAATATAAATATGGTTGACGGTTTAACTGCGACTAAGTGATTTTTAAATAGTAAACACGGAGCGGGACATTAGATCTGCTTCATTCTGGTCGAACCGGCGCGAGAGCCGATGTCCGAGAAAGTCCAAGAATTCATTGTGTAACCGGAGAATCGTTTAGGTACTCACTGCGGCTTTGATTTTTTGGCAGATTTTGGTGTGCCATTCGACACAGCGGAATCAGAAATTGCCTGCCACAGGGTTTCACGTCGCGCAAACTCCTCTGCAAACGCAAAAGGATCGAATCGTTTAGGGCGAAAGGGGTCGTAAAGATATATCCCTGCCTCGATTGGTTTTTCAATGCGGTTCAATTCATCGGCGATGACATCCGCCATGCTTGCAACGATTCTGCTCGATCATTCTCCGCTGCACATTTTGGCGCAATCATTTAACGCGCTTTCGAGCGTCAAGATGGGCAAAACCGCAGCGGAGCTTGAGCACGCCTGGACATGTTTTTCTTTAAGAAATAAAGCTGCCGAAATGCTCGATCTTGATTTCTTTAGCAAGCTTCCGGCCGACCTTGCGTAGGTCGGGAATATACTCGATGGAGTCGAGTTTCTGGACGTTTTTAGGCTTGATGTCGTTGAGGCCCAGGGCATCCAGACCTTCACGGCTCAAATCGGCGTTGTAGCGGGCATAAAGAAATCGGCGCCCGAGATCCTGGCTGAGCGGAATCATTTTGCCGTCGGCTTCTCGCGGAATCATGTCACCGATCTCACGGTCCAGGGAAGCGCCGTTCACACAGCGGCCGACCAAGCGACAATTGGTATCCTGATCGACCATCGCAGCATACATCAGCGCATTGGGAAGCGCAGCGACGTTTTCGAGCAATCCTCGACTCGGATCCTCCACGTCTTCGTCCACGGCCGCCGCGGCCCCGGTTCCAACCGATACAACCAGCAGTTTGTCCTCGCCCTCGGCCCAATTTAGGCGGAATCCCGCTTCGGTCGCCATGCGGTAGAGCAAAAATGCCGGATTGTTATAAGGCGTCAGACCGCCGTCGACAAAAACAAATGCTTTACTGTCATCTTTTGGATCCCAGCGAATCACCTCCGGTGGAAAGAAAACCGGCGCCGCCGTGCTGGCGCGCACGATTTGCCACAGTGGGATATTAAGGTTGCAGTCTAGACGGACTGTGTCGTTGAATTTCGCTTGAGGGTTGCTGCTGATGGGCCAGGGAGAATCCGTCGTTTGATTGCGAGTCACCGCCAGCAGCAGGCACTCCAGATCGTCCGGTTTTAGGGTTGTTTCGGCTCCGAAAACCTTTTGCAGCTCTTTTTTTAGCGGCTCGGATTTATACAGCGCTTTCCATCGCTTTAAAATGAACTGCTTGTCAAACATGGCAGGGCCGGTATCCTCATAGAAGTCCAGCAATTCCTTGGCAGTCATCCCCCGAGCCAGCCCGGCGGCGATAATGGCGCCGGTGCTGGTTCCGCCTACATAGTCAAAGAAATGGCAAAGGCGGAACGCCGATCCGCCACCGGTGGCTTCCGCCAGCATTTCTTCCATGCGCGCCAGCACCTCGAGGGTCAAGATACCCCGGATGCCGCCCCCATCCAAGGCCAAAATTTTATGTTTTTCATTTTCCTTGCCCTCATACCTATCCGCAAGTTTTCCCCATACGCTCATGATCTACCTCCTTTTTCCGTTCTATTTCGTGGCTATCCGGATCAAA
>JARFPZ010000542.1 GCA_029288035.1 Desulfosarcina sp.
ACTCCCAAGCGGTGTTGCTGATCGACATTTTCTTTGAGATCTTCGACCGTCTGCGGATTATCGGTGAGAAAAAGATATCCTTGCTGTTTGATGGAAATGCTATAGCCAGGCAGGCCGATAACTTCTTCAAAATGTTCGAACATCTCGATGCTTGGTATCGCCAGGGCCGCCATGGCCGGCTCAGTGAACTGTGCCCGAAAACATTCCACCGATGCCGGTGTCGTCAAGGTTGACAGGCCGTCGCGCATCTCCACCAGCACACCATCCAACCCCGCCCTGGAAAGCCAGAACGCTGTCGACGTGCCCACGATACCGCCGCCGATTATCACCGCATCGGTTTTGCCGAAATCGTTTTCTGTCGGCGTAAAAATCCTTCCCATATCTTAATACCTCCTTATTTTAGAGGTTCAAAGGTTCAGGGTTCACCGTTCAGGGTTATCTCAACAACCACCGAATCCTTAACCTCTCTTATAGAACTACATTAAAAACGAACCGCAGAATATCGAATATCGAAGGGTGGAATCGCTGCGCTCAGTCTTTTTTTTATAAAATAGACAGAATACATTCCTTCGACATTCGATATTCATTATTCGACATTCGATATTCGCTTTTTCAAAGTTTCTTTTCCGATCCGACTGGCCGTTTTTTGGTCAGCGGCGCCGCTCGTATCTGACTCCACAACGCTGGAGTCTGTTTTGCGATCAAACTGGCCGCTTTTCAGGCTAGAGGTCCCGCTGAACGCTGAACCTCTGAACGGGGCTCTATCATAAACCTTTCACTGCCAAATCTTCCGCTACCTCAGACAAACCAACGGCTGTCAGGGCCTCCTTGGTCGGTATACCGTTGTCACTCCACCCTCTCGCGGCATAGTACCAGGTCAGCAACTGATTGATATCTTCCTTGGCGATAACATGTCCCTGGTTCGGCCCATCTGCAATGGGGTCTTCGTATAAGCGTGCCGGGGGAAAATCAAGATGCCGGCCGAAGCCCTTTATCTCCCGCACCGAAAATGCCCGAGTAAGCTGCCAGATACGTTCGGAAATTTTCAGCAGATCTTGCCAGCTTTTCGATCTTCCGGTGATCAGCGAATACAGTTCGGCATAGTGCTCTTCCTCAAATCCCAACTCCATCATTTGAAGCCGGCAGTTTCCAAGGGCATCAAACAGCGAACGGGTATGCTGGGATGCGATGACATATCCGGCGCTGCGGTCGCTGACAATTGCCTTGGGCTGCGCTTCATCGCCGCCCCCGGAAGCAATCAGATCGTGCACGTTGGTCCAGGCGCCGGCGACGTCGTGACCCAGCACCCAGGCCCGGTTGTGATGGGCCCCCACATCAGCTGTCAGATACGCCAGCATCATCGAAGGGGCATTGCGGCATTCGTAGCCCGTCCACTCCAACCCCTTGACATGGATGGCAAATCGTTCCGAACCGTCACCCGTCTTTTGCGCCGCAAGCTTGACACCCTCGGCCAACAGGTCGCCGATTCCTTCCCGCTCGGCAATCTTATTCAACAGGTAAACAACCGAGTCCAAATCCGAAAAATCGATCTCTCTGCCGATGTCTTCCCGGGTTAAAATTCCTTTCTGAAAGCATTCGATGGCCCACCCGATAACCACACCGGCAGAAATCGTATCGATACCCAGTTCATCGCATAGATAATTGGCATAAGCCACTTCCTCGATGGTCTCCAACACGCAATTTCCACCGAACAAAGAAATGGTCTCATATTCGGGTCCCTCCACATAGGCCGAACCCAACGATGTCTTGGTATGTCCATATTTTCCACAGGGGGTGGGACAGCCGAAGCACCCCTTGTCGGTTATTTTCAGTCGCTCAAGAATCGCTTGGCCATTGATATTTTTATGATGCTTTGCGTAGGAGGTTTGAAAATTGCGGGTGGGAAATACCCCAACCTCGTTGGCCCAGTTCGTTAAGCCGGCGGTACCCTCCGGCGTCCATCCTTCAAAGCCGGGTTTGGCCTTGACCTTTTGGTAGGCTTCTTTGCCTTTTAAATAGGCCTCTTTCAAATTGGCAACCGGTATACTTCCGGTGCCCTTTACCGCAATGGCCTTTAGATTTTTACTTCCCATCACCGCCCCGACGCCGGTCCTTCCGGCCTGGCGTCCGAAATCATGGGAGATGCAGGCGTATCGGACCAGATTTTCACCGGCCGGTCCGATCGTAATAATCTGATAGTCATCTCCCAGATGATCCTTAAGATTTTTCTCCACCGTAAGCGAACCCTGTCCAAGGTATTCCGCCGCCGGCCGAATCTCAACCGTGTCATCCGTGATCAACACATAACTTAGTTCGGCTGCCTTACCGGTAATTACCAGAACATCATAACCGGCATATTTCAACTGCGGTCCAAAATGTCCGCCCATGTTGCTGTCGGCGTAGCCGCCGGTGGCCGGGGATTTGGTGCCGAAATGGGTCTTGCCGCTGGCCGGCAGGAAATGGCCGGTGAGCGGGCCGGTGGCGGCAATCAACATGTTTTCCGGATCATGGGGCTCGATATTCGGTGGTATCTCATCAAACAGCATTTTCGCCACAAAGCCTCTGCCGCCGAGGAAATTTTCCGCCAGCGACTCAGACAACGGCTCTTTGCGGATGCCGGCGTTACTCAAATCGATGCGCAAAATAGTGCCTGCATATCCATTCATAGTTTAGTTCCTTGGTAATGAATTCACTTTTAATGGTTTATTGGGTTGATTCGTTGATTGTGTTGATTGGTGTAAATGACTGACTCTTTTTAACTTAATCAACCAGTTAACGTAGGTTGGGTTGAGCGATTTATAATGTTGGGTTTCGCTTTTTCTACCATCTTAGGTAATTGATCAGCGAGTTCGCATTTGGAGATATCAGCGAAACCCAACAAAATCGGTCGCTCAACCCAACCTACAAATTTTACGGCATTATTTAACTGCACAGGTCACACCTTTTTTGGTTCAAAGTACACCGCTTAGGCCATCGCACTCTGCTGATCTTCAACCAACACGATCGCATCTCGCGGACACGTTTGAGCGCATTCCCCGCAAAGATTGCATTTTACGGGAATATCAGCGTCTTTTTGCTCAAACATAACGTCATACGGGCATACCTCGACACATGTCAAACACCCCGTACATGCATCTGCATCAACCAGAAAAGCCCCATCTTTTAAGTGAATGGCATCCTCCGGGCAGTTGTCGGCGCATATGCCGCACTGGTCGCAGAGGTGGATGCGGTAATTGCCCGGAGCCGGAAAGCGCCCTTCAATACGCAGCAATGATTTGGATGGATTGACTTCCTGGAAATTTCGAATGGCACATGCCAGCCGGCATGTGCCGCAGCCAGAACAATTTTCATGGATTGCTATTAATTCCACCGTGATTTAACTCCCATCTTTATTTTAACACCGAAAATTTCTGTCCTTTATAATGGCGATACGGCATCCAAAATATCAAGTGAAGGCAGTATAAAATGATTAATGCGACGTTGAAAGAGCTTGACATGTTCGGAGATGACTTTCACCGCTTCAACATCTGCACCTTGCTTAAACAGATCGATTAATGACTGGTGATCCTTGATGGCTAACTCGGCGTGAGATTCAATATCATAAGATGAAAGTGGCTTGCTGAAGCACATATAAGCCAAGCGCTGAGATTGAAGCTGTAAATTGCCAAGGTAGGAAATTAAAAAGGAATTATCCGTCCCTTGGTAGATGATGCCATGAAACCTGCTGTTTAGCAGAGTCACGCGCAAATAGTTTTTTTTGTCCCAGGCCTCCCCTAAAGCGTGGTTTATCCGTTCGAGATCTTCGATTTGGTCCGGCCGAATACGTTTGGCTGCCAGGGCGGCCGCCGACCGTTCTAGAATCAGCATGGTTTCGAACAGATCTTTGATGCTATCCAAGGTGATATCACGGACAAAAAACCCCCGCCCGCGAACCGGTTCGACAAGATTTTCGGCATTCAAACGAAACAGCGCTTCCCGGATGGGCGTACGGCCGATGGAAAGCGTTTTGGCCAGCCGCTCTTCATCAACCTGATCCCTTGGACCCAGTTTTAAGGTCACAATACGCTCTTTTATTTTTTGATAGGCAATTTCATTGAGCGGCAGGGACTTGATTTGATTCTTTTTTTTCGGCATCAGAGATTTCTTCTTATAGCTAAAAGGCCGGAGAGTGCCGGAGCGCCCCCCGAAAGCCAGGCTTTGGCTGTATTGATTACGCCAGGGATACCTTCAGTATATGGTAGATTGTTAAAATAGCCGGAACCTATAGAAACAACAAACGAGCGAGAGACCTTTTTTGATAATTTTTTCACTATTATATTCAAAATATATTTTCAATATATTTTTTTGGCAAATTGATATAAAAATTACATGATAAGGTTGCTTAAACGATCCGAAAACGGTATTTGGAACTTGAAACCTTCTCTTGTTTTTATGCTTGATTTGTCTAAAACCCTTGCAGGCAGGAAACCCAAGACGAAGAAAGGCTGATAATTTCGGTTAAATATAACAATCTCGCAAAAAGTCAAAATTCTCGAATTTTGGTCCCATAACCCATTGAATTTATAAACTCTGAAAATTAATTTTTGTGCTTTTTGCGCCTTTTTGCGGCCATATCAAATATGGATCACCGAATTTTGCCGACATTAACGATGAATCCCGAAGGAAAGGAGAACAGAATGGGCGGAGGCGGACGAATAGGAAACCTCTATCAGCCTTTGAACCAAAGGCAGATCGAGACGATACATCAAAAATCTTTGGATGTCATTGAACATATTGGGCTGACATTTGAAACCGGCCTCGACGATATGCTGGCTATGGTTGAAGAGGCGGGCTGTAAGGTCGATCGTAAAAAGGCAAGGATATACTTCCCAAGGAAATTGGTTGAAGAAATGGTTGCCCAAGCACCGGCGGAATTTATCCTGTACAGCAGGGACGGCAAGAATGATCTTCATTTAGGCGGTAACCGGGTGTATGCCGGGACGGGCGGGTCGGCAGTAAAAGTACTTGATCTTGATACCAGCCAAGTGCGGCAGGGATTGCTCAAAGATATTTATAATGTGGCCAGACTAGTTGACCAATTGGATAATATACACTTTTTTCAACGGTGTGCCATACCGCATGACGTGCCCATCGAATACTACGATGTTAATTCTCTTTTTGCTCCTATGCTTGGCACCACCAAGCATATTATGTTCGGCTGCGACCTCGAAAAAGGGCTTCAGGACGCAGTTGAATTGGCGTCAATGGTTGTTGGCGGAAGAGATAAATTAAGAAAAAAACCAATTTTTTCAATCGCAGCCTGCATGATCATCAGTCCACTTAAATTTTGTACACAGTCCGTAAAGAATGTGTGTGAGGCAGCCCGGCAAATGGTGCCGGTTGCCATAGCCAGTGCCCCGATGTCCGGCTCCACATCTCCAATGACCATGGCCGGCACACTGGTGCAAACCCATGCAGAGGAACTTGCCGGTATCACTGTCCATCAGCTCTCAAATTCCGGTGCGCCGGTTTTGTATGGCGGCTTGCCTGGTATGGCGGATATGCGCTCTATGGGCTATCAAGGTGGCGGCGTTGAATTCGGCATGATGCAAACCGCAATTCACCAGCTATCCGAATTTGTAAAGGTGCCGAATTATGCTTCTTCCGGACTAAGCGATTCCAAACTTCCGGACGCCCAGGCAGGCTGGGAAAAGGCATTTACCTCTGCCCTTGCTGTAATGGGGGGTAACAACTACATCCACCATGCCGCCGGAATGCTGGAGTCGATGCTATGTATTTCGTATGAACAGTATGTCATCGATGATGAGATTATTGGAATGGCCTGTAAAATTTTGGAAGGTATAACCGTGGATGAAGCGCATATGGCATATGATGCCATCAAAGAGGTAGGGCCGGGTGGTAATTATTTAATGTCCGACCATACCTTGCGTTATATTCGCAATGAATATTTTCAAAGCAATGGGGTCAGCGATAAAACAGATAGAAACGACTGGGAAAGTAACGGTTCTTTGGATGCCAGAGAACGGGCAAAAAGAATCGTTAAAAATATCCTTTCAGCACCTGAAGAGCCGAAAATACGCCGGGATATCGCAACGGAGATTAGAAAGAAATTCCATGTATTTATATAGTCCAGACCTTGTAATTTACTTTATCCTTGACACAACAAAAAGGATTATCTATGTTGAAGTCGATATAATTTTAAAAATATCGATAAAAAGTTGAACGCTATTTTTTATTTATCTCAACCTCGACACGTTTAACTTTCCACCTTTTACACTATGGCTTTGATGTTATGTGCTATTTCTCAGGGCTTCGTAAAAAAGTCTTAAAATTGCCAATTCCTGATTTCTGAACCTAATAACTTCAAATAGTTATGGGGGTGATTTTGGAAATTGCGGCTTTTTACGATTCTTTCATTCTTGACAACCTATGTTTACTGAAAGGAGGTAATATTATGACGACGAAAAGAGTACATCCCGGGGTTGAACAAATGAAAAAATCTCTGACCGAGGGCAAGTGTTCACGGCGAGAATTTCTGCGTACCGTCACCTTACTGGGCGTGTCTGCGACAGCTGCCTACAGCATGGCGGGGTTGCCGGATTTTATTTCATCCGCCCATGCCGCACAGAAAAAAGGCGGCGTCTTAAAATATGGCATGCAGGTGCAGGAAATGGCCGATCCGGGGACCTATTCATGGACCCAGAAATCCATCGTTTCCCGTCATATCATCGAGTACCTGGTGGAGACCGGGCCGGATAACATCACGCGACCCTATCTGGCAGAGAGCTGGGAAGCATCCGACGATCTGAAGACCTGGACCTTTCATCTGCGTAAAGGCATCAAATGGTCCAACGGCGATGATTTCAATGCCGATGATGTGGTGTTTAACTTTACCCGCTGGCTAGATCCCAAAACCGGATCATCCAACCTGGGTCTGTTTGATGCCATGCTCGAAGAAACCGGTGAGAAAGATGACAAAGGCAACCCGGTCAAGCGCATGAGCAAAAATGCGGTCCAAAAAGTCGACAATCATACGGTCAAACTCAACCTGAATTCGCCGGTCCTGGCAATTCCTGAAAACCTGTACAACTATCCCACCGGAATCGTGCACCGCAATTTCGAAAAAGAAGGCGGTGATCTCTCTAAAAACCCGGTGGGTACCGGCCCCTATACCCTGACCGAATTCAGGGTCGGTGAGCTGGCCGTTCTGAAAAAACGCAAGGAACCCTATTGGCGCGGCGAGGTATATTTGGACGAGATACGCATTATTGACCTGGGTGAAGATGCCGGGGCTTATCTGGCCGCTATCGCGTCACAGCAGGTGGATGTAATCTATAATCTTGATCTGACAACCCTGGAAGCGGCCAAAAATATTCCGGGCATCAAGGTGGTCGAAATCCCATCGACCCAGACCGGTGTGATTCGCATGAAGGTTACCGAAAAACCTTTTGACGATATCCGCGTGCGCAAAGCCGTACAGAAAACCTGCGATGCCAAAAGACAGCTCGACATCGCCCACCAGGGGTTGGGAATCGTGGCGGAGCACCATCATGTCGCCAAGATACACCCCGAGTACTTTGCCCTGCCCCCGTTGGAGCAGGACCTCGAGGGCGCCAAGAAGCTGCTGGCAGAAGCCGGCTACCCCGATGGCATAGAGTTGAGCTGCAACGTGGGCAATACGGACGGCGTCTGGGAGCAGGATTCCGTGGCCGTGCTCAAAGAAGACGCCGCCAAAGCCGGGATCAACATCAAAATGAACGTGATGCCCATGGCGCAATATTGGGATGTGTGGACCAAGGCACCCCTGAGCCTGACCTCCTGGACCCACCGGCCGCTGGCCGTCATGGTATTGGGCCTGGCTTACCGCACCGGCGTGCCCTGGAATGAGTCCAGCTATGCCAACCCGGAGTGGGATGCCGCCCTGACCGAGGCGGAATCGACCCTGGATGTGGAACAGCGCCGGGTCAAGATGGAAAAGGTTGAGAAAATTTTGCAGGATGACGCTGTCATGGTCCAGCCGTTTTTCCGTTCGGTATTCACCGCGGTGCGGGAAAATGTCGTCGGCTTTGAAATGCATCCAACCCGGTACTACCGCTTCCACAAGGTCTCCTTGGCGTAGAGTCAACTGCGTAAGCTTGGGGAAGGGGGGCGTCTCGGCGCCTCCCGTCTTAACATCTCCCCGCAAACGATACATTAAATCAGGAGGAATCAAATGGTCACCCTGGTGGTAAAGCGTATCGGATTCATGATTTTTACCATGATTGTCGTATCGGTAATTCTTTTTCTGCTACTTGAGACGGAGCTTACAGGCGATCCGGCAATCCGAGTGCTTGGCCAATTTTCAAACGAAGAGCAGCGAGAGATGTGGCGCGAACAGCACGGGTATAATCAACCCGTCATGGTGCGTTATGTGAAATGGTTGGGCAATTTTGCAACCGGTGACCTGGGGGAGTCCATCCGTTTTAAAGGCCCCGTGGCGGATGTGATGCTGCCGCGGCTATGGAACACTGCCATATTGGGGTTTTGGACCTTTGCGATTATGATCCCACTCTCATTAACGCTGGGCGTCCTGTCGGGGATGAAAGAAGGTTCAAAGCTCGACAGATCGATATCGGTGTTTGGTATTTTGACAACTTCCGTGCCGGAATTTGCCAGTGCGGTCATTTTCTCCTCCCTCTTCGTATTTGGCCTGAAATGGCTGCCGGGCACCAGCAGCATGTCGAGCGGCTTTGAGTTCAAACAGTTGATTCTGCCCGCCATGGTGCTGATCGTCTATGATTTTGGCTATGTCGCCCGCATGACCCGAGCATCCATGGCGGAAGTCATGACCTCCCAGTACGTCAGGACAGCGGTGCTGAAGGGCCTGCCTTACAAGTCGGTGATTGTCAAGCATGCATTGCGCAATGCTCTCATCGCCCCTTTTACGGTCATCATGCTACAAATCAACTGGCTGTTATCCGGGGTTATTGTGGTTGAGTTTTTCTTTGCCTATAAGGGATTTGGGGCGCTGATCCTGGAGGCTTCTTTGAATAACGATATCGCCCTATTGGAAGCATGCGCCATGGTGGCGGTTTGTGTTGCGGTTACCACGCAAACCCTGGCCGATATTGGCTACACATTCCTCAACCCGCGCATCCGGTTTAGCTAGGTCCAACAATTCATATACGATAACGTATTTATTCATTCAGGACTTAGCGCTGCCTGCGACGAGCTCAGCCGAGACGAGTGAGCATAATTAATGATTATAGCTCTAAAAATACAGCACTGTAATTGCGAATCGAAGCGCTAAGGAGAGGAAGCAAAATGAATACATCTACCGCTACAACAAAAATGCCCACTGCCGGTTACGGTGCGGCGCTATGGCGCGGCCTGAAATCGATTGGACTCTTACGGGAGAGTTGGGTCGGGATGGTGGGGGCTTTCCTCGTTTTATTCTGGGTGTTGGTTGCGATCCTGGCACCCTTGCTGGCGCCATTCGACCCCAACTCGTCTATTCAGCCGTTTGCCAAACCGGGGATGGCAGCGGCCAAGGGCGGCACATTCTGGCTGGGCACCGATCATATCGGGCGCGATATCCTGTCTCGTATTATTTGGGGATCGCGCACGGTGCTGATCTATGCGCCCCTGGCGACCCTTTCGGCTTACACGGTGGGTATCCTGATGGGGCTTGCAGCCGGATATCGCGGGGGTTGGGTGGACGATGTCCTGTCCCGCGTTGCAGATATCATTCTCTCATTTCCGGTGCTGGTGCTGTATATTATCATTATCGCCACTATCGGTGCGTCCGGACTTAACATCATTATTGCCATCACCTTTGCATCCTCGCCGGGGATCATGCGTATTGTACGTGGTTTGGTGCTGGATCTCCGTAATCGGGACTATGTGGCTGCAGCCCAGACCCGAGGCGAATCAGACTGGAAAGTGATGCTGGTCGAGATTTTGCCGAATGCGCGCGGCCCGCTGATTGTCGATGCCTGTCTGCGTCTGGGTTATGTCATTATCACCATCGGTGTGCTCGGTTTTCTGGGTCTGGGTCTGCCGCCGCCGGATCCGGATTGGGGCGGCATGGTCAATGAAACCCGGCAGATGGCGATGGCCTTTCCGCATATGACGCTTTTTCC
>JARFPZ010000515.1 GCA_029288035.1 Desulfosarcina sp.
CAGCTGGTGGCCTCATTGATATAGATGCTTCCCGCTTTGATGTTCTCCGCCAGAAAATAGGCATTGGCCAAACCACTGGTGAAGGCGCCGAACTGAAACCCAAAGCGGGTCGAGTTGGCTAGTTCCACAGCTTCATTAATATTTCCGAAGGTCATGACGGCTGTCACCGGTCCCATGGTGACCTCCTGAGTAATCGTCATATCCGCCGTTACCCCGTCGATCACCGTCGGTTGAATGTAAAGCCCTCCGGTGTTGTTGCCCCCGGTCAAAAATTTAGCGCCTTTGCCGCGGGCATCTTCAATCAGGGCCATGGTCATTTCCAGGACGTTTTGGTTGTTCACCGGGCCGACATCCGTCTTCTCGTCCAGGGGATCTCCAAAGACCAGGCCGTTGGTTTTTTCAACGAATAGATCCACAAATTCGCGGTGCACGTCCTTGTGCAACAATATCCTGCGTGTCGAAATGGGAGACTGTCCGTTGTGGCCGTAGCAACCGCCGACGGCCGCATTGACAGCCTCTTCGATGTTGGCGTCATCCATGACGACCAGCGCATTATTCGACACAATGGCGAACAGCAGCTTTTTGAGGGCCGCTTTCCCGGCAATCGTCTCGCCGGTCTTTTCCTGGCCGAAAAAATTAACGGCATCGACACCAGGGCTTGACACCAGCTCATCCCCGACCTCTGATCCCGGCCCTGTCAGAACATTGATGCTGCCGGGTGGAAAACCGGCTTCATGCAGGGCCTCTGCGATAAGGATGGCACTGAAAGGAGATCCGCTGGAAGGCTTGACGACGACGCTGTTTCCCAAAGCCAACGCATAAGGGATGGTGCAGTTCGGCATCTCGGAAGGGTAGCTGAATGTCGAAATATTTGCCACAACGCCCACCGGTTCGAAAATATGCATGATGCGCTTGTTGTTGGAGTCCTCGGTCACATTGGGGAGCGTCAGTCCGCGATGAGATTTCACATTGGCGGTGGCCACATGAAAATTGCTCCAGGAGTAGCCGTTGAGGGGGCTGGCTTCGCTGATCGACTGCTGTAGGGGTTTGCCTGATTCCATACACAGGATGCGCGCTGCCGCTGCATCGTTTTTGCCAGCAATTTCAACAGCTTTGTGTAAGAGCTCGATTCGCTTTAAAAGAGACAGTTTGGCCAGCGCCCGCTGACCTTGTCTTGCGGCGTCGACCGCTTGCTGCACATCCTTCCGGGTGCACTTGGGCACCGTACCGACAACGCGTCCATCACCCGGATAGGGCACCTCAAAGCGCTCCCCTGATTCCGATTCGACCCATTCACCGTTGATCAACGCTTTTTTTTCCAAAATTTCTTCAGGCATGGCTATTTCCTCCCTATTACAGACCTAGTTATTAAATCAAAAAAAATTGACCGGAGATCCTTAATAGACCGCGATATTGTCCTTAAGTTGGACATTCGGTCGGTCTGGGTTAAAAGGTTCGGGGTTCCCGGTTCAGGGTTAATCCCATCGCGCGTCTTCCTCTTACCATTGATTTCATTGGTTAATGTTCCAAGGAAATCATCCTCTGAACCTTTGACCCTTGAACCTTTTAACCAATCGCCATGGCTGCAAACGGAGCCATTTGTCAAAATAATAAGGCTCAATTGCAAACGAAATGACGGCATTTATCTTAGTAGATTCCATCGAACCGTCGTCTGACGAGTGCCGAAAACACATAATTGACCAGGGTCGAAAAGTCGAAAACCGGTAGCCCGACAGCTTCCTGCACGGCTGCGGCATAGGGCGGCAAATCGGTGCATTCAAACAGGATGGCCCTGACACCATCGTTTTCCTGTACCAGGCCCTGAGTGACCTGCACAACTTCCTGCTCGACCTTGTCGAAATCCAATGTGCCTTTTTCCGCGTGGATAGTGTCGTAAAAGCAAGGTTGGTCTTCCAGACCGGCCACAGCTACCGGGATGTCAATCCCGTTGGTCGCGATTTCTAAATGCTTCTCGGTAAGCGTTTTCCCGTTGGCTGTTACGATCCCGACTTTTTCACCGGGTTTCAACAGACGACTAATGAACGGCAGCTGAAGCAAACTCGACATAAAAACCGGCACAGGGAACTCTTTTGCCATGAAATCGTGATACAATACCATGAACCCACAGTTGCCGGTAATGGCCTTGACGCCTTCCTCCACCAGTTTCCAACCGGCGTCTACAAAAGGCTGAAGCAAGTCCGGATCTCCCTGATAAACCAGCCGCTCCATATTCGCACCCCGCACGACTTCATACCGCACCGGGAAAGAGAAGGTCGAGGCATTACCCGGACAACCCGGCGGAAAAGGCATATAACTCTCCATCAAGATGATACCGATGGGTTCACCGTAGCTGGTTTGCCCTTTGTTGGCCTTGTAAATCATATGAGATCTCCAAAATTCAGAACTCTTGAGGTGTCGTAAATCCGCATGCAACAGAAAGGTCTGAAATCGCGTCAACAATACTTAATTTCGGTGAATCGTTCTGAATTTTACTTATTATTTTTGATAAACTCTGTTGCATCTTGAATTTACGCATATTTTTACTACGAATTTTGTAGATCCTATATGAATCAGGGCTTCCAGGATAGTTTTTCCCTTTGAGGTCAGGAGCCCTGAAATTACAGTGTTGATGCAATAGAGTGAGACTACTAGCAACGATCTCACTATCAGCAAAATCTAAGCCAATGCAGGTGAAAATATTCATTTGAGTGTAGCCGGGTATCGACATTTGCTCATCTTTCATCCTATACCTCATCATAGCCTTCCACTAACCTTTTAATATAAGGAGGGATATTATGCATGGTCCAATATTCGTTCAGCGTGTCAAAGACGCTCGAGGGTTTTCTGATTTTTCAATGCTGACGGCCTATCAAAGGAGGCGGTATGAATAGTAGAGAACTTTGATTCGATTATGAATCAGAAGAGAATTATCGGACGCTGTGATGGCAAACGCTGTCAGAAGAAAGGTAACATGAAACCAAATTTCATTATATAAATCAGCGTTCACCAGGAGTGCATAGCTCCGCGGCTCCTTCGAGGGAGCTTCTCCATACTCCCAGCTCTACTGATGGTCGCTGATTTATTCTTTGATCCGCTTATTGATCAAATTTGGGGCTAAACGATGTTTTTTGAGTTTTCGAATCACACTCGGTTGGCTGATGTTAAGAAATTTGGCCATGTCTCTCGTGGTGCGGCAGTGCCGTTTGGCAGTTTTAAGCATCTCTCTTTCCAATGTCGCCAGTACATCCACCAGGTTGTTGATCTCTTTTTCTGTTTGCTTTGTCTGGCTCCACTCTTCCAAGACGTCATTGCCGATGCTGCTCAATATGAAAGCGTCGATGCTCTCCTCTTCACTCATGATGACGGCTTTTTTAATAAGGTTTTTAAGCTCACGCACATTTCCGCGAAACGGGTAGGCCTGCATTAAGGAAAGGGTAAGGGGTGAGATCATTTTCTTTTGCTTGAACTTTTTATTGTATTCTTGCAGGAAATGGTTTGACAATACGAAGATATCATCCAAACGCTCTCTGAGGGGTGGGATATTGATGGTAATGGTATCCAAGCGGAAAAACAAATCCTCACGGAACTGTTTCTGTTCGACCAATTTTACAAGATCCTGATTCGTTGCGGCAATGATAATGCAGTCAATAACGGTCGGTTTGGTTCCCCCAAGCCGCATAACAGCATGATCATCCAGATATTTTAACAGTTTGGCCTGTACCGGCAACGAAAGATCACCGACTTCATCCAGGAAAAGTGTGCCCTCGTTTGCCAGTTCAAACAGGCCCGGTTTCCCCTGGCTGCTGGCTCCGGAAAAAGCGCCTTTTTCATAGCCGAACAGTTCCGCCTCCAGAAGGTTTTCCGGCAGGGCTGCACAATTGATCTGTATAAACGGCTTTTTTTTGCGACTGCCGGAATTGTGGATAAATTTTGCCAAAAGACCCTTGCCGGTGCCGGATTCCCCCAATAGCAAAATGCCGGTAACTTGCATGTGGGCAATCTTCAGGGCAGTTCTGAATATTTTCTGCATCTGCTCGCTTTCAGCGATAACCTTTTGATCCCTCAATTCCTGCATGCTCAGCTCGGCAAGTTCATCTTTATACCTTTCCCTCTCCTTACGCGTTTCCTCCAGCTGGAGTTTCATTGCTTCGAGCTGCGTGATATCCCGTTCATTGATAACCACCAGCGACAAGTTGCCGTCGTCGTCAAGCACCGGGATTCCGGTGCACAAAACGGTTTTGTTGGTATTTTTAATATACTGCAGTTGGCTCACCGGCTGTTTGGTTTGGATCACTTCATCTGTCACGTAATTGCTGTACAGCCCGCTTTTAATGATATCGGATACATTTTTGCCGATGATGTCTTGCCGCTTTATTCCGCCGAGTCTCTCTGATGCACCATTAATACTGATGACTTTACCGTCATGATCACATATCCAGATGCCGTCTGAGGAAGATTCGTAAACCGTTTGGAACTGTTTGTCTAATGAGGAAAATGACTTTAGGCGTTTGGCTATGATTTCAAATTCATCCATCGTCAAAAATGTACAGACGGCACCTTTGGCCTTGCGTTGCTTTTTGATGGGATTGATATTGACAACCAGGTTGACATGCTTTCCAAATACTTGACTGCCGGATTGTGGTTTTCCGGTCTCCAGACAGGCGGCCACTAGTTTGCCGGTTTGGGGCATGTGCTTCCATATGGGGGTTCCCACAACCTTCTTTCTTCCAAATTGAAGGATTTCCTTAGCCCTTTTGTTGACGAAGGTAACCAGACCGTCTTTATCGGTGGCAACAAGACCGTGATGGCTAAATTGAAGGATCTGGTGATAATCCACATTGTTTATGAGCATTTTTTTACGAGGGGGACATAAATATATAAATTATATGATCAAGCTGTAATTTCTCTCCTTGGCAATTCGCTTTCCGCGGCTGACAGCATAACTCACCGCGGGTTGGGTCACGCCAAGACGCCTGGCTAATTCAGTGGCCGTAAGGCCCAGCTCGCGAACAGCCCAATAACACAGCAGACTTCTTGCGGCCACTTGGATCTTACGGCGCCCTTTGGAATAGAGCACATCCCTTTCAAGGTCAAATATCTCCATGACCCGATTTTCCACCTTCTCGATATTGTATCCTTGGCTTTTAATCTCATAATAGCGATCTAATTTCTCATTTGCTTCGGCTAAAATTGACGTCACAAAATCACTGTCGCCCAGAATCCGTTCATCTCCCTTTAGACGATCGTGGCCCTTTAACCGCAGCTTTTTCGATGCCGCCCAGCCACCAAGACTGCGAATTAATCCGCCACCGGTCAACTCCGGCCGACGGCCTTGTCCGTATCCCGCTTTCACATATGCATTGTAACTGCGTCTGGCTGCCGCCCGTGAGTTACCAAATACGGATAACACATAGTCGGTTTCCTGCCAGTCTCTTTTTTGCTTATTCATTAAAGCACTGTGGCCACAGTAAGGGTATTGGCTCAGTCCACCAAGGTCCGGTACCACCTTCGCCCGCACGGGATTTAGATGAATATATCGAACCAGTTCCTTAAAATACACATCCTCCTGGCAGATGATCGATTTATAACGATTTTGAAAAAGCTGGCCGTGACGGTGGTGGCATGAACGTCCCTTTTACTTTCTTTACTTTTAAAAACATAGGCCTTCTTCATCAATCCTTATTAATGATCGCCGCCAATTGGTTGGTCAATAGCGGGATAACCTCAAACAAATCGGCGACAATGTAGTAATCACACTTTTTAACAATATTCGCTTCCGGGTCCGTATTGACTGCAACAATAAGACCGGATGTCTTCATACCGGCAAAATGCTGCACAGAACCGGAAATACCGCAGGCGATATAGACCTTGGGGCTGACGGTGGCGCCGGTTTGGCCAACTTGCATGGAATGCGGCACCCAACCGGCATCCACGGCGACCCTGGACGCACCGACCGCCGCGCCGATAAGCTCGGCACATTCGGAAAGAATGCGAAAGTTGTCTGGATTTTTCATTCCCCGTCCACCGGAGATAATAATATCGGCCTCGGTTAAATCAATGCCTCTGGAGGCATCCTGCCGGACCTCTCTTACAACCAGGCCGTCACTTTCAAGATCTGTTTTAAACGGGATCACCTCTGCTTCAGCGGGTGACGGTTTTGCCTCGAAAACATTGGGTCGGACGCC
>JARFPZ010000539.1 GCA_029288035.1 Desulfosarcina sp.
GTGCAGAGTCTTGAGCTTGGAGGCTATGAAGTCAAAAACCATGCAGATAAGGTACGGCAAAGACTGAGTGAATTCATAGACACCGAAGAAATTCATGATGGTAACTGCCATTATCCAATCGATAAATTCTGGATTCAAGAAGACATCATTCTCAATCTCATGGATGAACCGAGCAGCTATATCTATCGCACGTTCCTTTCAGACCTCCTTGTGAACATGCAGAGGTATTATGAGAAAGGCAGGCTCGATAAGGTTACTCAACATATTGAGGAATGTGTTTGCAGGGTCTATGCAGGAAGAATGCAGATAAGCATTCAACATCCACAAATCGCCAATTGTTATATTGCTTCGGCCAATCTACAATAATGCGGCGGCAGGGGTAGTGTATATTAGGCATACCCAATCCATAATTTTAAGCCCGCTCCAGTAGTGGAGATTTCGGCTATCAATCCACAATTCAGGATTTCAGCAATTATGATTCGATTATGCTTACAAATCTATAATCTTAGATGGTCTCTGTCAGATAAAATATAGTTATTTATCATACGTTTAATGTCTTCCCAGGCCTCCGGCAGCATGGCGATGAGAACGCAACCGTACACATAATCCCGGTATGCACGCACGTTGATCTGCTGATATAACAAAATGCCGATGGAGTCTGAAAAACAGCCATATCCTGATCATTTGAAACCGGATCTAAAACCGAATTGACATGCAGGTCAATCCGCCGTCCATTTTACGCACCTCGCTGGTTTCCAACTCGATGATGTCAAATCCGAGAACTTTGAGTTGTTTACGGGTGTCGGGATATCCGACCGGCATCAGAAGGTGTTCGTTAACCAGCAGTGTATTCGCAGCATAGGCTTCGGCCTTTTCCAGAACAATTTTATTATATTTGCTGAGTGCCGCGTGTTCGGCGAAATCAGCGGTGACAAGCAAGGTGTTTTTGCCGACATAATTGACACTGGATTTAAAATGCAGGCCGGCGCCCACCTCAACCGCGGCCCAGGTGTTGCCGTAGCTTTCCAGGATACGACCCAGCTGTGCGGCACCCTCTTTGTTGGTTCTCTCCGACAGTCCGATAAAAAAATGGTTGCCGACCTGCAGGACGTCTCCGCCATCAACCGTACCGGGAGCCAGTATATGTTCAGTTTTGCGAAATCCGGCCAGAACCGGGGCCATGAAGTCTTCTTCGCCGTTTCGGGCCTTAGCTCCCGGGTTTGTGATAACGGCGACATCCGGTGTGACCACAGCCGTGTCTTCGACAAAATAAGCATCCGGGTAATCCGGCAGCGGATCGAGAAGGGTAACTTCGAGTCCGCAGGACTTTATGGTTTCAAGATAGGTCTCATGCTGTTTGCACAGCAAATCATATTGTGGCGGTTTGGCGTTGAACGATGTCGTGAGCCCTTGGGCAAAATTCTTTCCGGGTCTTCGGGCAATGGCATGGGTGAACATGGGTCCGTATCCTTTTCCTGGGTTCGCCTGCTGCATTGACGAACGAAACAGCGGACAGATTATCTGGGTTTGTTAAGATATCTGCACCCATATAACAAAATGCACCCAATTAGGAAAGAGAGGAGAGGTGAATTCCAAAATAAATAAGGGTAGGAGCTTGAATAGTATTAATTTCCCCCAACAAGTCGATTTAACAAAATAAAAATGGAATGAAAGTAGTTATGTTATGCGTGATTTACATCGCCTTAGCATTGTCCCACAGCAATTTTACCCGGATAGCAAACGTCTTTGGGCCACTCACGCAAAATTTGTAAAATATTTCGGACGTAGGCACCCTCGCATTTGGCAGGGCAGGGATCTAGGATCTGGCTATTGAGGCAATGGCCGGGGCATTGCTCGGATCCGGCCAGACATTCTGAAAAAATCGGACCGTCATGGAGATCTTTAAAATGACCGGCAGGAATGCCGATGGTTGATTGACAGAGAGCATGATTGAAGAGGAAATACCCGAGCACACGGTCACCAAAATTTACCTGATATCCCACCAGGACGATGTTGCTGTCCTGCAGAAATTCATCCCGGGAAAACCAGGGTGTTTTGCAGCCGGAACAGGTTTTAAATAGTTTCATATCTTCACCAATTGGGTCCAAATTATAGGGATGATAAATTCGATTGCTAGCTGCTGCAATAATTATTCCAAAATGAGCATAATAAAGCCCCGAATAAACCAATAACAGGAGGTTAATGCGATTTGGTTGATATATCGTAACGTTACGACAATGTGGTATTATACGTCGTCAGTTTGAAACTGTTATGGGGGGCATCACTTTCGGCCGGTCGTCAAGAAAATGACGAAAAAGTGACTGTCGGGCAACTCGTGGATTTAAATCCTGCCCTTCAAATAACGCTGTCTTTTTTATAAAGATGACACGTCTCAGAAATTAAAATTAGGACATCATCCGTTTTTCATACCCAATTTTCCATTTTTCCACCATTCCACTATTCCATTAGTTATCTATCTGCAAACAAAACGCCTCTGGGGTAAATCAAAGCTTTACCTTTTGGCACATGAATTTTCACTATTCTTTGGCCATTGAGCTGATAAACGCATTGGCCTCTTTAATGGAGGTTTCCATATCTCTGATCAGTGAGTTTACCTCGGCTTCGACGGAAACCAATTCTGTTTGCAGCGATGCAATTGCTTTGGCATTGAGATTGTGCTTCAAAAATAAAACTTGATCTTGGAATGCCGACAGTACCGGCGCCATTTTCTTCTCGGCGCGTTTCATGGCGCCAATGAGCTGGGTATATTGGCGTCTCGTCTGCTTCAACTTGTTGGCGCTGCTGCGTCGCAGGCTATCGCTGGAGTATTGGTCCAGCTCGGTTTGCCATTCATCGAATAAGGCCTCGGATACATCTTCGACGGATTCAATGCGATCC
>JARFPZ010000547.1 GCA_029288035.1 Desulfosarcina sp.
TATATTTTGATCACCGGTGCCCGTTCGCCCGGTTTTTTCCATTCGGAAAACCGTCAGGTACCTTGGCTGAGGGAACTTCACAAAGAACCACTGGTGGAGATCCATCCCGAAACTGCTGAAAAAGAAGGAATCAAAGACGGTCAATGGGTCATTATCGAGTCTGTCCGGGGAAGCGCCCGGCAGCGCGCTAAAATCTATGCCGGCATCCATCCCAAGGTCGTGGCGGCCCAGCATGGCTGGTGGTTTCCGGAAAAAAAAGATTCCGCCCATGGCTGGGGTGAATCCAATATCAATATTTTAACCGATAATGCCTATGATACCTGTGATCCGGCCATGGGCGCCACCAGCGTTCGTACGCTGTTGTGTCGGATATATTCGGAGAACAGATATCGTTGATTGGTTGATTAGTTGATTGGTTAACCAGTAATCTATTCAAGCGGGTCTGAAATAGAAGCAAAGAACTAAAAAATAAACAATGATCAAACTGAAATCAAAATTCGAAACTCGAAATCCGAAACAATACCAAAATTCTAATTTTCAAATGCTCCAAATCTTAGGCGGATGTCTTAGTCTTCACCTCAATAGATAAAATTCGCTGTTTGTTTAGGACTTTTGTCATTTGGTAATGGAATTTGTTTCGAATTTCGGTATTCGAATTTCGAGCTTATTGCGAAATTAGATGAAAGTATCTATGAGAAGAAATTATGTCTGAATTTAAATTGACCATCAATAATGATTTATGCTGGGGCTGTAAAACCTGTGAAGTGGCCTGCAAACAGGAAAACCGGGCAGCGGATGGTGTCAAATTGATTTCAGTTCAGGAAAATGGCCCCGATTTAATTGACGGCCAGCTGGATTTTGCCTTTTATGTCAGCGTTTGCCGGCATTGCGATGATCCTGCGTGTGTCGAGGCTTGTCCGGAAGAAGCCATCGGTCAAAGAAATGACGGCATTGTTATCATGGATGATAATCTGTGTACCGGATGTCAGGCCTGTATCGAAGCGTGTCCCTACGATGCCATGGCGTTTGACGAGGGTAAAACCGTCGCACAAAAGTGTCACCTCTGCTATCACCGGGTGGACCGGGGACTTGTCCCTGCCTGTGCCGACAATATCTGCCCGGCGCATTGCATCTATTTTGGAACTTCACCCACTTAACCCTCTTCAGCCGGATCCACGTGAACAATCACTCTGTCGAGGGTATCCATTTCTTCTACAAGACAACGCTCCACTGCTTTGGCAATGCGGTGGCCTTCAACCACAGCCATTTGACCGTCTACGACAATATGGATTTCTACCTGGTAGAAACCCCCTGAAGTTCGAACCCTGAGATCATGTGCATCCATGACTCCTTCCACAGACAGAGAACATTGCATAATCTCTTTTATTACTTCAGGCCGGGGGGCGGTGTCGGTGAATTCACGCAGGGTTTTCCATAGAATATCCAACCCCACCTTGATAATAAAAAAAGATACGATCAGAGCCGCGCAGGCGTCCAGGATGTGCCAGGAAGGCTTAATCAGCGTCCCCCCAACACCCAATAAGACCGCTATTGAGGAAAGGGCATCCGAACGGTGATGCCATGCATTGGCTACAATCAGCTGGCTTTTTATGCGCCGCCCGATTAATACCGTGTAACGATACAGGGCTTCTTTTAATGCAATAGACAGGCCGGCCCCAATCAGAGCGATTCCCGTGGGATGATACTCGGTGTGCCCATGGATATTCAACGCTGCATCAAATCCCAGATATACGGCCGTTCCAATGAGGGCCAGCCCGATGATGGCGGATGCCAGCGTCTCGATGCGGGCATGCCCGAAATGATGCTCTTCATCGGGAGGCTTACCTCCGATTTTAATACCGAGAAGAACCACAGCGTCGGTAAAGAGGTCGGAAATAGAATGGACTGCATCCGCAATGAGGGCCTGACTGTCTCCGATGATACCGGCTGAGAACTTAAGCAGAATCAAGAAGGTATTTATAAAAAGACCAAGCAGCGTAACCTTTTTGCCGGCCTTCACTGATGATATCTCAGATTCGGTCATAGGTCCCTTCAAGGACGGTTTACGGTATGCTACTTTCTATTTTCACTACTATAAAATAATGAGGCTGATTCGGCTCTGTTGGATATAAGCTGCGACAGCATGACCCCATGCCTTTATGCCCGTCTGGATGTGATTTCTTTAATGCGGGCCTGAATTATTTTTTCTTCGTGCTGTCTTTTTTTGCTTACCGCTTCGGTTACCTTGGCGATGATCTGATCCATTTCAACCGGTTTCATCAGGTAATCAAAGGCGCCCTGTTTCATCCCCTCAATGGCCGATGCGACATCCACGTGACCGGAAAGCATTATAACCTCCACCAGGGGATATTTCCGATGGATCTCCGTCAGCGTTTCAATTCCGCCCATGCCCGGCATTTTGACATCCAGAATTACGACTTCGATGCTACCGTTTCTTTCAAGTACCTGCAGCGCCTCTTCGCCGCTGAACGCTGTTGATGTTTCAAAATTCCTTAACTCTAAACGTTCACTGAATGTTTCAACGAAAGAGACTTCATCATCCACCAATAATACGTTTGCGATGCTCATTGATGTGTTCCCTTTTTAAAGTATTTCTGATTCGAATTTGGTTTTGATAGAGCCTAGGAGTAATCTGTATATCTATGTTTTACCTTATCATAGGAACCAAACCTTAATCAAACACCAAATTTAATCCACATCAATGCCGTCTCAACGTGCCCACTTCCCCATACCGCAGTCTCGAGGAAAAGCAAATTTCAGGGATGTTGACCTCAGTCGTATAAGCTTCTCGGGAGGCCCTGACATTTAAGGAACCTATAAAAATTATAGAAAAATTAAGCGTAAATTCAAGATGCAACAGTATCAATGAAAAGCTAATATCCACCGGCTTGCCTCGATAACTTTTGTTTAGGACATAGAACCGACCAAAAATAAGAAATAAAATTCAGAACGATTCGCCCGAAATCCATTATTCTTGGCGCAATCACAGACATTTGAGTTGCATCAGAGTTTACGACATGTCAGTAGTTCTGAATTTTGATTTATTCAAAATTGACTTGAATTAAACAATACATTAATTTAGAATACTAAAATTTAGGATAAGAATGCTTTAACTGTGCGAGTAAATTAGCTGGAGGTTTACCGTGAGTGATTATCTTGTTAAGGAATTAATGGTGCCGCTGTCGGAATATGCAACGGTGCTAGAGGGCTCAACCCTGTTTGATGCCGTCCTGGCCCTGGAAAAGGCTCAGGAGGAGTTCGACCACACCAAATATAAGCATCGCGGTGTCTTGATTCTCAATAAAAATAAACGGGTTATTGGAAAATTAGGTCAGTTGGACGTGTTGCGCGCCCTTGAACCGAAAAATGAAGACTCGGGTAAAATTAAAGAACTCAGCCAATTCGGCTTCAGTCACAATTTTGTCCACAAAATACGCAAGCAGCGGCGGCTGAAGGCAGCGCCCTTGAAGGACCTCTGCAGTAAGGCATCCAAATTAAAGGTCGAGGATTTCATGCAGGCCCCCTCGGAGGGAGAATTTATTGAAGAGGAAGCCTCTCTTGAAATGGCGGTTATGCAGTTGGTGATGGGGCGGCATATATCACTGTTAGTAACCCGAAACACGGATATTATCGGGATCTTGCGCATGACGGACGTTTTCGCGGCCGTATTCCACACCATGAAAGAATGTGAAAACTGAGTACTTGATTTTCCGACAACAAATTGTCAGACAACGCCCGAGAAGCGCCTAAGGATGTATTATGAAAGAATTGGAAAAACTCCTGGAACGAATTATTCAAAGAATCAATATTAACTTGCGTGAGCTTGAGTACGACGTAAGTCCTTTTATCAAAAATCTGGTTCCACTTCATCAGATGGTCAAATTCTATGCCTTCTACGGCATTACCCCCAACCATCCCCTTGATTTGGTGTTCAGACATTCCAGTCTGGCCGGAAGTTATTTTTTGGGTAAAATCCGTACCCGAAACTCGATACTTTACAAAAGTGATATCCGTGGCGACGAACTAAAACAGAAGGGTGATGTATTTCACTATCAAAAGTTTGAAATACCGATCACCAGAGATGAGGGCATTGACATCGAAGACAGTTTTCTCATCAAAACCCTGGTTCATAATTTTTCACACGATCCGGAAACCCTTGAAAAGTTCTTTATCAGAGATACCGTCTCCACCCATTACGCCAATATCCACGGCTCCCCCATCGATGGATGTTTTCTGGGACCGTTTGCCACCGTCGATCTGACAAGCATGCGTGATTGCGTTATTGGGACATTTTCTTATGTTCAGGCCGGCGAGGTCGGGCATCTTAACGTCGGCCCCGGAACCATCTGGGTCCGCAATCCTGACGAGTTCAATTTTTTGTATCGCCATCCCCTCAATAAATTGAACCACTACATAAACTTTATTGCGGGCAGACCTCCCCAGGGATTCCTTATGGATTTTGTGGATGACCGCAAAGAAGGCTTTCAGCGCGTTTTTAATGCGGTCAATCTTGAACAGTCCTTTCCAGTTCCCAGCAATGCCTCACTGGATCGTTATGCGGTGATCAAACCCAAGACCCACATCAGCGAGAATGTTTTGGTTGCCCAGCGTGCTTATCTACAAAATGCATGGCTCGGCAAGGGTGCCAATGCCCAGGAAAATTGTTATATCATCAATTCTCGCCTGGAAGGTTGCAATGTGACCGCTCATGGGGCGAAAATTATCGAGGCCGATCTGGGGAAAAACATATTCGTCGGATTCAACAGCTTTTTGAGGGGGCGGGCCGATAGCCGGTTGACCATCGGCAACGAGAGTATCATCATGCCCCATACCATCATCGACATTAAAAAACCATTAACCATACCGCCCGAGCATCTGGTCTGGGGTCTGATTACGAATTCGCAAGAGCTGGCATCGAACAGCATGACCCTCAAAGACTTTTCCAAAATCAATAATGGCCTGATAAAAGGCAACATGTCTTTTGAAGGAAATGGCGCCGGTTTTGTCACCGCCTTCCGCGAACGTATTCATCACATCTTAGAGGCCAACGGGGCCTTTTTTGACGGCAAAAAGAACAAGGGACATGCCCAAAAGAACCAGAACATCTCTTTTAATACGATTCAGCCTTACCCCGACGGCAAATTGCAAGGGCTCTATCCGGCTATTGTGATTCAGCCCTGAGCAAGGCTCCAGGATAAGTTGATTAGTTAAATAGTTGATTGGTTGAATAGTATGAAGGATCTTAGTCTATTTGACTAATTGACCGCTCAGCTAGCGAATTCAGAGTCAAATGACTATCAATAGGGTCAGACAGTGTGCCTACCGTATTCTGAGATGAGTTCTGAGGTGAGCGATAACCTGAATCAGGCGGGCCCAGAGGCCCGCCCTACTACTCTACATTTGCACAAACAAAACGGCCTTTCCGATGAATTTCGGAAGGGCCGTTTTGTTTAGGGTTCTCAATGTAAACGGTTCAGGTAAAAGCTCAAATTCAAGGCGCGCAAATTTCGAAATCATGAGGCGTACGAATTGTACGTTGAATGATTGCGAAATGCAGCGCAACGCAGAAGTTGGGCTGTTTACGGAACCGTTTTTACTTGAAGTAAGTCAGCAGGGCGTGCAAATTGGTCAGCGGGTGCGGCGGACAGCCGGGAATATACAGATCCACCGGCAGCAGGCAATCCAGGCCTTCAGTGATCTCGGAGCTGCCACGGAACGGGCCGCCGGATAACGCGCAGCTGCCCACGGCGATCACCACTTTGGGTGCCGGTGTAGCCTCATAGGTCTGCAGCAGGGCCGTTTTCATATTCCTGGAAACGGGACCCGTTACAACGATTCCGTCAGCATGGCGCGGCGACGCTACAAAGTTGATGCCGAAGCGGGCCAGATCGAAAAATGGTGTGGCCAGCACGTTCAAATCGGCCTCGCAGGCATTGCAGCCGGCCGCCGATACCTGGCGCAGCTGGAGGGAGCGGCCGAACAGTTTTTTAAAATGTTTTTTAGCATGTTCGGCCAGGGACGGGAGTTCACCCCCGGTCAGAAGATGGTCTTTTTTAGCCACCGCCAGCTCAAAATCTTGGCTAAAAGACACAAAAAGACCTTCAGAAAGGCGCTCACAGGTACCGCAGAACACACAACGTCCCAGATCGATCATTTTGCGTTCGGCTTCGATGGCTTCCTGGGGACAGGCGGCCGCGCATTCGGCTGCCAATTCGGATGAGACCTCTGCATGGACCTGGGGCCGCCCGCGATAGCGCACCGGCAATTCGATCGTGGTTTTAGGGTAAGCGCTGGTCCGGCAGCCCTGTTCAAATCTGTTTTTCAGCGTATTTAGCATTTTGCTTCACTTTATGAAAAATTTCTTTAATCACGAAAACTCGAAATATAGAAAACACGAAATTTATCTTGTATTAGAGATCAAACCCGCAGTAGGATAAATTGTAGCTCTTGTTGTTGAGCGGGAAATCGGAGATCCCTGTATCCCTCAAGGCCATGGCCAATCCGTTCCAGTTGTGAAATGACGGATCTTTTATTTTATAGTGCAGGATATTCCCGTCGGCATCCGTCAGCAAACAATGCGATACCTCTCCGCGCCAAGCCTCGTTGAGGGTAACAGCCAGGGACGACGGCGCCAGCTTATAGCTTATATCTTCAACACAACGGGTTTCAATCGGGCTGCTCAGCAAGGATTCAATAATCGAGATGGATTGCAGCACTTCGTCGGCCCGCACCTTGGCGCGAGCATATACGTCCCCGGTGGGTTCGGCATTTTGCGGGATATCCAGGCGGTGATAATGTTCTGTGGGATAACAGCGCCGCACATCGTAGGGAATTCCACTGGCACGACCGGCGGGGCCCACCAGACCCAGTTTTTCAGCGTCCGACGTGCTGACTATCCCGCAGCCTTCGAACCGTGAACGGACACTGGATGTTGCAAAAAGCAGATCGATGACATGTTTGACCTGGGGTTTCAATTCCGTGATGCGTTCGGTCAAAACCCGACGATCGTCATCGGTCAGTGGGAAGCGCACGCCGCCGGGTCGGACCAGGCCCTTGCCGAAACGGTTGCCGCAGATCCACAGGCTTATGTTCAGAAAATCACCGCGCATGCGGCCACAGTAATTGGCCGGTGGTAAAAAAGCCACATCCCCGCTCAAGGCGCCGAGGTCGCCCACGTGATTGGCAATACGCTCCAGTTCCAGACCGATCGTGCGAATCATGCGCGCGCCGGCATCCGTGTCGATGGCGGCCAATGCTTCCACCGCCTGGGTCATGCACAGGCTGTGGCCGACGGCGGTGTCACCGGCAATGCCTTCGGCCAGAATCGGCAACCGTTTGATATCTGCGTTCAGGAATAGCTTCTCGACACCGCGATGCTGATACCCCAGTTGAATTTCGAGGTGCAGCACCCGCTCACCAATACAATTGAATCTGAAATGGCCGGGCTCGATCACGCCGGCGTGCACCGGTCCGACGGCGACCTCGTGAATCTCGTCGCCTTCGACGGCATAATAATTGTAGTTGCCGGGAATGTCTTCATCGTAATCGTTTCCGAAAACATCCGGCAGCCCGTGTTCGTTGGCGTGATAGCGGACCATTTTCAGCCAGGGATGGCCCTCGGGATGGATGCCGAACTGTTCGGCGATTTCACGCTCGAACAGGTGGAAGGGTTCGCATTCAGCCGTCAGTGATGGATAGGCTTCCGGTGCCCGGCAACCGGCCAGCAGTAGGTGGTCGGTCCGCAGGATCGCCAGCAGTTTTACTTCATCTTCGTCTGGATAGGCGAAGAAATGGACAACTTTGCCGCCGTTCGCAACGATATGCAGCGCCTGACTGCGAAAATCATCAAATGCCAGATATGGAACGCGGTCCCGGGTCATCGCCTCGCCATTACCGATCTGTATAAAATCCGTGTTCATTAAAATCTCCCGCCAATGGAATTGACTGCTTGGATAATCGTCTGGTACAGGGAATCCGGAATCCAGATACAGAGTACCAGGGAGGTCAATAGGAGTGCATACTGAGGCCAGACCATTGCGGGTTTTTCCTCCATCCGTATTGTGGCCCGGACGTCACTGAAGGAAATCTGCATGACATGGTTGGCAAATCCGGCGAAGATTACACACAGACTCAGGATAAAAATCCCCACAGCGATGTAGTGCCCGCTACGAAAGGCGGCGATGATGATAAAGAGTTCGCCGATGAAGATCCCGAAGGGTGGAAAACCGGAAATGCCGGCAAACCCTCCGAAAAAGGCCACAAAGGTCTCCGGCATTCGCCCGGCAAGTTTTCCGGTTTCTATGATCAGCCGGCTGCCGTAGCCCAGCAGAATGTTGCCGGATGACAGAAACAGGGATGATTTGATCAGACTGTGATGGATCAGGCACAGCATGGCGCCATAGGCTCCCAGCCCACCAATGCCGGTGCCGAAGGCGATAATGCCCATGTTTTCGATACTCGAATAAGCCAGCAGCCGTTTGTATTCGGTTTGCTTGAGAATAAAGGTTGCCGCCACCAGAATGGATATCAGTCCCAATACAATCAAAATCGTGCCTGAAAAATGCCCCAGACCGGCCGCATGCATGATTTTATTGGTTTTGAAAATTCCCAGGTAGGCACAGTTGAGCAATACACCGGACAACAGGGCTGAGGCTGGACTAGGGGCTTCACTGTGGGCGTCGGGCAGCCAGGTATGCATCGGCGCCAGGCCCATTTTGGTACCGTAGCCCACCAGAATGAACACAAATCCGGTTTTGAGCCACAGGGGGTCCAGACGTCCGGCCTCCCCAGTCAAGGCCGAGAAAGCCACCGGCACATCGACACCGCCGATATCCATCGAGAGGGTAATCAGCACTGAACCCAGAAGTGCCAGGGCGATGCCCACCGAGCAGATCAACACGTACTTCCAGGTGGCCTCGAGGGTGGCCGCGGACCGATGTGTGTATATCAAAGGTGCACTGGCGAGCGTGGTGGCCTCGATGGCAATCCACATGACCATGATATGATCCGACAGGGTCACCATGGTCATGGTGGATAAAAACAGCAGCATCGATCCGGTAAAAACACGTTCGGAGCGGATTTCAATTTTTTTGAGATACGCTGCGGTATAAATCGAGATCAGAAAGAAAAGCAGCGATATCACCAGCAGCGACAGGAGGCCTTCGGCGGTGATGGAAAAATAAGTTTCGAGCAGTGCCTGGGGTCGCTGAATCCATAGGTAAAGGGATAATACCAGATGAATTACCCCGGTAACTACTAGCAATGGTCGACCGGCTGTCCGTGGAAGAAAGAAGGCCATCACGCCGGTTAACAGCGGAATCAGAAAAACGATTTCAACCATGCAATACCTATTCCTTTAAAGTTCTAAGCAGCGCCGTATCGACATCATCAAACGCCTGGTTGATGTTTTGCAGAATGATGGCCATGATCATCACGCCGGCCAGCACGTCAAGCAGGATACCGAATTCAACAATATGATGGGCGCGGACCGAAAAACTGGTTCCCACCAAGTAGATCCCGTTTTCCATCATGATATAACCGAGAACCATGGCAATGGCATTGCGCCGGGCCATGAGCAGAAACATACCCGCCACCAGAAGCGTAATGGCCGTGGGCAGCAGCAGCGCATTGCCGCTGGCCTGGGGCAGATTGAACTTCGGGCTGACAAAGGTGGCCGCAACAATCAGGGCCAGACCGGCCAACAGGGAAGCATGATACCCGACGATGGGTTCGACTTCCCGTCGGATGGCCACTTTTTTAATCGCCTGATAGATGAACAGGGGAATGAGGATTCCCCGGATTATCAGAGTGACCAAGGTGAACACGACGCTTCCGGCGGTCAGATCGTGGCCGATGAACAACGGAACGATGGAGACAACCACCCCCTGGAAGGCCAGCACCTTTATCAGCATCGGCAGTCGACTTGACCCGAAGGAGATCAACACCGACAGGAGTACGAGGGCCAAAATGGTATCTACAGGTTGGATCATTTTATAAACTCCAATGTGATGACGGTTGCGAAAAAAGCCAGCGCAAAAGATGTCAGGACAAACTGGGGCACCTTGTCCATGCGATAGCGGGCCATAACCGATTCTGTGACACCGACAGCCGTGTATATCAGTCCGAGCACGATAAAAAATAGACCGGCGTCCACTGCCGGGTGGCCCAGGGTGAACGGGCAGATCAAGCGACTAATCAAGGTCGAATAGAAGAAAAGCTTGAGAAAAGAACCCAGCTCGATGAGCGCAAAATCCGGCCCGCTGTGATCCAGCACCATGACTTCATGGATCATGGTCAGTTCCAGGTGGGTGGCTGGGTCATCCACCGGGACCCGGGAACTTTCCGTCAGTAGCACAATAAAAATAGCGATGGCCACAAACAGCAACGGTGGGCCGGCGGCTTGCCAGAGTCCGAAGGGCTGGCCATCGGCAAAATAGGCAGCCAGGCTTAGCTCGCCGGTCAAGGTGTAAAACAGAATCAGAATCATGAACAGCGTGGCCTCACAGATAATCGGAAAATATGCTTCCCGGGCGGCGCCCATGCCTTCGAAGGGAGAGGCCGTGTCCATGGCGGCGGCAATGGTAAAAAAGCGGCCCAGGCCCAGCAGGTACAGCAGCAGAATTACATCCCCGTTAAATGAAAATAGCGGCGGCTGCCCGGCGATGGGCAAAAACATCAGCACCACGGTCGCCGCGCACAGTGAGACCATGGGGCCCAGCTTAAAAATGAGGGTCGTGCTGGTGCTGTAGACCGATCCCTTTTGGAAAAGCTTAATCAGGGTGTAGTAATTGATCAGCAACGGCGATCCTTTGCGGCCGCCGAAAAACGCCTTGACTTTCAGGATCCACGCCGAATACAGCGGTGCCAGAAGCATGGCCAGGATTAAGAAAATAATGGATTTCATCATTCGCTTTTTATCCTCGTATGAAGTAACAGTCTGTTTATAGATTAAACTATCTGGATCAGCGACAGGCGGCTGCGTTGAAAAACGAACCGCAGAACCCCTGGAAGAGAGAACCGCAGAATATCGAATATCGAACCGCAGAATGTCGAAGTGTGGAATCGCTGCGCTCGGACTATTTCAGTTTTAATATAAATCGATGGAATTCCTTACTTCGACATTCGAAATTCATTATTCGATATTCGTTATTCTCATTTTTTATGCCTTCCTTGAATCCGCCAGCTGCGGTGCTGACCCTTGCGTGTGGGGTCGAAGTCTCAAGGCAAAGACCCAAACCTTGAACCCTGAACCCTGAACCCTCGATCAGACAAAAAACAGCAACACCACAATCGCCAACAGAATATAGCCGATATACAGGTGGATGTCCCCATGCTGCAGCCATCGCAGTTTTTCAAACAGTGCCAAGACCGGCCGCACCACGACACTGCCCATATGCAGTTCGGCTATATCACTGACATGGCTGTGGTAATGGCTCTTTTGCGGGAAGCGGTTCCGTACCCTCGACTGATTTTCGGTCAGCGGTGCGACCGGTTTGAAAAATTCCAGAATTGACGCCGCATAGGAGGATCCGGTGTATTGCATTTTAACTGTCGGCCTGGTAAAACCGCAGCCCCAGGTGCCGGAGCGGGTCACTGTTTTGCCCCGGTACAATAAGGTGCGCAACGCCACAATCAATAAAAATACAGCAAAGACTAGTACTGCCGTCCGTGTAATATTGCCGGTCAGTTCGAAGAAGGGCTTAAGGGGGATACCACCGTAACCTAGTTCCAGAGATGCAACAGCCTTAACCGCCATGGCCATGAAGAATGTCGGAAAGACGCCAATCAAAACGCAGGCGGCCGCCAGAATCAGCATGGGAACAAGCATGGTCAGCCCCTTCTCATCCGTGTTCTCCGCAACCTGGCTGCGCGGCTCACCTTGAAAGACAACGCCCACGACCTTCGTGAAACAGGCCAGTGCCAGTCCCCCGATAATTGCCAGGCTGACAATGGCCAGCAGGCACATCGCAAAGGATGTTTTGTCCAGTGCCATCCCCTGAAAACTGCCCATGTAGACCAAAAACTCGCTCACAAAACCATTCAAGGGCGGAAGGCCGGAAATTGCCAAAGATCCGATCAGAAAGGCGGTTCCGGTAATTTTCATTCTTTTAATCAGTCCGCCCAAAAGATCGATGGTACGTGTCCCGGTTTTGTGGAGCACCATGCCGGCACCCATGAACAAAAGCGATTTAAAGATCGCATGATTCAGCACATGCAGCAGGCCGCCGGCAAACCCTAGTATTGCCATGACCGGTTTATCTGCGGTGACCCCGATCATGCCGATGCCGATGCCGATCAAAATGATGCCGATATTTTCAACGCTGTGGTAAGCCAACAAACGCTTGAGATCATGTTGTCCCAGTGCATAAACCACACCCAGGATACCGGAAATGATGCCGGCAATCAAAACAAAATGGCCGAATATTGCTGTATGACTGTCCAACAGCACGTACATGCGGATGATTCCGTAGATGCCGGTCTTAATCATCACACCGGACATCACCGCTGAAATATGGCTGGGTGCGGCCGGGTGAGCATGGGGCAGCCAGACGTGAAAGGGGAAGACGCCGGCCTTGGAGCCAAAGCCGATAAATGCCAACACAAAAACGATGATCTTGACTGTCTCGGGCAGTGCCGCGGCATCTGCAAATCCGAAATTGCCGCTCTGGGCATAAATTAGGCCAAACGCCGCCAGGATGAACATGGCCCCTACCTGGGTAAACACAAAATAGAGGTAACCGGCTTTGCGGTTTTCCTCGGCTTCGTAGTTGTAGACCACCAGAAAAAACGACGACAGGGACATGATTTCCCAGGACAGCATGAACGCGATTAGGTTGCCGGCAGTCACCACCAGGGCCATTGAGGCGGTCAAAAGACTGAAAAAGAAGTAGTTGCCGGCAGCGCGAAACGCTTTTTTGGGGTTGTCCATGTAGTGGTAGCTGTAAATGGCGGCAAGCAGGCAGACCGCGTAGATGGCGACCAGGAAAAATGCGGACAGGGCATCGATTTGAAAGGATAGCGAGAACGTGTTCAGATATTCAAAGGCCACGGTATAAGGTCCCGGACGGAAGAGTTTGGTGCCAGCGTCGACCAGTCCCAGAAGACCTCCGCCTGCGATAGCCAGAAAGCCGATGCTCTTCATCAGGGTGAAATGTCGCCAAAAAACCAGGGGTAGAAAACCCCCGCAGAAAATAATCGCCAGCGGTAGAAAAAAAAGATACATTAGCTTTCCCTGTGGTCTGCAGACTTACATTGAATTAGGCCCTTAGGGCCTTTATATTCAAACACGTAGAAAGAAACTAAAGGTTTCGGGTGTCAGGTAGTGGTGGTACAGAACACTGACACCTGAAACCTATTCAATTAGCTATCTTCGGTTTTACAATCCGGCTCGACCGGGTTAAGGCTGAACCCTTTAGCTTATCTGTTAGCCCCCGGTAAGGACCGGCATGCCCATCAGGGGCCAGAGGAAAAACACGGCAAAACCGGTGGCAATCATCAATATGATGCTGGCCGGTATACCGTACAGAAAAAATTCTGCGGTGGTAAACTGTCCGGAGTCATAGGCTATTGCGTTGGGAGCG
>JARFPZ010000552.1 GCA_029288035.1 Desulfosarcina sp.
AATCGGCCCCTCAGACCGTCTCTCCGGTGAAAAAAATACGCAGGTGCACACTGACTCGAAAACCAACGATGTCGAAGAAATGCAGCACCCTCAGGAGAAAAATCATCAGTACTCCTGCGAAGGCCATTCGGCCTCGAACCATACGGAAAAAGATGAGCGTCGGGTTAACCTTGCGCAGCGGATCAACGTGGGAAGGGTTGTCTGCAATCTGCCCCATGCCCATGCCAACAGCGGCGGCTGGAATACCGGATTGCCCACCACAGACACCCTCGGTTGCGGCACCTGGGCCGGCAACATCTTCAGTGGTAACATCAACTGGGAGAATTTTCTCAACTACACCCTGTTGTCCATCCCCAAGGAAGAATACATCCCCACGGTGGAAGAGCTTTGTGGTGCATATTTGGAAAAATGGGGGAGGGATTAACCGATAAACAATTGACACCCTGATCGAATCGTAAGGCTCGACCAGGGTGTTTGTCGTTTGTAGTAAATTGGCAAAATCGATCGTTTACCGTCCAATAATTCGTTTCGAGGTGGATGGGAGGAGTTACTCGTTTGCCTCAAAGTCAGCATCGTCGGGTTACAAAGACATGAAGGGAACGCGTTTTGAGATTCTCTATGATCCGGCCGATCCCAGCGATGCACGTATCGCGGACAACCGCACATGGTTGATTATTGGTATCTTTATAGGCGCGGGTGGATTGATTTTTTTGGCCGGGGTTATTCTGCCACGTGTGTTCAAGGAAACTGATGGGACCATGTCTTAGGTCTCTGGCGCTGTCAGGCATATGACCGGAATCTTTGACTTGATCTTGAGCAAAAGAGCCATTTTTAGGGGCAGTGGGGCGTCCACAAGAAACTAAGAAAGTTAGCAGAGTTATTTTGTTTCTAATGGATGTCCCCTTAATTCCCATGTGTAAAAGGAGGATCGATAATGAGTCATTTTGAATATTTACGCATATATTCAGATAAAATTATTGAAACTTTCAAATGATCTCTAAATATAAATATATACTTTTGGATGTAGATGGGGTTGTACTGTCTTCAATAAACTACTATCTGGATCTATTTAGGAACGTCGCTGAAAGTCTTGGTGCTTCGAAAAGCATTCCTAATGCGTTTTATAAAAAAAATATCGGAGTGAAAATTATTACTTGGATGACGAATATCGTTCCTGAAGAAAATCACAATAAAATCAAAGAATTGTTCATTGCCAAAAACAGAGACACTGTAGAAAATCATCGGTTTCCTATAATAGAAGGTACTAAAGAAACTTTGTTAAAGATAAAAGAAAATAATCAAAAACCCTGCTTCATTTCTTCAAAAACAAGAGAGTCTATGGATTCAGTGATTAAATACTATAAGTTAGATTCTATTATAGATTTTTCAATATCAGGCGATGAAGTAAAAAATTTCAAACCTGATCCTGAAGGAATTATTAAAACATTAAAATATTTCAATGCCAAATCAGATGAAGCAATTTTTGTTGGTGACTCGTTGCACGATTTGGGTGCTGCAAGAAATGCCAATGTGAGGTTTATTGGGGTGCTTTCTGGCATATGTACAAAATCGGATTGGGAACTTGAAAAAGTTTCCTATGTGCCATCTATAAAAGAAATTTATACTTTATGATTCCGCATTCCGCATTCCGTCTTCAGAATTCATGAGCTCCTTGCCCTCTGCTTTCGCATCCAGGGCTTCGCAAACGTGTTCGGCAAAGCCGTATCCGGCCTCGGCATATAAATTAAAGACGGCGTGCACACCGGCTGCTTTCAATTCTTCGACCTCATCGTCGAATTTTGCCGTGGCGGCAATCGATCCGGCAAACTTCATTTCAGTCAGCTGGGCCACGGCGGTCATATTGGCCGTGTGCTCCGGCAGGGTCAGCAGAACCATCTGTATTTTTCCCCGTCCTTGGCGGGGCTTGGCCCAGAAGTCATGATCCGTAGGGTCACCGAGGATGACCTTGCGGCCGGCTTCAAGATGTTTTTGGACGGTCTTTTCATCGAAATCGATCCCGATGACCACCTCGCCATGACGCTGGCGCATGTCGTCATAAGCGCCGGTTCCGACGCGGCCCAGGCCGAAAATCGCAATTTCGGCATCGCCCGGGTCGAGGGGCTGGTCCTCGGAAAGTCGCGTTTTGGTTTCAAGAGGTTTTAATCGTTCGCAAAATCGTGAATAAATTGAATGGGCAAAGGAATTCAACGGCGATGCCAGCACGAGGGTCATCGACAGGGCGATGGCAAGGATGGTGAGCCACTCACTTCCTATCCAGCCGTTTTTAAAACCGGTAGTGGCCACCAGGAGACCGAATTCGCTGTAGTTGGCAAGACTAAAGGATGCCAGCAGGGACGTTCGTGCCCGCAGTTTGAACCTGGTGAGCAGGAGAAAGAAGAGGACGACCTTGAAGATCACGCCGACCGTCAACAGTCCGCCAATGCCGATTGCCTGCAATGTGGGTGCGCCGGCCAAACCGATGCTGAGAAAAAAACCGACAAGAAACAGATCTTTAAAACTCAAAAGCCCTTTGGCCATTTCTTCCGCTTTCGGGTGACCGGCTGCAAGTACACCGACAAACAATGCCCCCAAATCGGGTTTTAACCCAACAAATTCAAAGCCGCCGGCTCCCAACCCCAGAGCCAGAAATACGCTGAAAAGCAGCAGAAGTTCCCGATGGCCGACCCGGGATAAAATGGCAAGTAGCAGCGGTCTGGCTATCAATAGACCGGCCACCAGTGCGATGGCCCAGGGAGAGGGAATTTTGCCCGTGGAGAAGGTTAAAAAAAGGACGGCGAAGATATCCTGCATAATCAGGATACCAATGGAGATCCGGCCGTGGAGAGAAGACATCTCCCCCCGTTCTTCCAGCACCTTAACGGCAAACACCGTACTAGAAAAACTCAATGCAAAAGCAATCATCAGTGAAAGTTTGAAATCTAACGCACCGAAGGCCGAGAACCCTGCTAGGCTGAGGACATAGGTGCCGGCTCCGAAAACAATGACCGTAACTATCATGTGAATCGAAGCACCGGCCCAGATTTCGGGTTTTGCCAGGCTCCCCAGCCGCAATTTCAAGCCGATTGAAAACAACAGCAGGGTCACACCCAGATCGGCAATTTTTTCAAGTGTCTCTCCGCCTTCAACACCGATTGCCTGGAGCACAAAGCCAGCGATCAAATATCCGACCAACGGCGGCAGCCCCACGCGGTTGACGGCAAATCCCAGAATGAAAGCGACCAGTATCCAGAGAGGATCCATAATAAATACTCCTTTTAACTCCCTTCATAAGCCACCGTCTCTGACGGTGAGA
>JARFPZ010000556.1 GCA_029288035.1 Desulfosarcina sp.
CGCTGGGAAGTGATGGAGCCGACCCGCTGGCGTTTTTATCTGCGCAAAGGCGTCAAATTCCATGACGGCACCCCGTTTACCGCCGATGACGTGGTATTTTCCGCCACCCGCGTGCGCCATCCGGATTCGGATTTAAGGGTCCGAATATCGGCCGACACCAAAGTCGTCAAGGTGGACGACCATACGGTGGATTTTGTCACCGAGGCGCCCAATCCCATTCTCCCGAATGAATGGTCCACCTGGTACATTATGTCCAAAAGCTGGACGGAAAAACACGATGCCGTCACGCCGCAATCTGCAACCAAGAAGGAGGAAAATTATGCCACCCGCCATGCCAACGGCACCGGGCCTTTTATATTGGTCAGTCAGGAACCGGGGGTGAAAACCGTCTGCAAAGTCAATCCGGACTGGTGGGATAATCCGAACAAAATACACAACGTCACAGAGGTTGTCTTCACCCAAATCAGCAATGACGCCACCCGGGTTGCAGCCCTTTTATCCGGACAGGTTGACATGGCTTACCCGATTCCGGTGCAGGACATGAAACGCGTCGATGATAATGCTGCCACCCGTATGATGGTCGGACCGGAATTACGCACGATCTTTTTGGGTATGGATCAGTTCCGGGATGAGTTGCTGTATTCCAATGTTAAAGGCAAAAATCCGTTCAAAGACAAAAGAGTCCGCCAGGCCTTTTATCAGGCCATTGATATTGAAGCCATCAAAAAGAAAGTCATGCGCGGCTTGTCGGAACCGTCTGCCATGATGGTAGCGCCGGGCATACACGGCGGCGGAAATCCAAAGTTCAAACGGCTTGAATATGATCCGGCCGCCGCCAAAAAACTGCTGGCCGAAGCCGGTTACCCGGACGGGTTTGAAGTCGGTATGGATTGTCCCAACAATCGTTATGTCAATGACGAGCAAATTTGTCTGGCCACGGTATCCATGCTGGCAAAAGTTGGGATAAAAGTAAACCTGCTGGCCCAGCCCAAAAGCAAATATTTCGGAAAAATATTAGCACCCAAGCGCGATACCAGTTTCTACCTGCTGGGTTGGACGCCGAGCAGCTTTGACTCGTATAATCCTCTAAATTTTTTACATCACTGCCCCAAAGATACCGGCGAAGGTAAATTTAATCTGGGCGGTTTCTGCAACCCCGAAGTGGATAAGCTGACTGCTAAAATCAATAGCGAAACCGATCAGGCCAAACGCGATGCGCTCATTGAACAAGCCTGGACGATGACCATCGATGACGTCGCACACATTCCTCTGCATCAACAGGCCTTGGCCTGGGGGGTCAATAACAAAGTACAGCTAAAACAACGCCCGGACAATGAGTTTAAGTGGCGTCACGTTAAAATAGAGTAGAACAGCGCGATTCAGCAAGCCCGGCATCCGGCTCGGCCGAGCCCGATTCCGGGTTTCTTTAATTAAAATTAGTTGATTAGTTGATTGGTCGAATAGTTTGCATAAAAAAAACACCTCAACCCCCCAACTAATTAACCATTCAGCCAATCAACTATTTAACTAAACTCGAAATGATAGCACTTATCATCCGCCGCATATTCCAGTCGATTATCGTCATGCTCACGGTCGCGTTGGTGGCGTTTACCCTGTTTCGTTATGTGGGCGATCCTATTACCCAAATGGTCGGACAGGAAACGAGCATTGCTGATATGGATCGGCTGCGGCAAGAGCTGGGACTTAACGACCCGGTCATTGTCCAGTTTGCCCGCTTTGCCTGGAACACGCTCCAGGGTGAGTTTGGCATCTCCTACCGCCTCGGTCGCCCGGTGAACGAGTTGTTTGTCGAACGGCTTCCGGCCACGCTGGAATTGAGTTTGGTGGCCGCCCTGTTCTCGTTGATAATCGGGATCCCAATGGGCGTTTACACGGGACTATATCCGGACCGTATTCTAAGCAAAGTGTTCCAAGCGGTATCCCTCATCGGCATTGCCCTGCCAACATTTTTAATCGGAATTTTGCTCATACTTTTCTTCGGCGTCCTTTTGGGGTGGTTGCCGACTTTTGGCCGCGGAGAGGTGGTCCAACTCGGCTGGTGGTCGACCGGACTGTTGACCGTAAGCGGTTTGAAAGCCCTTATTATGCCGGCTTTTACCCTGGGTATGTTCCAGTTGACCTTGATCATGCGATTGGTCCGCTCCGAAATGATGGAGGTGCTGCGCACCGATTACATCAAATTTGCAAGGGCCCGCGGTCTCACCGATCGTGCGATCAATTTCGGCCATGCCTTAAAAAACACATTGGTGCCGGTCATCACCATCACCGGCCTCCAGATCGGGTCGATTATCGCCTTTGCCATTATCACGGAGACCGTTTTTCAGTGGCCCGGCATGGGACTGTTGTTTCTGCAGGCAATCCAGTTTGCAGATATCCCGGTGATGTCGACTTATCTGATACTAATCGCGTTTTTCTTTGTTGTAATCAATTTGATTGTCGACATTCTGTATCACGTGGTGGATCCCCGATTGAGATTTGATACCGGCATGGCGGTAGGTTAGGCATTTGAAATGTTAAATCAATGCTTATATTGCAAAACATTTTCGCCACCAAGACACAAAGACGCAAAGATTAATTTTATCAAAGAGTTTCACTTTGTGCCTTGGGGCCTTTGTGGCAATTTGTTATCCGCCAGCGGCGGATCCGGATTAGGCCTATGAAAAGTGTAACACGTATTCAGGACACATTTCATCGGTTTTTTGACAGTGACATCTGGTATAGTTTTAAAAATTCCAAAGTCACGGTTTTGGCTGCCTGTGTCACCGCCGTGTTGATGTTGTCCGCCATTGCAGCTCCTCTGATCGCACCCCATACGCCGTTTGATCCGGCTTCCCTTGACCTAATGGACGCCTTCACGCCGCCGGTCTGGTATGAAGAGGGATCGACAAAGTTTCTGCTGGGCACTGATGATCAGGGAAGAGATCTTTTTTCAACAATCCTGTATGGATCGAGAATTTCTATTTTCGTGGGCTTTGCTTCCATGCTGCTGGCGATGATTATTGGAATAACGCTGGGTTTGATCTCCGGCTATATCGGCGGAGCAATCGAAGCCTTTATCATGAGAATTGCGGATGTTCAGATCAGTTTTCCGGCAATTTTGATCGCATTGCTGATCGACGGGGTTGTCCGCACCCTGTTACCCAATGAACGTCATGACGAATTGGCCGTTTGGGTGCTTATTCTGGCCATCGGTGTTTCCAACTGGGTCCACTTCGCACGCACGGTGCGAGGGTCGACCATGGTGGAAAAAAACAAGGAATATGTCCAGGCCGCTCGGGTCATTGGACGTAAGCGCTCCACCATCATGTTCCGCCACGTACTGCCCAATGTGATGGGACCGGTGTTGGTTATTGCAACGATCGGACTGGCCATCGCAATTCTCACCGAAGCGACCTTGTCTTTTCTTGGTGTCGGGGCGCCGCCGACGAAACCGTCGCTGGGAACGTTGATTCGCATTGGCCAGGACTTCCTGTTTGCCGGTGAATGGTGGATCGTAATTTTTCCCGGGATTGCGCTGGCGATTCTCGTACTTGCTGTCAATCTTCTCGGTGATTGGATGCGCGATGCGCTGAATCCGAAACTCCGCTGAAAAAGGTTCTAAGGTTCTGAGTTTAGAGGTTTTGGGGCGCAGGGATCAAGGCATAGGGTGTAAGGCAAAGGGCAGACGGTTGATTTTGGAAACCAATTTAAAAATTTCCAACCCTGAACCCCTGAACTCTTATATGAAACTACCCCAAAATGGCATAGTTTCTTTTTTGATCAGACTGGCCGTCTTTTTGGCCGGCAGCCGGGCTGAACCCAGAATTTTGAACCTATGATCTTTGAACCTTTGAACCCTGAACCCTGAACCTATGAACCTTATATCAATGACCGAGCCGTTACTCAACGTCGAACACCTTCGCATCGAATTTGATACCCGACGCGGAATCCTGGTGGCTGTAGACGATATATCGTTTAGTGTCATGCCCGGCGAGGTCTTTGGAATTGTGGGCGAATCGGGTGCCGGTAAATCCCTCACCGGTCAAGCCATTATCGGTCTGCTGGAGCCCCCCGGTCGCATTGGGGCTGGCCAAATCCATTTAAGCGGTGAGCGAATCGATCAATTGCCATACCAAGAGATACGGCGCCTGCGGGGCAAAAAAATCGGTATGATATTTCAGGATCCGTTGACCAGTTTGAATCCTTTGTACACCATTGGCAAGCAGTTGACGGAAACCATTTTGACCCACACTGATATGACCTTACATCAGGCGCGCCGGCATGCCATCAAACTATTGGATGACGTCGGCATCCCGGCCGCCGATAAGCGAATCGACCACTATCCCCATCAATTTTCGGGTGGCATGCGCCAGCGGGTGGTCATTGCCTTGGCCCTGTGCGTCAATCCCAGCTTGATTATTGCCGACGAACCTACCACAGCGTTGGATGTATCGATTCAGGCTCAGATTATCGCCCTGTTAAAGCGTCTCTGCAAAGAGCACGATACGGCCGTTATCCTGATCACCCACGACATGGGCGTTATTGCCGAAATTTCAGATCGCGTCGCAGTAATGTATGCCGGAAGACTGGCGGAGGTGGGGAATGTTTGGGATGTCGTCAAAAACCCAAAGCATCCTTATTCTCAGGGGTTGATGGGCTCGATCCCGTCCCTGCATCAAAAGGCCGAACAACTCACACAGATTGACGGTACCATGCCGCGCCTGACGGAAATACCGCCCGGTTGCCCCTTTAATCCCCGGTGCCCGCATGCATTTGATCGTTGCCTTAGACAGAGGCCGGATTTATTGAACACCGAACCGACAAAAGCCGCCTGCTGGCTTTTTGACGATGAGGACGAAAATGGCCGATAGAGTCCAGCCAAATATCCAGACGCCCCCCCTGCTTCGGGTCAGCGACCTGAAACGCTATTTTGATGTTTCCAAGCCACTGCTCAACCGGTTGCTGGAAGGCAAACCCCGCATGATCTTAAAAGCGGTCAGCGGTATTGATTTTGAAATCATTAAAGGACAGACGTTTGCCCTGGTAGGAGAGTCGGGCTGTGGAAAATCAACTGTGGCCAATCTGGTGGTGGGTCTTCACTCCCCGACGTCCGGTAAGATTGAGTTCGAAGGCGTCGACATGGCCGCCGTCACCAACCGGACCCAAATGGAACAGCTGCGCCGGCGCATGGCAATGATTTTTCAGGACCCCTACGCCAGCCTGAATCCGCGTTGGCGGGTGTCGGCGATTGTCAGCGAGCCTATTCGGGCCTTTGGTCTTTTAAGGGGCGCCCGTACAATTTCACAACGCACTGCAGAATTGCTTACCCAGGTCGGGCTTTCACCGGCGGACGGTGAAAAATACCCCCATGAGTTCTCCGGCGGACAGCGCCAGCGCATTTCAATTGCCAGGGCGCTGGCCAGCCAACCCGAATTTATCGTCTGTGATGAACCGACATCCGCGCTGGATGTATCGGTACAGGCCCAAATTTTGAATTTGATGAAACGCCTGCAAAACAAATTCGATTTAACCTACCTTTTCATTTCCCATGATCTGGCCGTCGTCCGTCACATGGCCGACAAGGTCGGTGTGATGTACCTGGGCCGACTCTGTGAAGTCGCTCCGGTGGACAATATCTTTGACAATCCCCTCCATCCCTATACCCAACTGCTGCTGGAAACCATCCCGGATGTGGAAATGACCGGCGGCAAAAAGGCACCCGTTGCCGGTGAAATCCCCAATCCCATTGATCCACCCAGTGGCTGCCCCTTTCACCCCCGCTGCCCCCTGATGGCTGCCGCCTGTCGCACCATACGCCCGCAACTGGTAACCCTGGACAGCGGCGTCCAGGTGGCCTGCCATGCAGTGATTCAGGGAAAGAATTGGCGGCCTGAAACTTAGCTAAGCAATTATCTACCTAATTGTATAACCTTAATTGCATAATCGAATGTTGATATCATCAGGAGCTTTATTCTAACAGGCTGATATTCATTTGTATATTAATCGATTTTAAAACTGTATATTATTTGCATGAATTTTGCTAATGATTTACCAATGACCAGATCAGCTCGATAAACGCTTAAGTCAGCGTGTTGAAGGGAGATAACCTAAAATTCCAAGGGGGTATTGCAATGTTTAAAAAATACTTAGTACTCTTATTTCTATTAAGCCTAATAGCCCAGGCGAACCTGAGTTGGGGTGATACATATAACTTCAGGTATACAAAATGGGGGATGACTCCGGAAGAAGTCATTGCCTCTGAATCCATGACGCCGATTGAAAAAGATGAGAAAAAGATTAAGTACAAAACTCGAATTTTAAATAAAAATGTTGAGCTGCTTTATTTATTCGCCCAAAACAAATTGATCGGCGCATCCTACAAATTGGATGAAAATTATATAAATTCCGAGCGCTTTATAAAAACGTACGATCGGTTTAAAGGGGAACTGATAAAAAAATATGGACCACCCAAAAAAGATATTACCCATTGGAAAAATGACGCGTTTAAATCTGATCGCAGCAAATGGGGGAAGGCCCTTAGTTTTGGATACGTGGAATATTTTACATATTGGGAAGCGCCGGGTACGACAGTAAGTTGTGGGCTAAAAGAACAAAACTATTATGTGCTGTGTTCAATAGATTACTGGAGCATGGAATTGTCAAATTTATTGGATAAAAATAAAAAGGAGGATAAACCGAACCCATTTTAAGAAGAAAAAAGGGGGCCGCTGAGTCACGAAGACACCCAAAAATCATAACAGAATAAAGAATTAAGGGATTCAGGAATTGAGGAATTAAAAACGATGCGCCCATGATTAAATGTATCGGAATTTCTACAACATTCCAATTGGGGCGAAACCCCTAACTTTTTCCTAAATCCCTCAATTCGCATTTATTATAGGACGGACAACCTCACTGGCTGTTTTTGCTACAACTCTTCAACCCATTCAAGCCCAAGTTCCAGCAGCTTGCCGCGTAAGGGCTTGCCGCTGACGGGATCAAGGCCGAGGATTTCATAATACTGCTTGACGGCATCATTAAATTCGTCTTCGGTAAAGATCTGCTTCCCGGCTTCGGGCCCATCCGGCTTCGGATCAAAGAGCCTTTTCGGGAGTTTGTCGTCTTTGATGGTAAAACCTTCGCGACTGTTGAATACGCGAGCCATTGCAACACTACGCTCGCCAGAGTTCATCAATTCCAGCAGGCTCGCATCCCAGCCGGTGACGGCATTGACACACTGGACCATTTGATTGATGGGCATGACGCTACGAGGCGCAAAGCCGAAGACACACAACCCAAGTGCATCTAGTACCTTCCAGAACCTTTCCAGTATGACGGTGTTGCGGATCTTAGCCGGGCTGATTTCGGTGGCGGGCACCGCCTCATATATGCCCAGGGGCTTGGCAGAGTTGAATGAGAAGGATTGCGGATCCGCAATCGCCGGATCATGGACTGCATTCATATGGTCCGCACCGTAAGTACAGACGGCATAACCGAGCCCGACACCGGTTTTCACGCGCGGATCATGCATGGCCGGCTCCATCCCCTTGACCGACAGATGCGACGGTTTGTCGGCAACCCCCCATTTTGTCGCCAGTCGGGCGGAGCCTTGGGCCAGATCATCGCCGAATCCTTCACGATGGGCAATCATTTCCAGCAATTTCAGCATGAGGTCGGCATCACCGAATTTCAATTCCAGCCCCCCGGTATCCGATTTCGTGATAATACCCGTTTCATAACACTCGCAGGCAAAAGCAATGGTCATCCCGGCAGTGACGGTATCCATGCAGTACCGGTTGCAGATCTCGTTACCCTTGGCGATCGCCTTCAAGTTCGTGATGTTGAGGTTGCTCCCCAGCGCCGCGATGGTTTCATATTCAGGTCCGCCATAGCGCGAATCGATGCCGTACTTGGGATCATCCAGTGCGACGCCGCGTTTGCACTGAATCGGACAGGCGTGGCATCCTTTACGTTTGTTCAAAAGAATCTCGTTATAGGTGTCGCCGCCGATCAAGGCCGCCTCGTCCAAAGCACTGCGGCGGAAGTTGTTGACCGGCAGGGCTCCGGCGGCTGACAAAATCTCCGGAAAAGCGGTGGTCCCATAAACATGCAGGGCCTCGCCGGCCGGATTATTTCTGAAGGTTTTGGCATATTCTTTAGCCGTCTGGCGTAAATAATCAAGGTCGGCGAATTCGATTTTCTGCGACCCTAGCGCTGCCACCGCACGGACATTTTTCGACCCCATCAAGGCTCCCATGCCGTTGCGCCCATTGAAGTTACCCAGATTGTTGGTGATGTTGGCGTAGAGTACGCCGTTCATCCCGGCCAGGCCCGTTTGAGCAACCCTTATTTTAGAGCTTCCCATCTCATCGCGGATGGCGTCTTCCAACTCACGGGCGCCCAGGGTCGCCAGCTCGGTGGCATCTTTCAGCTCTGCCTTGCCGTCATTGACCCATAAATAAACCGGTTTCTCCGACTTACCTTGGAAGACAATGGCGTCAAACCCGGCCTTTTTGAGTTCCGGTCCGAAAAACCCGGCCGCTTCCGATTCCCCTGCCGCCCCGGTCAACGGCGATTTGCCCACCGCGGCAAACCGGCAGGAAGCGGCCAGGGGAGATCCGGTCATAACTCCGGTAGCCAGCACCAGTATGTTTTCCGGTGCAAAAGGATCCGTTCCTGCGGGAACCTGCTTTAATAAATAACGATAACCGACACCCCGTCCACCCAAGTAATTGCGGTAGAAAGTTTCGTCATTTTCTTCGATCTCAATTTTACGATTTGACAAGTCAACCTGCAATGTTGTTCCGGTATATCCATAAGGCATAATCGTCAGTCTCCTTTCAGGTTTCGACCTCGTTATCCATTAGCGTATAAGGTACATTTTTTAATAAAACCATTTATAATAAATGGCACCCAAATGCAATCTTTGTTTACTATCTGAATTTTATGGGGTGCTCAGTTGCTGCTGCCCGTAAAAGGCAGC
>JARFPZ010000565.1 GCA_029288035.1 Desulfosarcina sp.
GAATTTACCCTTAATTTATCTATAATTTTTATAGGTTCCTTCGATATCAGGGCCTCCCGAGAATTTTTCTCAAATGAAGTCAGGATCTCTGAAATTACAGATTCCATCGATGAAAATGAAACGACGAACAATGATTCAAAAGGCGGTTGATAATATTAGATATCTTATGCTGGCGCTGATGCTCATAGGGATTGTCCCGACCATCGTCTTCCGTAGCAATGTCAACGCTCAAGAACCGGAAATCATTGATCGCATTGTGGCCGTGGTAAACAGCGATATCATCACCCTATACGATCTAAATCGGGCTTTGAAGCCTTACGAGGAAAACATCAAGGCCCTGGGATACGGGACGGAGAAGGAACGTGAAACCCTTTTTCAGGTTCGGAAAGATCTCCTCGACCAGCTTATTGACAGTAAACTGGCCGACCAGGAAATCGAGCGCGCTCAAATTACCGTCAGTGAAAGTGACATCGATGGGACCATCGAGCGTATAAAAGAGGCCCGTTCTATCACCGATGAGCAATTGCGTGAAGGCCTTGCCCGCCAGGGAATGACGATGGCGGAATATCGCAAGGAAATGAGAGACCAGATTTTGCGAACCAAACTGGTGAGTCGGGAAGTAAAATCGAAAATTGTGGTTACCAAGGAGGATATAAAAGCCTATTACGACAGTCATCAGGATGAGTATGCCGGAGAGAAGAAATATTACCTCTATAATATATTTGTCAGACTATCACCGGAGGCCGACACCTTAGAAAAAGAGGACGCTTTCAGACAAATAGAAAATGCTAGGGCAAGACTGGACCAAGGGATTGCCTTTGAGGACCTGGTAAATCAGCTGAAGGAATCCTCCTCCCAGGTTCAAGGCACTGACTTAGGATTGTATCGGCCGGAAGAGTTGTCCGAACAGTTGAAAGGCGCTGTTGAAAAGCTGAGCCCCGGTGAATACACGGAAGTGCTGGATACTGATTTTGGACCGCAGATCATTTATGTCCAGGAGATACAGGAGACGCCTGCGAAATCTGTCGATGAAGTTGAATCCGAAATCTCAGAAATACTTTACAACGAATTGGTGGATAATAAATATCAGGATTGGCTGGATGAACTTCGCAGCCGGTCCCTGATAAAGATCATCAGCTAACCCCATGAAATCAGACAAAGAATCTCTGTCATTCGGGCGTTATTTGCAGACCATAAGGCTTGAAAAAAAAATCAGCCTGGAACAGGTTTCACAGCAAACACGGATCGGCTTGGGGAATCTCTTGCTGATTGAACAGGAGAACCACGAGCAGCTACCGGCCCAGGTTTATGTAAAGGGGTTTCTACGATCTTACGCAAAAGCCATTGGCGCTGATGGCGATGAAGTGATTCGACGTTATGAATCATGTCTTGAAGTCGTGCAAAAAATATCTGATTCAGAATCCGCCAGCAAGGGGATCGGGCGTGGAATAGGGTGGAAACTTTTGATGTCGTTGGTTTTGCTTATTGGTATTATCGGGTCGTCCCTCTTGGCGGTTTTCTTCTTTCGACAAGCGCCAAATACAGAAAATCCGCCCGAGCAAAAGACTGCTGCCGAAACGGAGCAAGCTGTCGATACGCAAGCCGCTCAGCAGGGGCTTGATTCCGACACCAAGCCCGTAAAAGCGGTTCCGGAAAAATGGCTGCTCCATGTGGCCGCTGTGGAAGAAACCTGGCTGAAGGTTATCATGGACGAAAAAGATTCCAATCAATACCATCTAAAGACGGGAGATGAGCTAGAGCTTGAAGCCGTTACCGGGTTTAACCTGCTCATCGGCAATGCCGGCGGCATAAAATTAACCCTCAATGACAAGCCCGTTCCAATCTCTGGGAAAAGCGGGGATGTGGTAACCATTGAACTTCCTTAGGGCGTTCACGGGTTCAGGGTTCAGAGGTTCCAGGGTTCTATTTTAAAGCGAATATCGAATAATAAATATCGAATGTCGAAGGAAGGTATTCTGTCTATATTATAAAAAAATGACTGAGCGCAGCGATTCCACCCTTCGACATTCTGCGGTTCGATATTCGATATTCTGCGGTTCGCTTTTAATGTTTCATAAGAGGGTTCAGCAATCACCGGAATTTCAACCAAGGCAACCCAGAACGTTGAACCCTGAACCTCTAAACCTATGATTTAGATAATTTTAGCGGTAAGATAAACTAGTATATGAGTGGTACCCGATAGGCTAAGTAACCCAGGCGACGAATATGCCGATAGACAGCAACAAAATACTGGCTGACAGCATCAGAAGACTTTTGCGACGGGGGGCGACAAGCCATCTTGCCAAAATCGTGAACAAAACCCATGGGGCCGACCTATCGGTATTGTTTCGCTCATTGTCCCTCGCCCAGCAGCACAAGCTGTTTGACATGATCACCGATGTCGAACAAAAGGGGATTCTGTTTAGCGAGCTGGAGGAGGACATTTTCCAGGATCTTATCGAGGAAATGCCCATTGAGGCTATTGTTGAGGTCCTGGAAAGCATGCCTGCCGATGATGTTGCGGACATTCTTGGGAGACTGCCGGAAGACAGGTCCCAGGACATCCTGGACAAAATGAAAAAGGCGGAGTCCGAGGAAGTCGAAGATCTTCTTCGTTACGATGATGATACCGCCGGCGGGATTATGGTTCCCGATTTCATCGCCCTGAAAGAGGATGTCACCGCCAGAGAAGCCATTGAATCGTTACAAAAAGAACATTCCGATGTAGAGATGGCATTTTATCTTTACGTGGTTGATGAATATGGCAAACTGGTTGGCGTCAGCTCCCTGCGCCAGCTTGTTGTGGTGGCCCCTGACACACGCCTCAAGGAATTTATGAGCACGGATGTGTTTTCCGTCCGAACCGACATGGACCAGGAAGAAGTTGCCAGAATTGTTGCACGCTACGATATTCTGGCAGTTCCCGTGGTTGATGACGCTAATCGGCTGGTGGGTGTTGTTACGGTGGATGATGTCATCGATATTCTTAGAAAAGAAGCCACCGAAGATATATTGAAAATGGCAGGTGTGGGTGAGGAGTTTGTCGAGACCAAGTCTATTTTTAAAAGTACGCGGATTCGCCTGCCATGGCTGTTTGCAAGCTGTGTTGGCGGCCTGTTTGCATTTTATATCATTGGAAAATTTGAGAGCAGTATACTAAAATACGCATACCTGGCAGCTTTTATACCTGTGATCATGGGCATGGGCGGAAACATCGGCACCCAGTCTTCCACAATTGTCGTTAGGGGTCTGGCAACCGGTCGCCTCAATGTCAGGGATATCTGGTCCGTGGTGATGAAGGAACTTTCGATCGGCGTTATTTTAGGTTCAGTCTATGGAGCTCTCATCGGTAGTGTGGCCCAGTTTCGATACAGTATGATGGCGCTAGCCGTATCGGTTGCGCTGGCCGTTATTTCTTCCATGTCCGTCGCCGCGCTGGTGGGATCATTGGTACCGATGGTGTTTGCCAGGATAAATATCGATCCGGCTGTGGCGACGGGCCCCTTTGTGACTACCGCCATCGACATCATCAGTGTATTCTTTTATTTTAAGATTGCCACCACGCTGCTTGGAATTTAAGCACATGCCGGTTTTTTCCTCGCCTGCCATTTTGCTCCGACGGATGGATTATGGGGATTTTGATGTCATTATCACCTTTTTCACGCTGAAAAAAGGCAAGCTGTCTCTGATTGCAAAGGCTGCCAAAAAGAGCACCAAACGTTTCGCCGGTATTTTGGAGCTTTTTTCAGTGCTGGAGATAGTGGCCGGATCGGGCCGGAACAAAGGATTGTCGGTTCTTCAGGAGGCCGTTTTAAAGCAGCCCTTTAGCGCCATACGAGCTGATTTCAGGAAAACGGCCTATGCCAGCTATTGGGCTGAGCTGATTTACAATTGGATAGAAGAAAATTTCAAACAGGCTTCGCTCTATCGACTTTTTGAACATGTTTTGGCCGAACTGGATAGCGGACGGACGGCACCGGCGGTGTTGAATATTTTGTTTCAAATGCGTCTTTTAACACTTTCGGGGCACCGTCCCAATTTAATCGATTGCAGCGCCTGCGGGAAGGCACTGGAGAACATCAAACAGGACCATATCGTCATTGACTCACAAAGGGGCGGGATTTTATGCCAAAACTGTCGAACCGGCGCCGCCTCCGGCACGCTGTTAGGCAAAGGGACAATCAAGCAGCTTTTGTGGGTCGAAAGCGGAGACCTGGCTAAAGCAACACGGATAAAATTTTCACAATCTGCGATAGAGCAAGGCACCATCTTTTTGGAAGAATTTGTATGCTATCATCTGGGTAAACAACCGCGCAGTCTGAAATTTTTGCGACAAATAAGAAACACGGTTGCATAACTAATGACAGATGTCGAAAGAATGGATTCTTATCTTTAAAAATGAATTGGACAGGATCATCAGGATCAACAGGACAGAGCGGCCTTCGGCCGAAGGGCGTCTCGCTGCAGGCGAAAAAATTCCATAAATCTTGTAAATCCTATCAAATAAAAAATAAAAATCGAATCCATTCGATATTCTGCGATTCGCTTTTCCCTTAATCAACAAGATTTCGTGTCATAATATCATGGACAAAAAATTCAGAAAAATGCTTGATGCCAACCCTATTGAAGCCTCTGCTCCCTGTCGGATCGACATGGGGGGTACCCTGGATATTCCGACATTTTATTATCCCCTGAGACACCTGTCCCCCTGCTCGTTTAATATTGCATTAAAACTTAGAACCCGGGTTCGTCTGCTGCCTTATGCCAGAGGGCGGATAAAAATTTCGTCCCGAGGGTTTAAAGCGGCACAATTTCCGGCCGACGCCGCTCCATTTAATCACCCCATGGGGCTGATGTTTACTACGGCAGCCTTTTTCAATGCCGAGGGGATTCATATCGATATTGAATCTGAATCACCCCCGCGCAGTGCCCTGGGAGGATCCTCAGCAGCAGCGGTGGCGCTGGTTGCTGCATTTTTAAAATTGAAGGCCGCCACGGAATCCGGGGACAGATCGAACCGGCGCAGAGTCGCGTTGCTTGCCTATCAACTTGAGCAATCCACAGCCGGTGTTCCTTGCGGCTTTCAGGATCAGCTGGCTGCCGCTTATGGCGGTGTGAATGTCTGGAACTGGCAGACCGATCCCGATCGATCTGTGTTTCGACGGAAAATAGTGGTCGCTAAAAAAGGCCACAAAGAACTGGCGGGTCATCTTCTTTTGGCCTATTGCGGGAAACCCCATGCCTCCAAAGACATCAACGGTCGATGGGTGAAGCAGTTTCTCTGCGGGGAAAATCGAAACCTGTGGCGGGATGTCATCGCATCTACCCGCGAATTTGTAAAGGCTCTGGCGGGGAAAAACTATAATAAGGCTGCCGAATACATGAACCGGGAAACCGGTATTCGCAGAAAAATGACCCCGGACGTGCTGGACAAAGTCGGCCGTCGCCTGGCGGGTATCGCGTTGCAAAACGATTGCGGTGTCCGTTTTGCGGGCGCCGGGGGGGGAGGGTGCCTGTGGGCCTTAGGAGAGATCGAAAATATTGACAGATTGAGACCTTTGTGGCAAAAGTCGCTTTCATCCCCCAAAGAGGCTTGTCTTCTCGATGTTGACATTGATTCGAAAGGGGTTGTTGTAGGTTAACTATTTTTTTACGAACAT
>JARFPZ010000065.1 GCA_029288035.1 Desulfosarcina sp.
GCTGATGATCTTAAGATCCTTGTTGAATGAAGTGGCTTCAAAAAAAGTTTCTTTTCCAATCTTCAAAAATAGACTTCAATACGGCCTCTACCATTCTTTCCCAGCAACCTTTTCCAGCAGATCTTATTTCGTAAAAGTGAACTGCATTTTGATGGATATCCAATATTAAATGAACACCCATCGCGGTGAGATGTCCGTGGGTTGAAATAGAAATTCCACCTCAAAATCCGGCTATAAACTGCTCACAAGATTCAAGCCACCCAAGAAAAATCATAATTTGCTGAAAACTGGGCGAAACAATTGTATTTTATCCGAACAAATACACAATAAATTCAGTTAATTCAAAAGATTCGATTCAGGCACGAAATGTAAACTTGCTGCAGAATGTGTATTGGCCAGGGGAAACCCACAATAGCCGGGCGTTATAGATTTGTCCTGCAAATCCAAGCATTTTAATCCTATCGCTAAGGTGTATAAGTTTGTCAAATACACAACCTCCTTGGATCCTTCACCATGTTTTCTTGAGGCACGATGTTACATTCTTTATGATCGGTGACAATCCCATGGTTACTTGTCATCCATCATTAGATCGAGCAACATAGTCACTGCAGTTTTCTGCATTTTCAAACGATCCTCCCATAACAAGCTTGTGGGGGTTTCCACGGTAAATACGGAACGGCTGTTATTTAGGCGGCAATAATTGGTGATACTTAACTGGCCAGTTAGACGCATGTACCACAATCCCCACATGGGTGCATCAATAATGCCATTTTCGGTCTTTAATATGATCATTCTGACATTTTGTTCGATCGGATACCCTAAATCTTTAATGGTCGCGACAATTTTTTCGCAGACGTTTTTGTCAGCTAATCCATACTGGTATAAATAAAAACCCCGGGCAGTCGGATCTTCGTGCAGATCCATCATCAAGTCGTAGGAGGTGTTCTGAATGAATTGCTTGATGATGTTGGATTCCTGGGCGTTAAAGGTGGCAAAATCGCGATTAATGTCGATACCAGCTTGATTATACCGGATGTCGTGGACCCAACCCCAGGGATTTACAATTGGAACAATATCAATTGCTAAGTTACTATATTTCTCGGGTGATCCAATCAAATCTTCCACAAACCGTGCGGTCGCCTCGGCCGACGCCGGTTCATTGCCGTGTATAACCGCACTAATCAAGACCCTGTATCGGGGGGATTGCACTGCTTGGAAACGAATGCGACACAGGAAGGCCTGAAAATCCGGGTAATCCACACGTCCGATTTTTTCCATGGTCAGGTGCGTAGATGCCGACACAGCCTTTTGAAGACGATTTTCAAAGGCCTGCAGATTTCTGTGCTCTGGCGGTCTTACCGTGAACGGTGGATGATGACGGGTTACGCAGGAAAATAACACGGCAACCAGCAACATCCAAAAAACGACAATACTAATTTTGCCGATATGTACGTGATAAATCAACTCGGCTTCAGCCATTTTGTTGCCGTGATTCATGATCATTTGTGTCATTCTGTATAGTTATTAAATATGATGTCTGAGTTGACCGAAATTTGAATTCCAGGTAGATTGCATTCTGTGTTTAATGTATCACGACGGTGTACCTTCCACCGGAGATCGTGAAATGGCAAAGAAAAAGAAAATACCGGACAAGCTTAAAATTTGGATTGAAGCTCGAAAGCGATATCATCTATCCCATGAACAGATTCAGATGGCAAGAGAACTCGGCATGAATCCCAGAAAGTTCGGTAAACTCGCAAATTATAAGCAAGAACCTTGGAAGGCACCTCTGCCGAATTTTATTGAATCCCTATATTACAATAGATTTCATAAAGAACATCCGGATCAAGTTAAATCTATTGAACGAATTTTTAAAGATCGTAACAAAAAGAAAGAAGAGAAAAAACAACGAAAGAAACTCGAAAGGGAAGATCCCATTCCTTTCTAATTTATGGCTTAACCGACTTCGACCTATATCAAATTTTTGATTATTTCTGATTTAGTTTGGAACTTCATTTTACCCTTATCAAACATCACTATGGCAGGGGAATAATCTCTCCGAAAAACCGGGTACGGGGAAACGGCGTAGACATATCCGCAAGGCTGAAAGGACTGACTGGTTAGGAAGGAAGATAGGAAAAGAAAACGAATGAATTTTTCCAAAAAGAAACATCGGGTCAGACACATCAAACGCTTCGCTGTGATTAGCCGCATTATGGTAAAACACGGTCTTGGTGAAATCCTGGATCGGGTATTCGACCGCGACAGTGGCGGAGCCAAAGTTGGTGATGAAAAGTCTGTGTTCGCTGGCACGGTCTATCCTTCACCCCGGCGAATTCGCCTAGTTTTCGAAGAGCTCGGACCCACTTTCGTCAAGCTGGGACAACTGATGAGCATGCGCGCAGATATGTTCCCTGCGGAATACCTTGAAGAATTTAAAAAGTTGCAGGACCGCGTTCCGCCAGTCCCTTTTCCAGAAATACAGGTCGTTATCGAAAGAGAACTCAAACATCCCATTTCAGAACTCTTTGTATCCATCGAAGAAGAATCACTGGCAGCCGCTTCGGTAGCCCAAGTGCATGCGGCAGAACTGGCTGAAGGCGAATTGGTTGTCGTGAAGGTGATTCGTCCCGGCATTGATAAAAAAATCCGTGAAGATATCCGGCTCATGTACTACTTTGCAGAAAAATTAGAAAACGCTTTTGAGATCGGACAAGTCATCGGTTTTGTGAATCTAGTTAAAGAATTTGAAAAAAGTATTTTTCGTGAGCTCGACATGCATATCGAAGCAGGCAACATTGAACGTTTTGCGCGGAACTTCGAAGACAGCCGGGAAATTTATATTCCGAAGGTGTATTGGGACTATACCTCAAAATCTATCCTGGTAATGGAACTCATTGAAGGAATCAGAATCGATCGGATCGATGAACTAAGGGCTCTGGATATCGATCCCAAAGAAATCGCCATGATCGGTCTGCGTTCTTTTTCCCGCCAGCTTATGGAGTTCGGCCTCTTCCACGCTGATCCTCATCCAGGAAATAGTATTGTCATGAACGATGGTCGGCTGGGCTTGGTGGATTTCGGCATCATCGGTTATTTGGATGAAAAAACAATGCTGGAAATTGCCAATGTATTTTTAGGCTATGCCGAACATAATTACGACATGGTGATAGAAGCCCTTGTGGATGCTGCGTTAATTAATGAAGAAACAGTCAATTTGAAATATTTTCGCAATGATTTAAGGGATATCAGTGAACCGTTTTACGGACGATCTCTGAAAAACATATCGGTAAAAGATGTTTATGATCAGGTGATGCAGCTGTTGATCAAATATCACATTCGTCTGCCCCGTGATTTAATGCTGTTGCTTAAAACATTCATTCAGGCTGAAGCGCTCGGAAAAATCCTGGGCAGTGACGCCGGCATTCTGGAGGTCACCCGACCCTACGCCAAAAAATTGCTTAAACAAGGCTACGACACCCAGAAACTAGTGCACAACATCGCCAGGGATTTCCGCTCCACTCGCGGCTATCTGAGAGTCTTTCCCAAGTTATTTCACGATATTTTCAAAGGGATTGCCGCCGGAAAACACCAGATCGAAATCCGGCATAGTGGTTTTCAGCAAACCGATGCCAAAATCGAAAAGGGTATCAATCGACTGACGGTCAGCCTGATTATCAGTGCATCGTTAATCGCCGGCTCACTGGTTTTAGATTCTTCTGAAAAGGTGATGGAATTTACGATCGATTTTTTCGGTATTCATACCATTTCTATCACCGCCCTGCTGGGCCTACTTGGTTATTCCCT
>JARFPZ010000227.1 GCA_029288035.1 Desulfosarcina sp.
TTAGCCAAATGCCTGATAAATAGGCGTCATCTTGGAATTCACTCTCCCTTTTTTACAGATCCGTTGATGGATTTAATGAGAAACGGGGCCGTCACTAATCGACGAAAGGAAACATATCGGGGAAAAGCGCTGACCTCTTATGCCTTGGGTACGCCAAAGTTGATGAAATGGCTGGACAACAATCCCCTTGTCGAGTTTCAACGAATCGGCAAGGTGTTCAATCCTGTGATGATTGGTCAAAATCCCAGATTTGTCATGATAGTTGCGGCCAGAAAAGTGGACTTGTATGGTCGCATCGGACTCTACACTGGAAAAGGCAATGTGGCTTCTGGTCCCGCTGAGGTAATGGATTTTGTGGCTGGTGCTGAACTGTCGCAAGGCGGACGATGTATTTTTGCCCTTACCAGCCGGGATCGAAACCATAGTCCTAACATTTTGCTATCCATTTCCAATTTGCCCAATCTATTCAGTGCAGTCGAATCCGTGGGTGCAGTAGTCACTGAATACGGCGTTGCATATTTAGAAGGTCGCACCATCAGGGAGAGGGCACAAGCCCTTATTGACATTGCCCACCCGGATGATCGTGCCGGTCTTGTGCAGGGAGCCAAAGAAAAAAAGATTTTGTATAGGGATCAAATTTTTCTGGCTGAAAGCGCCCGCCTCTATCCGGTGGACATCTCAGAAACCTTTGCCGTCAAAGGTAATCTCGACATAAGATTTAGAGCCATCAAACCCTCTGATGAAGAAGGCATGCGGAATTTGTTTTATCGGTTTTCAGATGAAACGGTGTACTATCGCTATTTTCAATCTGTCCGCAGCATGCCGCATGCGAAAATTCAAGAATATGTCAATGTTGACTGGAATCAGGTTACATCCATCGTTGGGTTGATCGGTGAAGAGGGAAAAGGGCGCATTATAGCCGAAGGCAGATTTATTATCATCCCGAGTAGTCCTTTTGCGGAGATTGTTTTTGTTGTAGATGAGGCCTACCAAAGACTTGGAATAGCATCCTTTCTTTATAAGATGTTAGTCCAATTGGCGAAGGAAAAAGGTATTAAAGGATTTATTGCAGAAATATTATTTTCCAATATTGGTGCCATGAAAGTTTTTCGCAAAGGGCAGCTGCCGGTCAAAGCACGACTTGAAGACGGCGTATACCATCTGGAGATTCCTTTAAGCAAATGACAAAAGATCTGACAAACCATAATTCGCGCCGGTATTGTGGATGCACCAGTCCAATTTTTTTTAAAAAAATAATAAATACTTATGTTTTCGACCATATTCCAGAGGCTGGTGGAGCCGGATCATCCGGATCTGCCATGGTTTATCATCCAGTAAAACTTGTTTATTTTGATGCCGATAAATATTCTGTGACATCGCTTTGTAAGTTTTTAGTGATATTGGGGAGTAGTTCAGTGGAAGAACATCGCATTTGGAGCCGAATGTCGCAGGTTCGACTCCTGCCTCCCCAGCTTCCTGATTCAAACACTGAATCAAGTATCTGCTGTGATAAGGAACAATACGGAATTTATTTATCATGCCAAAAGAAATTCTCATAGTGGACGATGAGCCGGGCATTGTGGTGGCGGTACAATTTTTGATGGAGAAGCAGGGCTACCATGTCATGACCGCAAACAGGGGTGAAGATGCCCTGGATCTGATTTACCATTACAAACCGGATCTCGTGTTGTTGGACATCATGCTTCCCGGAATTGACGGATATGAGGTTTGCGAAATTGTGCGTTTGAATCCGGATTATCGGGATGTCAAAATAGTCTTTTTTACTGCCAAAGGCCGTGAAACGGAAATCGCCAAAGGTCTGGCACTTGGTGCGGACGCTTATATAACCAAGCCTTACTCGAATGCCGATCTCCTCGCCAAGGTCAAAGAGCTTTTGGAAACCACCTATGAAGAAGCTGGGGAAAAAATCTGAAAGGCTGCAATACTTAAACATGACATCTTAACCATATAGTGTCTTAAAATTATATTGACTAAGACCCATCGATTTGGTTATATATGAGAAGAAATTATTTCTTATTCTCCTTTCCCAACTGATCTGAAGCGATTTTCCATTTCCAGAACCGAATCCTATTTCTCATCCGATTTCAACGATCCTCCAAATAATCAACATACTGAGTTCCTCTAATTGAAGCCATTAAAAAGGGAGGTGCCATTATGACAGAAGAGGGTTTTAAACGTAAACTCATAAGCATCGATATAGGCACTTGGATAATTTGTCTGGTAATATGTGCGGGGATTTATTTTAATTGTGGTCTGACACTTGCGGATTCGGGGTCCACGACAACCGGAAATTTTTTTAATGGGCATCTTTGGGAGCTATTAAACGATTCTCAGAAAATAATTCATATTACTGGTATTGAGGAAGGCCTGTTACTGTTTCTTTCACAAATAAAAGAAGATCTACAGATGCCCCCGGAATTAATGGATGCTATGAAAAAATCAGGTTTTTTTGACCGTAGAAGATTGCTATTTAGTTACCAGGGCCCAAGCAATATTGCCGCTCGAATAGACATCTTTTATCGAGATCCAGCTAACCTTATAATCCCAATTGCAGAAGCATATCAACATGTCACCATGAATTATAACTTTGCGACTCCTGAAGATTTAGCCAACAATCTATCGAATTTAAGACAGAAATATCAGTAAGATTGTCATTGGCATATCTGAGACGAAAGTAATGGTATCCAACCTATAATAGCATCGTTCAGTGACGACGGTTTATCGAGGCTCAAGCCAATATATATTCTTTACAAGAAAAAGGAGGAGTAAAAATGACGTTATCTAATGAGACCAAGGCTGAAATGGCGGCATACCATTCGGGCCCGTTTGAAGATCTGACAATACAGGAGGCTTTGACAATCATCGCCGTCTACGCTGCGCAAATGGATCCTAAAAA
>JARFPZ010000264.1 GCA_029288035.1 Desulfosarcina sp.
CCGTAGACCTGTTCAGGTGTGAGGTGATCTTTAAATTTATCGATCGTTGACCTTCGAACCAAATAGCAGAAATGGCATTCATCTATATATCCCGACTCAGGCGTCACGCCTAACTCTTTTGCCAATTGCGCCGGGCCCCCTCGAATGAGCGGACCGCAAATAGGATGGGACTCCGGGCGATAGCTAGAAGCGATTTCAGAAAGCGGCGTCATCCACATATTGCCGATGCTGATCCCTTGACAAACATGGACATTGCCGTATGGGTCGATATGGACTCTGTAAGGAGATTCAAGATCCTCGTACGGACATTTACACAACTCGCTCGATGGCCTCAGCGGAAGATTGCTTGATAGCTTTTCGACCGCCCGCCCTCTGAACTTGGCGCCTCCGCCAACGACCGGTTTTCCTTTCCCCTCTGCATCTGAAGCGGACTGTAAAACTTTTGGTGGTTCAATACAGATCGGTGAATGTTCAATCCCAAGTCTTTTCGCAACAGATGAAGCTAAAGCTGCAGGGTTTTCAGGTTCATCGCCGTAATGAAACGTATCATTGCTGATATTGAGATACGATACACCTGCTTCTGCCAAAGGCCTCAGCCACAACTCGGCGTCTTCTTCTGAATTAGCGCCATAAGCATTTGTCACCACTGCAACCTTAAACCCTTCATCGTTGGCACGCCTAATCCCTTCCTTCAATAAAGGATAGTAAAGAAAAGGTTCCCCTCCTTCATATGTTATCCATTTGACAGATCCAATTTTTTGGATCTCATCCAAAACACCGTCAATTTGACTGATCGTAAAAGTGCCCTTTGATTTTGGACTGCAGTATAGAAAGCAATGATCACATTCGAAGTTACATGCATATGTCAAAATGAAATGGATTTCGGTTAGCATAATTTAAGCCTCCCTGAGTTGCGAAAATAGTAGCTCTGAATTTAGACAAGAAACGCTTTTAGGCCGAGTTGTATATCCCGCGGAGATGTAACGTGAACGGTTTGAATGCCGACTTTTTCAGCGCCCTCAATGTTATCTAACGAATCGTCAAAAAACAATATCTTTTCCAGTTTCACACCGATGTCATTGGATATCGCATGAAATGCCGCCGGCTCGGGTTTCCGTTTTCCGATTTCAGAAGATACGAACACCTCCTGAAAAAGACTCAGAACCCGTTTAAACATCTTGGACCACACAAGCTGGTGTGTAAAATTGCTATTGGTGAAAGCATAAATTGGCAGCTTTTCTCCTACCGTTGAAAGCAGCGTCGATACTCCAGGCATTTCGCCAACGTAGAGTGAATTCCACCCTGCTATGAATTCTTCGTCCGTAATATTGATTCCCATGGACTTGCGTAATGATGCGAAATATTCCAAAGCATCAATTTCACCCCGTTCATGACGTTCATAGTTGGAATCAAAAGCGAATCTAGATCTGAGGATTTCAAGGCTTTGGTTTGAAGATAGCGCCCAATGCGAAAACACCCTGTCAAAATCAATCTCAATCACGACACCACCGAGATCAAAAAGTAACGCATCAACTGAATTCGATGAAATATTACCCATTGTTTGCCCCAATACTCTCTACCCGGACGGATCAACGGCCGCGGTTTTTTGCCACTGATATTATTTGCTCAGCATTATGTTATTTCACCGCTGAATAGGCCTTAAATTCCCCCATTTCAATATAACTGCCGCCATGATTGGAAAGGAGCTGCAGCTTAATATATTGCGCTTGAGTCGGTGTGATATCAAAACATTGATCAGCCAATGGCGCCTGCTTTTCCTGACCTCGGTGGTTGTGCAATGTGAATTCGCCAACGTGCACAAATCCCTTTTCAGGTGATTGGGTGGAAACCTCAACCTTAACGCGCTTTGCCCATGCATTGGGCGATTCGACAGTATAGGGGTTAAAGCAAAGCTCTCTGATAGTTTCGGTACTAGGAATGGCGAAAATAATCTCAGCAGCGTTGCGGTTCTTGCTGGCATAGCCGTGCCCGTTACCTAATTCACCGTCTATAAGATTTTGGGCGCCCCATGAGGTTTGATTATACTGACTGGAACAAAAAATCACCTGGCCACCATTTCCAGCGAAAAGTACATTGCTTTTATCCGATTGTCGGTTGTTGTCTTTAGGTATTTTTTTCATGGCCACTTTAATTCCCAGCAATTTCCAGTCGTTTTTCTCTTGAATGTAGGTCAGTCGGAAGGTTGTCGCCTCGGGCTGCGTGGGATAGTGCCCGCTGAACTTCAGTATGCCGTCTTTATCGATACAAATTCCCTTTTCCAGAATGGGTGTATGCTGCTCCAACTGTTCCATCGCTTTGACTTTCTCAAACCCCTTAAAGGCCCCGTTCAGTCTGGCTGTTGTAACCTGCAATTTAAAGTTATTGGCGATATTATCATAAAAATCGTCGAAATTCTGGTTACGCACGGCCTTGGCAAAATCCTCCATGGTGCCGCTGGTTATTCTCTTTAGCTGATTTTCCGAGGGCAGGGTATGATTTTTTAATTTTGCCAGGTCAATCGTTTTGCCCGTCAGATCCCCGGCTATTATTTCAAAAACCCGCCATGTATGGGACCACGTCAACAAGTTATCCTCGGGTCGCATGGAAAATAGCCCCATGGCAATAACATCGTCTCTTCTTGGAACAACCAAGAAGGCCGCCTCGCCGGGGTTCCCATTAACAACCGCATTCCATCTCTCCAGTTGTCCTAAAGGCGCAGCCAATTTCGGCATAAGGTCCGCCTTGAGGGTGCACGTATCCAGGGATATGGGCATCTCTTCAAAGTCCTTTTTCAACCTGGTCATGATCTGATATGGCGTTTTACCGATATTTTCCGAAAATGCACTTACGTGAATATAACCATGAGTCAGAACGGTCTGATCCTTTTCATCTTGTACGGTCAGTTTGATATCTACCCCGGTGTGGCCACCCGACAACCCCTGGAGTTCCTCAATTGTCCAGCGTTCCGGATAGTTGAAATGTACCTCGGGCTTTCCGATGGAAGTAAAAACGGTCATTTTTTCAGCATAGGATGCGGGAGAGTTTTTAAAAGCAGCAAAAGAGACGGCTGCAGCTGTAAAGCATTCGGCATAACCCGTGAACGCAGATTCAAGAGCCGAGCATGACACCAGGAAAATGCGGTCGCCATGGCGGGAAAAAGTCAGCCGTGCCACATAGCTTTTCGAGTCCTGTTCAGATGTTAACAGCAATTCTTCAACCGTACGCATGGAAT
>JARFPZ010000305.1 GCA_029288035.1 Desulfosarcina sp.
GGTAACTGTTCAGGGGTTCAAAGGTTCAGGGTTCACTTCAAATATGCCACCAAGACACAAATTTCAGGGCTCCTGACCTCAATTGGAAAAACTTCTCGGGAGGTCCTGATATCTAAGAAACCTACAAAATTTGTAGTGAAATTATGCGCAAATTCAAGATGCAACAAGTTTATCAAAAATAAATGGAACGATAATTTAGAAAAAGGTAATATCGACGCGATTCCTGAAATTTTTGTTACATCCGATTTTACGTCACATCAGTAGTTCTGAATTTAGGTTGAGCGGTTCAGCCTGCCCTGGCCTCCGGCTTGTAACCTACGCCTTGGAGAGCGCGACCTATAAGATCATATCACGACCAGTGTCAATTTCCCAAATATGAATCTAAATAATTGAGCAACGTGAGGTCAGGTCTGGGCCAGGGGGGTTAAACGTTCCGGGTTAAAAAACATCCAACCAGCTCTTAACAAAAGGATTCTGTCTTCATCGTTTTTGGAAGCCTTTTCACTCATTTGGTGAAGTCGAGAATTCTGGATCTTGATCAATATATTATGCAATTTCCAACAGTTGCAAACTTTGAACCCCGAACCTATGCACCTTGAACGGTTACTAAACAGTTTTGCTTTGCGTCTTTGTGCCTTTGTGGCCATTTTGCCGGTTTATCCAGGGTGGATTAAAGTGACCCATCCAGCTCATCGGCGACCGTATTTTTAGAGGCTCGGAAAAAACAGACAAGAGCCTATATCCGCTATTTAATCATTGCGATTATTTGGCTTAACACATTGCTAAAACCCTCTGGATTATTCGATCGCAAATCCGTGAAGACAGAAAGGATTCGTATGCGTTTTCCGTTCAATAACTAAAATTAAATCACCTCTTATTAAAATTTGCAATGTTCAATATTTGGGCGTGTTGACAATTCTAAGCAGGGATCTTAATTTAACGGCTGTTTTGACAACCTGTTTTTCAGATAGAAGATTCTAAATGGAGATCATAAATGGCTTTTGAAACCCGAGAAAAAGTATTAGAAAAAATACTTGAAGAGAAAAAACCCAATTGCCCCCACTGCGGCCAGGAAATGAACCTGTGGGAAGTGCCGCCTTTTAACGTCGGCGACGGTCTCGGCTGGGGAGTTCCCTTTCTATACTTGTGTTTTAATGATGAATGCTCGTTATACAGCCAGGGGTGGGATCATATCGCGGAAAATTACGCCCATAAAGCGTCCTATCGTTGCATGAATTATCCGGGTACCGAGCAATTCGAAATTATGCCGGTATACAGTGACATGGGCGGTAAGGCTCAAATCATCGACGAACAGGCCCTTGCCGAAAAGGAAATTCTGAAAGAGGCTACCAAAAAAGGCTTCAGCGTTTTAGCCGATTGTTATGTAGCCAAAGACGGCCCGGCTATCCTCCATATCCTGACGGATTCCACGGAACCGGCCCGGGTCAGGTTAAAAGCAGCAGAAATGATCGGTGACATTGGTGAGTTGGAGGCCATTGAACCCATCGTTCATCTCAATTTCGGCAATGACCTCCTACAAAAGGCGGTTGATGAGGCCATAAAGAAAATTCATAAAAGATTCTTTACCCGTGAATGCCCGTTTTGTGCTGAAATTATCAAGGAGCGGGCCAAGGTATGCAAGCACTGTGGCCAGGAAGTCGTAGGCGTTTAGCTAGAAGCGACTATCACACTCCGCTGAAAGAGAGATTCACTTGAACGCTTAGGGGATCGGCATACGCAATCAACCGGAATTCGAGGAAATCTACCAATTCGTCAAGGACAAACCGGCGGCCACCATGAAAGAAGCCGCTGATGCACTTGCAGGAACCCGCTTATCGGAAGAGCACAAATCCGAAGGGTGTCCGTCAGATAATATGAAAGCAACCGGTGGCTGCTGCGGATAATTTAATAAAAGGTTAAAGAAACATCTTGACAACGAGAGGGCCGCGTAATAAATTTCGATATATGTCGAAAAGTCAAAATAAAAACATTGAAAAATTTGCTGAAATATTCAAGGCCCTCTCAAACCCCAATCGCTTGAGACTTTTCATGCGCCTGATCACCTGCTGCAAGCCGGGAACGGTGACCAGCATCAGCACTGACACGGCGTCGCAGGGATGTGCCTGTGTTGGAGAGCTTGGCAAGGACCTCGATATCGTGGCTTCCACGATCTCGCATCATATGAAGGAACTTCGCCAGTCAGGTCTCGTACGCATGGAAAGGCGAGGGCAGAGAATCGAGTGTTGGATTGACCCGGAGACCTTAGCCGACTTGCAGGGCTTTTTTACCTAATTTAGGTGATCTGATTTTTTTTCTGAAAGCTATTCGATAGTTATCGAATATTAAAAAAGTATAGAGAATTCAATCTTGGGGACACGGATTACCAGGATATTAAAAGTTACAAAAAACTAACTATCTGTGGAAGTCTGTGAAAATCCGTGTCCTAATTTGACTTTATATTATCAACCAGCAAGGAGACAAAAATGCAAAACAGAGACAAAGAAGAAATCCGACAGGCTGTTCGCGAGCGTTATGGGAAAGTAGCCAGAAGTGGTGACCCTACTACTCTAGCAGGTCCGGAAACATCCTGTTGCGGGAAATCCAGCACATCTATGGAAAAGGTATCGGCATCATCCTGCTGTGGGAAATCCGACCCATCAACGGGAAATGCATCGGCAGGATCCTGCTGCGACCGTCCTGAATTCACCGCGCAACAACTTTCCACATTGATGGGCTACTCAAAGGAAGATATAAGCAGCGTTCCCGAAGGTGCGAATATGGGGCTGGGTTGCGGCAACCCGGTTGCCCTGGCTTCGCTGAAGCCCGGCGAGACAGTTGTAGATTTGGGCAGCGGCGGCGGATTTGACTGCTTCCTGGCGGCCAAGCAGGTGGGAGAAACCGGTCGGGTCATCGGCGTTGACATGACACCGGATATGGTGAGCAAAGCCAGAGCGAATGCGAAAAAAATCGGGGCCAATACGGTCGAGTTTCGATTGGGCGAAATCGAACACCTGCCGCTGGCCGACAACAGTGCGGACATCATCATGTCCAATTGCGTCATTAATCTTTCACCCGATAAGCAACAGGTTTATGGCGATGCCTTCCGGGCGCTCAAACCGGGTGGCCGCTTGGCCATCTCCGACGTTGTCGCTACCGCGCCGCTTCCCGACGAAATACAGCAAGATCTGGCGCTGTTGTCCGCCTGTGTCGGTGGTGCTGCCACGATTGATGACACGAAAAAGATGCTGGAGAAAGCCGGTTTTCAGGATATCGAGATCACTCCCAAAGCAGAAAGCACCAAGCTTATATCAGAATGGGCCGCGGGGAAAAGTAAAAACCCCGAAGACTATGTTGTTTCCGCCGACATAAAAGCCGTAAAGCCCTCTTAGAAGCGAATAGTGTTCAGATTTCAGCCCAGCCGCCGGCCAAAAAACGGCCAGTCTGGTCGGAAAAGAAACTCAATTCTTCATATAGGATATTTTCTCAAGTCAGGTAACGCCTGGGGCGTAACCTGACCTACGAGGTTTTTGAGATATGGTATCAGACGATGGCTCACGGCGGCGATGAACACCGGGTGCCCGGTTGTTTTATAACACCCAATGTTGGTCACCGATTGTCTCCGACATTCTCATCATTGCGTAGGTCAGGGTGCGAGCGAAGCGAGCTCACTGACAAGTCTTAATGCAGTTCCATAAATGCCCCCGCGATCAAACGGCCCTGCTTCCCAAAATCAGAGCCTTCATTGTTTCAATAGAATGTGCGTGTCCGGCCACATGCTGTATGCCGTCATCAATCGCCTCGACCAGCGCTTCCAAACCGCCCATGCGGGAGACTACCTTTGGTTCCGGTTTGAAGCGCAGCCATATGCTGGCCCCCGGTTGGCCCAGAGCGCTGACGCTGATAATGCCGTATTGTTTGAGCCAATACATACCGATGGCGGCCGTGATTTCCCCGGGGCATACGGGAAGATCAACACCGTCGCCCCGGATTTCCTTCACCAGTTCATATATGTTTTCAGCCGTAAAACTGGCCCCTATGCCGGACTTGACGACCTTAGCGGGGCCATACTTCTTGGCCAGACACTCATAAATCAACGCACCGAACTCCACCTCATTTATCAGTTCCCGGGGGGTGAAATCCTTTAGCGACGACCATACTGCCGCTGCCAGGGGAGAGCGGGCCTCCAAACCCAATTCGGCCGCCTTGGTATTGACCAAGTCCATGTATTGCTTCTCGCCCACCATGAGCCCTGCCCGAGGCCCGTTCATACCGGCTTTGTCACAGGCGGTCACCGCCAAATTGACCCCGGTCTGCATGGTCATGGGCTGATCATAAATGATGGGGCGTAGACGCGTGCCATAGGCGTCGTCCAACATCACCGGCACCCCGGCCTTTTGAGCCAGGGCGATGGCGTCCAGCATGATTTTCTTGTCGATGACCTCCAGCTCGCTGGAGACCCCGGTGATCATCATGAAACTCACTTCGCCGGTGCCGATAACCTGCGAGACTTCCTCACTGCTATTCACTTGAATCTGCTCGGCTCCGGCCAGACGCATGCCTCTGCCAATGGAGGGATGGCTACGTTTGCCGGGCACTAAACTGATTGCTTTGCTGTGGGGTTTGATGATGGCAAGGCAAGCGGCAATAATGCCGGCTGAACATCGGTTCAGAACCACCACTTCGTGTTCAGACCGGCCACCAAAATGAATCCGCGCCATTTCCTCCAGCTCTTTCCAGTAGTAAGCCGGCCCAACCCATTCCTCGCCATAGTTCAGTTTGTCGGCCGGCAGGTGGAAATCACGATGCAGTCCGGTAATGTTATAGAAGCTGTCCGGGCCATGTGCCGCAGACCTCTCCCTGATGAGCTGCATGGCATGAAGCCGGCGCCGAGCCTCTTCCAGGGGAGAACTTAAAATCTGTCCCCTAGCGTAACCCACACTGGGATCGATCAAGAAGCCATACCGATCTCTAATTGCGGCGTTCATGATTTTTTCTCCTACCAACCGCGTTCCAAGGCCTGCTGGACGGCATTTTCCACCAGCATGCGCAACATGGTGATGATGGCCTCCTGCACTTGGGGACGGGTGCCATCCACCCAAGGCTGCTTCATACCGCCTTCACCCTCCGCTCCGGCGTAGACGCAATCCACGCCCATCCGCCGTTCAGTCTCTTCATCCTGCAGCAGGTTGATATCTTGACATAGATAGGCCAAGCAGGCTGAAATACCATATCCCACCCAGTTGCTCACCGCGCCTGCCGCCACGACGTCGGTCGTCACCTCGCATAGCGGACTGCCACCACAAGGGCACTTGCAGGCCGCCCAACCGGGCATGGCCTTTTTGAGTTCTTCAGCCACCAGGCCAAAACCCACTTCATTGCCATAGTCGCCGATGCCCAGGGTAAATATGCCCCGTTTGCGGGCCTGCTCCACCAAATGGTAGGTCAGGGCCACGTGCTCGGCCTCACGCTCATAGCCTGTCATACTGTGAATGACGCCTTGAGCGTTGGGCCCCAGGGATTCGATGCTGATTACCGCAGCAGGTTTAAGCTCGTCTAAAAGCTCCAAAGCCTTATCCAGGGCTCTTTCGTGCCCCAGGGGAAAATTTCGCATTAAGGCTGTGGGATAGAAACCGTCATAGTCGGCCATCTCACGCAGATATGTAGCCGTAATACCTGCGGCGTCGGAAGCGGCTGCCACCGGCGGCATATAAGGTTTACCCGCCACGTAACAGGGCCTACCTCCCAACCCCAGTTTGATAGCACGCGCCAGACTGACCGCACCCAAAGGTCCGTCGGTTTCACCAGCAGGACGCCATGGTGCCTTACCGGAACCCGTAGCGATTAAGACGTATTGGCCAAGCGTGACGTTTTCCTTCAGTTTCTCAGCAGCGAGCAGCGTCAACGGTCGCTTTTGGACCCGACGCGCGGCCTCGTAAAGTGGCAATATCACTCCCCGACTGGGGATACCGGGACGTTTCATTTCAATGGTCACCAACCGGTCAACATGTTCACCAAATATTTCGGGCACGGATTACCTCCTATTGATTGGGTTATAATTCACCGGAGTTGTATCATTTAGAGCTGCTGGTCCACTTCGCCCAAGACGCCATCAATAATGGCCAAGCCTTTATCCAGATCATCACGCGTTGCGATAAAGGGCGGACCGATGAACAAACGGTTGGCCATCACGTTGGTGGAAAGACCCTTGCGCATCAGTCGTTTCGCTAGGGTCCCTGAAATTTCAGGCTTGAGCATCTCCTTAGTAGCGCGGTCTTGCACCAATTCCAGACAGAAAAAGCTTCCCGTGCCCCGCACATCGCCCACACAGACATGTTTATCCATGAGTTTTTGTAAACGGGGCTTCAGATATGCACCGTTATTAGCGCTTGCTTCGATCAGTTTATCCTCCTTATATACATCAAGTACAGCCTTGGCTGTGCCACAAGCCAGCGGATGGCTATTGAAGGTCAGCCCGGCATAAAGCATTTCCTTGCCGAGTTTATCCATGATGCGGTCGCTGATGGCAACAGCACCGATAGGCACATAGCCGCAGGTGAGCCCTTTGGCCAGGGTCATCATATCCGGCAACACTCCCTTATAATGTTCGATGGCAAACCACTTACCAGTGCGGCCGCAGCCCACCATCACTTCATCGGTAATCAGTAGTACATCATGTTTGTCACATATTTCACGCAACCTCTGAAAATAGCCATCCGGCGGCGCGAAGAAGCCGCCCGCTCCGGTCATAGGCTCGATGAGTACCGCGGCCACGTTCTGCGCTCCTTCGTAGCCGATGATCTCTTCGATATGGTTCACGCAACGTAGGTTGCAGGAGGGGTATTCCAAACCGAAAGAGCAGCGATAACAATATGGATCTAAAAAAAAACGAACTCCGGGAATGCCGGGTTCCACCGGCAAGCGCCGCTGATCTCCGGACATGCTGATGGCGCCATATGTCGCACCGTGATAAGAACGATATTTGGTGAGTACTTTGGTTTTTCCAGTATAGGCCCGGGCGAACTTCAAGGCGTTTTCATTGGCATCTGCGCCCCCTAACGTAAAGAAGAACTTATTCAGATCTCCGGGGGTGAGTTCCGCCAAGTCACGGGCCAGTTCCACTCTGGCCGTGCAGGCAATGCCGGGGTGTATATAGCATTGCTTTTCGGCCTGCGCCTTGATGCCTTTTACAACTTTGGGATGCTGATGTCCCACATTCATGTTTACGAGTGAGGAACTGAAATCCAGGTATTTGTTGCCATCGGCATCCCAGAAATACATGCCCTCGCTTTTTTCAACCACAAGTGGCTCCAGCTTTTCCTGAATGGACCAGCTATGTACAACATGTCTGCGATCCAATTCTTTGACGGTTTCTTTGTCCAGCATCTCTACACCTTTTTCATCAATCAATTCATAAGCTGCCGGCATCGATCAGGTTTGCAACATGAAGCATGCAATCGCGGTAACGGTAGAATCTTTTAAATTCTCACCGGTGGCTTATGAATTGTACCAGTTATGGCGTGCCAGGACGACGGGTTCACCCACCGGGCTTACCGCGCCGCAGGGAACGCCTATCATATTTAATATATTAAATGCAATAACACCTGTCAACGCTAAGATTGTCTGTCTGGAATGAAATCTCTCTGCGGCAAGCCGTAGAGTATCATGTTGTTAAGATTTAACTCACTGTTATCGCAGCAAGCTGCGGAGAATTAAACCCCGGAGACATTAAAAAATTATAGTGAGATGGTCCCGCTATTCGTGCAAGAGCGGTCACGAAATAGAAAAAGCACTCAACTTATTGATAATACATTATTTAAGTCTATATCTTTGGTTGATTTGATGCCTTCCAGAGCGGCTTGTTTGCTTTCCTTGAGATGAATGGTCAACAAAGCAGTGGCCAGACTGGTGTCGCCGCTTTTTAAGGCTTTCAGCATGGCTTCATGCTGAGGTATGAGGCGGTCGTTCATGCGCATCGGGTTTTTCATACTCTGCAAAGCCAAAAGGCGTATCAGGTCCGCTATAGTGCCGTAGATCTCTACCATACGTTTGTTTCCGCACATCTCGGCCATGGCGCCGTGAAAAGCGCCGTTGGCCCGCAGATAGCCTGGCACATTGTTCTTGAGGGCTGCATTTTTCTGCTCCCGGATATATTTTTCTAGGTTACTGAAATCATAAACAGATGGCGAGGAAGATATCTTGACGAAGAAATGATTTTCCAGAACAGAACGAAGTTCGAAGAGCTCCTCCAGGTCTTCTTCCGAGAGTGACCGGATCATCACACCCCGACGGGGTAAAAAGGTGACCAATCCTTTGCTGGTCAATTCCAAAAGGGATTCGCGGACCGGAGTTCGGGAAATGCCCATCTGTTTAGCGATGGCAATCTCATTGTAAAGCTCTCCGGCACGCAATTCACCATTTAAAATGGCTGAACGCAGCTTTGCATACGCTATTTTTGCAAGGCTTTTGGGTTGGGAAATGGCTTTCAAACTCTCCATATCGATTCACAATCCGGTAGATGGTTAAGAAATCCTGACATTAAATGCGTTATTTATTAACAATATCAGAAAGTTGATTGGATCTATGCTGGCGCATCACAATCAGTATTGCCTAAGGTCATTTTGTCAGAGCTCTTTTTAAGATTTCCTTTTTGTGCATTCAAAACCTGGTTGACTTTCTGTTTTTAATATATTAAATACAAGCTTTGAGGTTGTCAAGAAATTTCTTTGCCAATTTGCACAGTCGGCCTTGCCTCTGCGTAATAGCTGCTGATGAACCCCTGATGAGTTTTTAAAATTGAAAGGTGATCAAAATGCTGCAATCTATCAATTACAGGTCGTTGCCTGAATTTGCATGGACCATCAACGGCTTATCCCGGGTATCTATTGAAAAGATACATGAATCAGGTTTAGATCTGCTGAAGAATATCGGAATCAAGGTTGAAGATAACCCGCGGGCGCTTGAGATATTCCATGCTGGCGGGTGTATTATTGAACAACACAACGATTATGGGATTGCAAAGATTCCTTCCGGAATCGTCGAAGATTGCCTTCAAAAAGCCCCGCGCCACATCAAGGTATACGGACGCAGCGAAAATTCAGGCTATGAATTCAAATTGGGTCAGGTCACCTTTACGCCATTCGGCGAACAGATTCAGATCATCGACCCCAAGACGCGGAAGATACGCACAACAACCCAAAAAGATGTGGCCGAAATAACCCGGCTTTGCGACTATTTCGACCAGGTGGCGGTTGTCCAGCGTATGGCCGCCGCCCTGGACAAACCATTGGGGACACATCCTGTCTTCAACGCTCAAGCCATGTTTGAGAACACCGGCAAACACATCTATATCGGCCCGGTGGACGCCGAAAAATTCAGAATAATCGCCGACATCGCCGCCGCCCACGCCGGAGGCAGAGAAAAGCTGGCTCAAAAACCACTCTTCACCACCTTGACATGCCCCACCGTTCCATTCCGGTTAGAGAAAAATTGTGCGGATCTGATCATCGAATCTGCCCTGCTGGAAGGCGGCGGTTTCGTGTCCTCACCGGTACCCCTTTTATCCATGAACACTCCGGCATCTCTGGCTGGTGCGCTGATCATCGTCTGGGCAGATATTTTGGCGGGACTTATCCTTGGGCAGCTTACCCGGCCGGGCACCCGCACGTTCCTATCCAATAGTGGCACAATGTTGGACCTTCGCTTTATGGGCAGCGACTACGGGGCCCCGGAAATGGCAATGATTTCAGGGGCCATTGCCAAGATGGCCCAATATTTCGAGCTTCCTAGTCACGGTTCCGGTTTTCACTCCGACAGCAAGACCGTTGATGCTCAAAGCGGGTATGAATCCGCCATGAACGGGGTGGTTGCAGCCATGTCCGGCCTCAATATTGTAAATGGTCTGGGTGCATTAGAATTGGGCTACACCTTCGATTATGCCAAATTTATGCTGGATATTGATATGGTAGACAATATCAAGGTGATCCTGGGCGGAGTGGATCTAAGCCATGAAGAGATGGCCTTGGCTTTGATCAAGGAAAAGGGACCGGGAGGCGAATTTCTCTCCAGCCAGCACACCATGGAGCGTATGCGACAGCTTTCCAATCCCAAATTTTTTGATCGGCGCGATCGCAAAAGCTGGCTGCAACAGGAACTGACGGACATTGTGGATAAAGCCTATGCGGAATCTCAAATGATCATCCAGAGTCACAACCCTCCTGACGTTTCTTCAGATATCAGAAGGCAAGTGGATGAGATCATAAAAAAATACATAAAGGACCTGGGATAGGTCGAGAACACGTTCTACCATTAAGGAGGAAAGATCATGAAAGCCGGTGGATATCTCGGAAATATTCTAAGAGTCGACCTCACCAAACGAGAAACCAGGGTTGAATCTTTTGACGATAAAATGGCCAAAAGATGGATTGGTGGTGTCGGATTCGGTGCCCATTATCTATGGGAAGAAATACCTGCCTCGGTAAAGTGGTCAGATCCTGAAAATATAATGGTTTGGGCTTCCGGACCACTTGCCGGGAGCGGGGTCTATGGTGCTGGGACTATTAATATTACCGCGAAAGGCCCGATGACAAATTTGGCGGGCAGTTCACAAGCCAATGGCTTTTTGGGTGCTTATTTAAAATTTTCCGGATTTGACGCAATTATTGTTCAAGGCCGTGCCTCGCAACCCGTTTATCTTTGGGTCAAGGATGGTATCGCAGAATTACGTGATGCTAGCGATTTCAAGGGCATGGATATCTTAAAACTCGAGTCTTCACTCCAAAAAACACTGAACGTGAAACACAGGCAGGTCAGCATCTATGGTATTGGACCAGCGGGAGAGAATTTAGTGCGCTATGCTTCTATCGGCGGAGATGGTGGGCACTTTGCAGCGCACAATGGGCTTGGGGCGGTTATGGGGTCAAAGAATCTCAAAGCCGTTGTCGCTCACACAGGTAAACCTAACTTCGATATTTATGATCCTAAGCGTTTAAAAGAGAAGTACGAAGAAATGTTCAGTTTTGCAAAGGGATTTGGTCATACTTACAAATGGGGAACCGGGGGCGGTGTTTCGGCGTTGCATGAAACCGGTGGTTTGCCGGTAAAAAACTATACCACCAACATATTCCCTGCTCACGAAAAGATGAACGGTCAGTATATGCGGACTCATTATAAATTAAAGTCTAAGCCCTGTTACAAATGTAAATTTGCCCATGTAAAAGAGGTAGTTGTAACGGAAGGCCCTTATAAAGGTTTTGTCGGTGAAGAACCGGAATATGAGCAGTTAGCGGCTTGGGGACCTCAGATCGGCAATACCGAGTTAGGTGCTGTTGTGATGTTGGCCAATGAAGTCGATCGACTGGGAATAGATTGCAACGAAGCCGCTTGGACTATCGGTTGGGTAATGGAGTGTTATGAAAAGGCCATATTTACTAAAAAAGATTTAGATGGTCTCGATATGAGCTGGGGTAATGTTGAGTCCGTCAAGGTGATGCTCGGCAAAATTTCCAAAAAAGAGGGTATCGGTGAACTTCTTGCTGAAGGCGTCATGCGAGCTTCGACAATATGGGGCAAAGGTTCTTCGGATCATGCAATCTATACCCATAAAGGTGGTAGCCCGCGCACTCATGATCATCGGGGGGGAAAATGGCATGAACTTTTCGATACTTGCGTAAGTAACACCAGTACCATCGAATCAACATGGGTCGGGATTCACCCGGCACTTGTTGATCAACCTCCGCTTACGGACATGTTTTCACATGAAGAAGTGGCCTCCACAAACGCTAAATTCAATGGTATCCGACAGCTCGATGATTGCCTTGGGACCTGCCGCTTCGTGGCCCCTCATCCTAAACTTCAACTTGACTGCGTAAATGCTGTCACGGGTTGGAACCTTTCCCTCGAAGACGCATTCAAAACTGGCTTAAGAATTGTAAACCAACTTCGTGCTTTTAACTTTAGGCATGGCTTAAGAAAGGAAATGGAGAGACCCAGCAAAAGATACGGCTCTAAGCCGATTGATGGACCGGCTTGCGGGAAAAGTATTTCAAGAAAATGGGAAAAAATGCTTGAGATATATTACACGGATATGGGTTGGGATCCATACACCGGAAAACCTTTACCTAAAACTTTAGAACGGCTTGGCCTCGAAAAACTTATCGGAGCTTTCTAAAAGTGCCCCCAATTCGTGATGGACGGCATCAATCGTCGTCCGTTGGACGGGTCGTCGGCATTTCGGAGCGCTGCGCCACCGGTGTCTGCCCACTGGCATCGACCTCCAATCCAAGCGCTCTGGCCCGTTTGGCCCATTGCTGCCGCGCCAGGACCTGCATGTCTTCGACCCTGTCCATCTCGTCAACGATTTCCATGCCCAGCAGGGTTTCGACGACATCTTCAGTCGTCACCAGACCCTGGGTGCCACCGTACTCATCAATCACCAGAGCGATATACTGTCGCTTTTCGAGTAAAAATTCGAGCAGGTTCGACAGTGACATGTCATCGAGTACGGTTTTGATTTCCCGCTTCAGCGTTTCGAGTTTGACGTCGCCGCGATCCTGCGCTTTGGCGATCAACAAGTCGTCCCTGAGAATGAATCCGGTGATGTGGTCCAGATTCCCCTGATAGAGCGGCAGGCGTGAGTGGGTCACGGATGGTTTGACATCCAGAGCTTCGGTGACGCTCATGTCCTGCGGAAGTCCCGAAATTACCGTCCGCGGCGTCATGATATCCTTGGCCGTCAGCAAATCAAACCGGAAAAGATTCTTAATAATTCGCGATTCGTGCTGGTCGAGTTTCCCTGCGCGTTCCCCGATTCCGGCCATGGCGATGAATTCTTCGCGGCTGAACACATGGGCGCTTTTTCGGCGCGCAATCAGGCGGGTCAGCGCTTCCGAAACCCAGATCAGCGGATAGAGGGACCAAATCAATCCGCGGACAAACTGTGCCGTGAGTCCGGCCAGATTACGCCAGTACACGGCACCGATGGTTTTGGGAATAATTTCGGACAGGAAAAGGATCGCCAATGTCATGAGAGCCGAGAACAGGCCAAACCAGGCGCTGCCGAACACCACCGTCGCTTTGGAGCCTGACCCAATGGCCCCCACCGTATGGGCGATGGTGTTCAATGTCAGAATGGCCGCCAGGGACTGATCGACGTTCTCCTGTTTCAGAAGTTTCAGCAAAGCTGCCAGCTTGGGCTTTTTATCACGCAGACCCGCGATATATGAAGGCGTAATGCTCAAAAGGACCGCCTCAGCCACGCTACAAAGGAAGGAAAAAACAAGTGCCAGCAGGATATACGACACCAGCAGGAATACATCGATGTTCGTGTAGCCGGCGGTGTCCGCCGGAGTGCCGCCCGGCAGGCCAACGGCAGTTGCTGCATCGGCTGAAAACAACAAGATTAACATCATTGCCGGCAATTGAAGCTTCCTTTTCATATATCTCATCATCCTATTCCGGGACATAAATTTATAGCCTAAACTGAGCGGTTCAGGGTTAAGGGCATGGAATTAAACCCAGGAGAGATTAAATCAAAAGAATTCTTTAACTTTCTTTTTTAACACTTTCCCCATTGTATTCCGTGGCAGTTCTTCCACAAAAACAATCTCTTTCGGGCATTTCCAGTTGTGAAGATGCAGTTTACAGTACGCCTGGATCTCTGCTTCGTTTACGTCGGCATCTGCTTTTTTAACCACGGCAGCCACAACCTTCTCCCCCCATTTTTCATCATCAATGCCCACCACCGAAGATTCAGCCACCCCATCCACCCGGTTAATGATCGCCTCCACTTCTTTAGGGGAAATATTCT